>NZ_JAJNOS010000001.1:0-517957 GCF_021044725.1 Clostridium sp. NSJ-145
ATATCCTTATATTCTTGATCATATCTTCTGCCCTTTCCCATAATGGACACATCCTTTCTTAACTAAATATTATTTTACTTAGTTCGATTTAATGTGTCCACTACTTTATACTAACACCATTACATTACAAAACAATTCTGATGGACGAATAAAGAAACCTTTTTCCTTTACTAGATTTTCTCTTTCATATTCAGCTTCACTATCTTTTAATTTAGCATAATCAAAAGTAGTATCTCCTGCTTTTCTTTCTCCTTCATTTATGTAATTTGTTATATTTTCTGATATATATCTATAAAACATAATACCTAATATGTATTGCTTGAAGTCCCAGCCATCAACAGATCCTCTTAAATCATCTGCGATAGACCATATTGCTTTATGTAATTCTTCTCTTTCACGGTTACTTGCCATTTTTCATTACCTCCATTTTTTTACTCTGATTTACTCAATCGCACTTTTTCCACTTTTTACCCACTCATCAAGTTCAGATAATTTGAACTTCCACAGTTTCCCTATTTTATGAGCAGGTATTCCATTTTCTTTTTTTATCCAATTTCTAATAGTATCTTTATTTACTCCAAGATGATTAGCGGCTTCTTCAATGCCAACCCACTTCTCTTCGTTTTTATCAACAGCATCCATAATTTTCTCTCCTTTGGATTTATATCTTTACATTTTACATTATATCTTTTTATTAAAAAAATTACAATAATTTGATGTGATTTTATATGATTTTATATGAATACTTATGATAAAACATACAATAATTTTTTCATTAAGCTATCTAATTAACTGCAACATATAAAAATTTCACTATTAAATTATAAATCTATATTTTTTACTTTCTTTAAATTCGGGCATAAAAAAATAGTCTTCTCTAAATCACTTAAAATTTAGAAAAGGCTAATTTTCCCTTGAAATCAAAGGATTTCTTTCAAATTCAATATTTAATCTTTGTATCATATTTGGAGTTGTTTGGTCATATATTCTACCTTTATAAGGCTCTATCATTTCTACTAAAGTTTTAACTACAGATGTAGGAGTATAGAACTCTCCACCGCCTTTTCCTTCTGAACTTGCAAATTGTCCTAAGAAATATTCATATACTCTACCTAAAAGGTCTTTTTCACCATTTTTATGAAGTCTTATAGTTGAAATTAAATCTATAAGCTCCCCAAGTCTTCTTTTATCAAGTTCTGGTCTTGCATATCTCTTATCAAGAACACCTTTTAATGTAGGATTTTCTTTTTCTATAAGAATCATTGCATCATCAATTATTTGACCTATTTTAGGGTCCTTTGCATTATCTTTTAAATAACCCCATCTTGCTTCTTTTGGTACCCAGAAGATATTTTCTGCTTCGTATTCATCTCTATCTTCTTCAAAGCCATCTCCTTCTTCAACTAACTCTTCATATTTAGTTTCAAATTTATCTGAAATGTATTTCATGAATATAAGACCTAATACTACATACTTATATTCTGCTGAATCCATACTTCCCCTTAATTTATCTGCTGATTTCCATAACGTTTCCTCAAAACCAATGTTTGCTGTTGACATTTTCATTCCTCCAAATTTTTAATAATTGTAATCATCAAATACTTCAAATATTTGACTTTCAAATTCCATCTGATCTTCACCAGTAGTTATTTTATCTGGTAATATCCCTAAGTAATGAGCTAAAGCCTCTATAGTTTTATGAACTATAGCTTCATGCTGACCTTTTTCTAATATTTCTACCATAAGCTTGTATGTATCAATATAAGGATTAGGATCTACAATTTCTAAAGCCGATTTAAATTTATTCATAATCTTTACTTTTTCAATAGTTCTTTCAATTGTATTTATTTCTTCTTTATCATAAACAGATATTTGAACTATATCATTTATATCTTCAGCTATATATACTAATTCTTGCTTTTTTATAATTGGATTTAAATCTCTTTTTAGTTTTTCCTTTTGTATTTCCAGTTTGTCTACTTCATTTATATTTTTGTTAAAATAATCGCCATTTATTCCAAATAACTCTTTTAATACAGGTAAGTATTTTTTAGGAATCTTTTGTTTACCTTTAATCCACATATTAATATTTTGCTTTTTAATTCCTAATCTTTCAGCTAAATCAATGTGCTGCATATCATATAATGCTAAAATATACTCCAATCCTATAATTGATATCACCTCCATTTACTTATTTTGTATTTTATTGTCTTAGTCAATATACATATATTGTAATTGTTTTTTATAGCTGTAGTCAATACAAATACACGAAAATTAATTATACTTAGACCCCCTAACGCAAAAATTCCCCAAGACCGTAGTCTTAGGGAACATAAAACACACTTCAATATTCAATTAAAATCCGCTAAACCTTTGATATCAGGCTATTTCTTAATCAGCCTAACAACCGTCTCTGCGTGAGTAGTATTAGGTAACATATATATTCTTTGCATTTTTAATATTATCTATAGCTCTTCTAAATGCAAATTATAGTATTTCTCTAAACTTCTTCTGATTAATATAATATCACTCAATTTTGAAATTTCAATTTCTTCTTCTGTTCTATTTTCCATCCAAGAATATAACTTTGATTCACTCCTATCATTCCAGCTCTCTAAACACCTACATTTTTCTAAAATCCCCTTAATATTATCTATTACTTTCCCCCTATACTCTTTTAATTCCTTTTGAGTAAAATTTAATTTTATAAATACATTTTCTTTTAACTCATTAATACTTGCATCTTCATATATATTTTCATCATCTATATTATCAAAAAGTGATAATTCATCAATAATATTATTGTCTTTTATTTCAACATTTCCCTTATATATATATTCAAATCCATAATTAATATATTTCATTAAATTTTCTAAAGTTTGTGAGCATTTTGTATTAGGAAGCTTTTCTTTAAAATTTGGATGTAATTCATAAAACCCATTTTCACCTTTCTTAGCTGCTGAAAAATCTTTTATATCATTGGAACATATTATCAATTCATCTTCTTCATTCTTTCCCAAGAATTCAAAATAACTAATTAAAGATTCAATATTATACGAATCCTGACTGCTATTACTATTAGCTCTAACTAATTTTCCTGCAATAATTCTTTTTTCCCCTTTGCACATTATCTCTGGCGTAAATTCTATATATTCAACACTACTTGATGTAAGATACCTTCTTACATCCTCATAGTTATTATCCCACATTTGCAATTTATAACTTTTTTCTTCTTCTATTAAGTTCGATATTTTTTCTGATATATACCTAACTTCAGACCATAGCGCCTTAGATACTTCTTTTATATTCTTATTTAGGCAATTAAATTCCTCCTTTATTTTATCTTTAGCTACTCTGTCTTGCTTTTCTAATTCCAATATAACTATCTCTGGTACGAGCAGTTTTACAATCCCTTCCTCTATCATTACTTTCAATTCTTCAAATAATTTATTATCATCATTATTCGTTATTAATCTAATAAATATGTTAGTATCAATAAAAATATTTACCATTAATATCACCTCTTATTAATATTCTATCATATGTGGAATGTAGCTTGGCTCTTTTAATTAACCCCTTTATGCATAAAAATGCATACCCCCTAGCAAGAATATCACTAAGAGGTGTGCACAAATACTCAAAAAGCCTAAAAACGGCTAAAATATCTATTATAACTCTTTAAATTTTTATCCTTAAAACGAAAAATACAATGGCCAAGCCTTGATATATCAAGGTTTTACCATTGTATCCTTACTTGCGTTCTTATTTGGTGGAGGCGATGGGTACTGAATATACATGAAAAAATCCGATATCATTCTTTGTATTACACTATGTAATGCATTTAATTTTTTCAAATACTCTTCTCTTAACCTGATACTTACCACTCCCCCATCTCTCCAAAGTTGATCTATGTACTCCTAATATATTACACAAATATTCCTTACCAAATTTATCAATTAGATTTTGTATTACTTCTTGCTGATTAAGTATAAACTTACAATAATCATCTAATAAAATTTCATTATCTAATACTGTCATTAACTTTCTTAATGTATCCAATTTAATATTATGATTAGGGTTCCTTTCAATCTCATTAATGGTGCTTCTATCCAATCCACTAATTTTAGCTAACTGCATCTGGCTTAAACCCTTTATTTTTCTAGCTATTTTAATTCTTTCCAACAGTTCTTCATTAACTATTCTATATTCTTCTATATCTGTAATATCTTTCGCAGTTTTGAACATCATGCATCTGTATGACCAACAAATAATCCAGATTTTTCTCCTGCGCAGAATAAATTATCTACCCCTACTACCTTCATATCATTAGTTCTTGGAGCTACTGAAAGGTATCTTATTGAGTTTCCTTTACTTCCTGCATAAGGATCAACATACTTAGCATACTCTAGTCCCTTAATCTTTCTAAGCTTTTCTAATGGATAATAAGTTGTCATAAGCTTAGCATGACCTGTATCTAGTAATACAATATTTTCTGCAAATTCTTTTAAAGCATATTGTTGGCATACCTTTTTGTTTAACTTATCGTAGTTTACATCCTCCTCTGGAACCTTTAGTACTACAACACCCTTTTGATCTAATTCATTTCTTACATCTTCTGATAAACTTTCTTTTGCAAGTTTACAAGATCCTGAAAATGCTCCTAAAGAATCATCTGCTCTTTCCCCTTGTATATCTTGAACACCGCATCTTGCACTTATACTTAGTCTTGGTCCAAAAGCTGGACACCTTAATATGCACATTGAGCATCCATTACCATATCTTAAGCAATTACCCATTGGTCCTGTAGAACCTGTAGTTTCAATAAATACATCTCCACTTACATAAGTATCATCACTTAATAATATTCCATTTATCTTATTTTTTTCAATATCTACATCCTTTACTCTCTTTTCGAGATGTAGTTTTATTCCCATACCTAAAAGGTATTCTCTTACTTTTCCTTCAATTATATTTACATCATATAATGTTGCATGTTTATGACCTGGAAAATCTATATTTCTGTGTTTTGCCCATTTATCTGTAAGCTTTATTAAATCTCCTGCTCCTAATGCAATAAGTTCTTCTGATGCAGTATATCTACCATTATTACGCATTATACCGCCCACATTCCCAAGTCCTAAAAGCAAATCTGTTTTTTCGTATATATGGACTTCTGCTCCTGCTTTTTTTGCTGTAATTGCAGCTGCGCAACCAGCCCATCCTCCACCTACTATAATTACCTTCATATAAATCTCCTTCCCCCAAAGATACTACGCGGATCTGTTTGAACTTTGCAAAGCCGCTTTACTCTATGACCGCTAAATCTGGCGGTACAACTACCACATATTCCTTCTCCACAACACATCTTCATATTATTACAACATGATAAATCTATATCTTTTCTTTCTAATTCATCTAAATAATCTATTACTTTATAAGTTAATATATCTGCACCAGCTATATGGATTAAAGATACATTATTATATTTTATAAGTGATTTAATAGCTACTTTACCTTCTGGTGATAATTGTCCCTTTTCAATTAAATTCATCTCTTGTGGAATTAGTCCTAACTTATCTAGCCATTCTGTAACATATATATCTTCAAATGGTTGCTTATCAACAATTAAAGTAACTTTATTGTCATTTTGAACTAATTTTTTTAATACAGGTATCATTGGTGCCATACCTATTCCTCTTGCTAATACCAAAACATGATTATCTTTTTGTTTTTCTATGTTCTTTATCCCAAATACTCCGTTCCAATAAGGACCTCTTATTACTATATTTCCTTCCTTTTTTAAATCTAATATTTTCTTTGTTTTAATACCTCTTACTTCAATCATCACAGTGATTACATTATTATCTATATCAGATTCTAATATTGATATCGGAACATCGTAATAAATATTTTCATCACTTCTTATAAATATGAAACTACCTGGTTTAGCCAAATCTATTGCTAATTTATGAGGTGCTTCAAATTTAATTATTAATAATGAATCTTCATATAAAATTCTATCTACTACCTTACAAGTATAGACTTTTCTTTCTTCTTTAGGTTTATTGCCATTATCATGAAACTCTTGGTATATGCAAACCCCTTTCCAGTTTAAGCAATCACAAAAGTTGCTTCCATGAAGCTGTGAACATAAAATACATTCTCCAGATGCTGCTAAATGACAAGGACAATACTCAGTACCAGCATCAATGCAATCTATAGCTTCCTTAAACATGCTAGCTCCTTAATTAATTTATATACACTATATAGATTATTTTCAAAATAATAAAATGTTACAACGTGTAATTTATTATAAAATTTTATTATAAAAAATATTATTTTTATAACTTAAATAATTAAAACTCTGATAAATGCTTACTTGATATAATTTAATAAAGTATAATTTTTGATATTAAGATATTAATTTCAATAAATACTTTATCAGAAATTAATGATAAAGTTTGCTAAAACAAAAAAAACAGGAATTCATTATAATAATGAATTCCAATATTACTTGATACTACTAAAAGTAATATTTATTTAACCATTTTTATATACATCTTAAAATTACTTAAAGAAATATTGTGATCTTCTAACATTTCTATAATAATATCTCTAGAATCATTTTGCTTTGATTTCTTACCAATCACCTTTTTGTCAGTATTTATATTATTAAAGTTAAGATTCTTATCACATTTGAATTTCTTATTAAGAATATCTGCTGTCTTAACTATAGTATCATCCCAACCATCCACACACTCTTCATAGTTTTCTAGTTTTAATTTACATGGTTCATAGCCCGTAAAATCTTCATAAATAAATTTTTCTATATAATCATCTAATTTTATCTCATCTGCATCTAAAGCATTCTCTTCATCATAAGTAACTTTTTCTTTTTCTACATTTTCAACCTTTTCTATTGCTATATTTTTTCCATTGTGATTTTTTAGATTTTTATCCATCCAATTGATATATTCATTTATATCTTTATTAATCTCATATAGTTTTTGTGATGTTTCTCGATATTTTCCACTTAGCTTATAATCTCTGCTTACTTTTATAACTTCAGTAGACCTATCTTCAATTATATCAATTGATTTATCCAGAGTATTTATTAAGTTATCTAATGCATCTTTAATATCTTCTCCTAATTGTGGAAATTCATTTATTACGAATTTTATAACTTCTAAATCTAGTATGTTTTCCTTCTTTTCTGTTGCTTCTGGAGTTAAATTTTCATTTTCCTCTATGTTGCTTGTAACCTTTCCAAACAATTTCATACTAATTCCTCCAAAATTATAATTTATTTCTCTTTACTAACTTATTATTCTAAAACTTGTTTTATTACAAAAGAATTTAGGAGAGATTAAATTTAATCTCTCCTAAATTCTTTTGTTATGCTAATTCTAATTCTCCAGCTCTCTTCTTCCAAAAAGCTACTGAAGATAAAATAACCATACCACATACTAATGCATATACAAAGAATAATTCATTACCTAAACTACCTGTAAGTATTATTAAAGATCCAATAATAGCTAATATAGGATTTATAGTTCCTCTCCATAATCCTTTAACTTCTCCCTCACGTCCAAGTTTAAACACTTTTACATATAAAAGAATATACATGACATAACTTACAGTAATTGATATTTCTGAAATATCTGAATTAGATAATAATCCAAATTTTGTAGTTAAGTAATGTACTATTGTCCAAAAAATACATAAAGCAAATGCTACCATTGCTGAGTTTAGTGGCATATTTATTTTTTGATCTAATTTAGAAATATTCTTAGAATTTGGGAACATTTCTCTAATTGCTAAAGAGTATGGTAATCTTATTAATCCTAAGATTAATCCATTAACTGTTCCAATAATTGATATTATTACAAATATTAAGATTATCTTTGCCCCAAAAGGTCCTAAAATCTTATTTGCAATTAAGTCAACATGTCCATCTCCTAAGCTCATTACTGCATCAGGTCCTAAATATGTAGATACACCAACAAAGTATATAATATATACTAGTAGGATAAATATTGGTGCAATAATTAATGCTTTTGGTAAATTTCTTTTAGAATCTTTAATTTCATGTCCAATTGATGTTGCTACTATCCATCCATCAAAAGAGAATGCTATAGGAGCAATTGCCGTTATCCATCCAGCTGATTGCATTGTTGTGACATCTGAAAATGATACCTTAGATACATCACCAAATATTAATCCAATTATAGCTATAAATATTAAAGGTATTAGTTTGATTATCGTTGATGCATTTTGAAAATATCCACCTAATTTTGCTGAAAGTGTATTTGTAATAAATAAAACTATTGTAATAGCTAGTCCAATAAATATTTGTACATTTAATGTACTTTCAAATCCAAACAACATACAAATATATATACCTGCAACCCATGATACTACAGCAATTAATGTTGGAAAATATAAAAATGTTTGGAACCATCCAAATGCACATGCAACTGATTTATTATAAGATTCTTCTGCATAAGCTATAACTCCTCCAGCTTGTGAAGTTCTTGACGCTAGTTCAGAAATAGTTAAACTTCCAAATATAATTGCTATAGCTGCTAAGCCGAAAACTAAAACTCCTAAACTAATGCTTCCACCAGTTGCAACTAAAATGTTGTCGCTCTTAAAGAATATTCCAGATCCTATCACTACGCCAACTATCATAGCAATAGCTGTAAATAAACCATATTCATTTTTCTTCATAAGTAATCTCCTCTATTCTTTAGATATCTGTATTTATATTAATAAATGATTGTAAAACCATAAGACATTTAATGTCTATTTTACTATCACTTTCTAATATAGCTTTAGCTTCTTCTTTTGATATTAATAATGGCTCAAGATCTTCATCCTCTTCTAACCCATCTTTTGAAATATCACCTTCACAAGTACAATAAACTAGATTTACTGACTCATCAGTCATTCCAGGTGATAAATAAACTTTATCTCTTCCTATACCTGGTATAATTTCAACAAGATCTAAACCTGTTTCTTCTTTTAATTCTCTTTTTAATGAATTTAAAGCATCTTCTCCCTGATCAACTAGTCCTGCAGGAAGCTCATATATATAATCATTAATTGGAACTCTAAATTGTTTAACTAAAACTAACTTTTTTTCACTCTTATGAAAAGCTACTATAACTACTGCATCAACTTTATCTTCTTTTCCTTGAAGTAATGTTTCATTTAAAACTTCAGTTCCTTTTCTTGAAGCAATAGTCCAATTTTTTTCTCTACCATTCTTATTTTCATATTTTGCATTATATAAACTTAAAAATTTTGTTCTAGCTAAAACTTCAACATCTTTAATTTTAGTCTTCTTCATAACCTAACTCCTTTTATTTAACAACACTCCTATTTATTACTTAACATTGTATACTAATAAAACCAATATTTGAATATATTTTTTTCATTTTTTATTACTTTTTTTTAGATATCGTTTTCTTATTTTAAATTTCAAATTATTACTTCAATAGAAAAGAAGATACTAACTTTCACTAGTATCTTCTTTATCAGAATGACTCATAGATAAAACCGTATCGTATTTATCTTTTGAAATATTCTTATTGCATCTAATTTCTTGTCTTAAAACTTCATTTCCCTCATCTTTTAATGAAATTTTACCTATAATATCACCTTTTAATACATTCATTATAGGTTTAAAAACTTCAACTTCTAAGTTTGCCTTTTCTTTACTACCATACTGAAAATCCGCTTCTTCAACGATAGATCCTAAATTAGAAATAGCATTAGACTTAATTATCTCACTATTACTTTCTTTCTTAAAATCATAGTTTGTACAAACATAATTAAATATTTTTTCTGTAACATTCCATCTATCGCTGCAGTTTAATACTACAATAATTATGTTTCTTCCTTCATGCTTAACTGAAGATACTAAGCATTTTCCAGCACCGCCTGTATATCCTGTTTTAACTCCATTAGCATCAGGTATCTTCCACAATATTTTATTTATATTTTGATACTCTCTTGTAAAGTTATATTTATCTTGTGTAATTAATTTTTCTCCACAAATCTCTTTAAAAGTATCATTTTCCATAGCTTTTGCAGTTAATATAGCTAAATCATAAGCTGATGAATAATGTTTTTGGCTATCTAATCCATGAGGAGTTTCAAAATGTGATGTAGTTAACCCTAAGCTTGTAGCATAATGATTCATAATCTTAGAAAAGTTTTCAATACTTCCTCCTAAACCTTCTGCAATAGTAATAGCTGCATCATTTCCTGATTTAAGCATTAATCCATATAAAAGCTCTCTTAGCTTAATAGTTTCTCCTGCTTTATATCCAACCTTTGACCCTCTAATACTTGCAGCATTTTTAGTTACAGTAAGTTCTCTATCTAAATCACCTTCATTTAAAGCTACTAAAGCTGTAAGAATTTTGGTCGTGCTTGCCATAGGAACTACTTCATAACAATTTTGTTCATATAAAATTTGTCTTGTTGTTCCATCTATAGCTATAGCGTTTCTTGCATTTACTCTTAATTTATCTAAAACTAAGCTATTATCTACATCATTTATTTCTCTATCTTCTGTTATTATTATTTCATCTTCCATTTCTTCACTATCTTCTTCAAAGAGAACACTAGCACTGCAAATAGAATAACTTTGCATAATTAATAGAATTGAACATATTACCTTTATAATAGTTTTCCTATTCATTCTATTCACCTCCATTTGTCTATCTGATATCTATTTTTTTCAAAAATCTTATTTTTACTCCCAATACAATATAAATTTTATTGTTTATTTTTCATATTTTTGGATATAATCATAAAAGAGTTTAGGAGAGATTTTTATGATTTTTTTTATATTATTATTATTCTTTATTTTTATAATTTTATTACCAATCCCAATAAAGGTTAGTGCCCATTATAGCAATGATAATTATTATTTAAAACTATATGGAATTAATCTTTATTCTAATAATGATGGTATCATACGTAAATTACTAAATCGTAAATCTAATTCTTCTAAAAAAAATAATAAAAATCAAAAAGTAAATAATGCTAAAACTAAAAATAAAGAAAGTAATAAAAAATCATTTTCAATGAAAAAAGTTTATTATAGGCTAAAAATTAATAAGTTTAAGCCTTCAATAAAATTTTCCCTTTTAGGAAATTATAGTTTTAGTGACGCTGCATTAACTGCTATGTCATATGGATTTTTTAGCAATTTAAACTTTATATTCCTTAAAGTTTTTTCTGATTTTTTTAAAGTAAAAAAATTTAACTATTCCTTAAATCCAAACTTCAAAAATAAATTTAATATTAATTTGACTTTAAATTGTATAATTACTTTTAATTTTGCACAAATTATCTATATATTGTTTTTGATACGAAAAAAGGAGGTGTCCCTATAGTTTTAGGGCAAAGCTATGGAAAATAAACACGAACTTGAGAATCTTATGAGAAGTACTATGGAAAATTTAAGAGATATGATAGACGTAAATACCGTAATTGGTGATACTATAGAAACCGCTGACGGGAATTATATAGTTCCAATATCAAAAGTTTCTTTTGGTTTTGCTTCTGGTGGAAGTGAATTTGGAACTTTAGCTAAAAGAGATGATTTTGATAAATATCCTTTTGGTGGAGGTTCTGGTGCAGGCGTAAGTGTTAAACCAGTAGCCTTTTTAGTTATAAGAGGCGATAGCGTTAAGTTGTTACCTATGGATTATGATACAACAGTAGATAGAATTGTAGATTCAATTCCTGATTTTTTAGAATCAGTTAAGAGTTTATTTAAGTCTAATAACGAACCACTAAATAACTCAAATAATAATAACCTTAACGACCTTTAATATGTAATTATAAATATCTTATAAATATATTAATTTCCTTTATTAATTAATTTTTATCTACATTTAAAAATAAAAGATAGGATTCCTCCTATCTTTTATTTATCTATATCTTTAAAAACTTGATCCATTAATTCTATTGATTCCTCTGTATCCTTATCTTCATAAAGATCTAATGATGGAAGTTCTTTAAGATTTTTTAATCCAAATTGTCTTAAAAATTCATCAGTAGTTCCATAAAGAATTGGTCTACCTGGAACTTCTAGTCTTCCTACTTCCCTTATTAAGCTTCTTTCAACTAATCTTTGAAGAGCAGATTCTGATTTTACTCCTCTAATTTCATCTATATCAATTCTTGTAATTGGCTGCTTATAAGCAATTATTGCTAAACTTTCTATTGAGGCTTGTGATAATGAATGTTTTCTATTCTTTTTTAATAACTTTTGAATATAATCAGAATTTTCTTCTTTAGTAACTAACTGATATCCACCATTTATCTCAATTAATCTAAGTCCTCTATCTTCCTTTTTATATTCTTCCATCATTTCATTTATTATTTCTAGTATAAGCTTATTATCTATTTCTAAGTTTGCCATTAATTCTTTAGCCGGTAATGGCTCTCCACTTACAAATAACATGGCCTCTATTGCAGACTTCATTTTAGGCTTAATAGATACTTCTTCAAACTCAAACTGTTTTTCATCCACCCTATTCATTCTCCCTTCTTCTTTTCATTAGTATATTTCCAAAGTTATCTTCTTGATAAACTTTTATTACTCTTATTTTAATAAGTTCAAGTACTGCTAAGAATGTAACTACTGTTTCCATTTTACATTCACTTTCCATCATAATAGATGAAAACTCAACAACTTCATCATTTTCAAACTTTTTAATTAGAGTATTCATTTTATCTTCTATTTTATATTTATCTACGTATATTCTTTTTTGAACTACATTTGCAACATTCTGTTTTTCTCTATAATTCTCAAGTATTCTATTGTAAATATTATATAAATCTAACAAAGTAATATTTTTAAAAATATCTTCAAAGCTTTCAACCACTTTTTCTTCTGGTTTTTCTACTTCTTCTATTACTTCCGGCTTTTTACTATAAACCTCTCCAGCACTTGTATATCTCTCTTTAAAGAATTCAGATACACCTTTAAATTTCTTATATTCTATAAGTTTTTCCATTAAGCGTTTTTCGATATCTTCTTCGTTTTCTTCCTCTTCTTCCTTTACTTTAGGAAGTAACTTCTTTGATTTAATTTCAATTAACGTTGCAGCTATTACTACAAACTCAGATGTAATCTCTAAATCCATCTCTTTCATTTCATTAAGAGATTCTAAATATTGATTGGTTATTTTATATATTTCTACATTATATATATCCATCTTATTTTTCTTAATTAAATGTAATAACAAATCAAAGGGTCCTTCGAAATCTGCTACTTTTATCTTTAGCAATTCCATATATAACTCACCTCATTACAGTTAAATGCTATAACTATAATATCAATTTTAATAAAAAAGAACAAGCGTTATAGCTTTTCATGAAAATATATTTCAATTGGTTCATCTATCTTTTCGTATTCTATACATTCTAAGTATGTTTCATCAATATATTCTACTTTACCAATTACTTTAACCCATGTACCTTTATTAATATTATTAATTCCCTTAACTTTAATTTGTATTAGTGATTTATCTGATTGGCAACAACTTACTACTTCTCTTCCTAAAATTATTTCATTATCATTATTCGTTTCATATACAAACCCTGTTAGCTCAATAATAGAATTATTATACTCATCCATATTATATAAAATTTCATAGTTATCATTAGTTACTTTTATCATACCTTCATATATATTTTCATCGAGCATACTTACATTATTTTCCACAGCTTTCAAACTCTTGTAATTAGGCATAACATATAAAAATACTGCACATAAAACAATTACTGAAAGTATAGGATAAAATTTATTAGTAATATAATTCCTATTTCTCACTGTAAATATTTTTCTACTTTGAGCCAAAGCATACAACATTAAAATTATTATAGACATATTGAAATATATCATCATTTTACTACTTATAAAGTATGTTATCTTTCCTGATACCTTTAAATATATCATTAATATAATAAGTGTTAACTGAATTATAAACCAAATAAACTCATCCATATTAAATTTTTTCATATTCTTCCTCCTTTACAGTATTGATATAAGTAAAGCAAGAGCTGTAACTAATATTGTTATAATTAAAATTAATCTAGAAGCAAACCTATTCTTAAATACCCCAAAAGCCAAAAACGCATTCTTTAAATCCATCATAGGTCCCATTATCAAAAACCCTACTATTGCTCCGACTCCAAAGTTGTTTAAAAATCCTTTAACTACAAAAGCATCAGCTTCAGAACATAATGACAATATAAAAGATAAGCCTATCATAAATAAAACACCAACTAAATTATTAGTATTTATTCTTGCTATTACTTCATTATTCATCAAAGCTACAAATATGCTTGATATAAATGCACCTATTATGAAATACACACTAATATTTAAAAATTCATTTGATCCATGATTTATTAGATTTAATATTTTCTCACTTTTGGTTGTTGCAAATTTATTACTTACACAACAATCACATCTAATTGTCATTATATTTTCTTTTAAAATAACTTCTTTCTTTTTACCATTATATAAATACCCCATAATTAAACCTACTAACAAAGCTATTAATGCACCACCTAATGTCCTTAATAATACTATTGATATATTATTCGGAAATGCATAGTATGTAGACATTATAACAATTGGGTTAACTATTGGCACAGCAAGCATAAAGCTAATTCCAATACCTACTGGTAACCCCTTTTTTATTAAGCTTCTAGTAATTGGTACTATAGCACATTCACATATTGGAAACAATATCCCTGAAAGAACAGCTCCTAAATAACCTAATATACTCACTCTAGGAATAAACTTTCTTATTAATTCTTCTGTTAAAAATACTTGAATAATTGCAGAAACTAAGGAGCCTATTATTATAAATGGTAGCGATTCTACCACTATACCTAAAAAGCTCCATATAAAACTCTCTAAAATACTTGTATCCACCATACCACACCTTTTCTAAAATTTAATTTCTCTCTCCCCTTATGTTCATATATAATCTTTTAATTCTTTTTTTACTAAATAAGTTACTTTTCATTATTGTATTTCCTATATCTTCATTATTTTCACATTTTAAAATATGTCCGTTTAAATTAATCTTCTTTATTAATGATATAATTTCATTAATCTTGTCCTCTTTTTTGTCAAAACAATTATTTATAAGTATTAAATTACTACTTTCTAAAGCAGGTATAATAAAATCTCCCATATTTAAAATATAAGATTCTATTACATTTGCATCAGCTATAAAATAAATATCATTTATCTTATATTTTTTTCTTGTATTATGGATACTTAAAGTATATTGTAATTCTTCAAAAGATTCTGTTCCATTATACTCTATTATGATTCTTGTACAATTAGATTCTTCTATAGTATTATTTATAAAAGAATCTAATTTACAAATCTCATCATCATACATAAAAGTTTTAACATTAATAAAATCTTTTCTTATCTTTGTTTCACCATCTTCTAATTGTATAACTACCACTTTTTCATCATTTGTAATAGTTTCGGCAATAATATTATTTATAAATACACTTTTTCCACTTCCTAAAAAACCTGTGACAATATCTAGTTTTACTTTCATAATTTCACCTATTATTACTGAAAAAATCTTTTTATTTCATCTTTATTTAAATCTACACCGATAAAAGATATAATCCCATCACCTTCATAATTTACAGCTTCAATGGAGAATTCATCTAAAGAAAAATCAAATTGCTTCATTGTTTCATCATTAAGTTTTACTATACCTTTAGCTCTTATAATTTCCCCAAAGCTATGTGTATTAGCTACAAAATTAAATTTACTAATAAGCTCTTTTTCAGAAATTGCTCTATTTAAGCTCATAGCAAATGTTTGGAATGTATCATCTGCAGAATCAATATGAGCTGATACTCCTTTATTATTTTTAACATAGGCTCTTCTAAAAATCTTATTATCACCTTTCCTATGCTCTCCTATTGGAATAAGTTCTTGTGCATTTACTTTACTCCACTCTTTATCTACTACTATAGCTTTTGAATTCAAAGTTTTAATATCAGCTACTATCTTATCCAATTTATCTTTATCTATAAATTGTACCCTACTAATAACTATTACATCAGCAGCTTTAATTTGATCTACGAAGAACTTTCTAAAATTATTTAAGTATATATAAAATCTTTCTCCATCTACAACTGTAATTAATTTATCTATATCTACAACTTCACTAAGTTCTTTTTCTTCAAATACTCTTTTTAATTCACTAAGTTTAGCGACACCAGTAGGCTCAATTATAAGCCTATCAACTTCATAATTATTAATAATATTAGATATAGCTTTTTTAAAATTTCCACTTACTTGACAACAAATACATCCTGAATTAATCTCTGTAATTACAGTGTTTGTTTCTCTTAAAATAGCACCATCGATACTTACTTCTCCAAATTCATTTTCAACTATAGCTATCTTTTCTCTATAATACTTATCATTAATTAACTTTTTAATAAGTCTTGTTTTTCCTGCGCCTAAAAAACCTGAAAATACATCTACTTTAACTTTCATTTTTACTCACATCCTCTAATTACTATCCTTAAACCATTTTATGTTTTTGATATTATAAATATGTTTAAAGTAACTTTTTTTATCATATTATCCCTGTATCTTTATATACTTTAATATAATAATTATTATATTAAGGATGGTGTTTATGAGTAAGTTTTTTAGCTTAAGTAACATAGAGGTAAATTATCAAATAACTTTCTTTGAAAAGTTCACCCCTATCGTTATTCTTATATTTATAATAATTGCACTTTATTTAATGAGGAATAAACTCAGAAATAATAAATTATTAGATAAAAAACTTAGATACTCTTTTGCTATAATATCTTCAATTTTTCTAACACTTTACTATATATTAGAATGGTCTAGTAATGGAGTAACTGTATATAATCTCCCTCTTCATATTTGCTTTATTAGTAATATCCTTTGTATAATATTATGTTTTACTAAAAATAAAAATCTGTTTAATTTTGTTGTCTTTACCGGTGTATTAGGTGGAATAAGTAGCCTTTTAGCACCTGAATTAGATCTTTCATTTAAATATTTTAGATACTACCAATTTATGATTTGTCATCTATCTATCATTTTAATTCCAATCTATTTTATTTTTATTTACAAATATACCGTAACTATAAAAGATACTTTTAAAGTTATATTTCTAACTGAAATTCTAGGAATTTGTCTTGGTATATTTAACGAAATATACGGTTCGAATTATATGTTTGTAAGCTTTACTTCAAATTATGCTGCTAAAGATTCTGTTTTATCTTACATAGGAGAAGGATATTTTTACTTTATAAATCTACAATTCCTATTCCTAATTACAATGTTATTATGGTACTTAATATTAAAATTTAGCTATAAATATTTAAAATAAAAAAAGCCAGCAAAGCTGACTTTTTTTATTATGTATTTATTTAACTACTTTATAGTTGTTGCCTCTAGTAAAAGCTCTGCAGTTCCAATATTTGTTGCTAGTGGTATCTTATAAACATCACATAATCTTAATAATGCACTAATATCTGGTTCATGAGGTTGTGCAGTAAGTGGGTCTCTTAAAAAAATTACCATATCAACTTCATGTTCAGATACTAAAGCCCCTATTTGTTGATCTCCTCCTAATGGTCCACTCTTAAATCTTTTAACTTGTAAAGATGTATTCTCCATAATTCTTAATCCTGTTGTTCCTGTAGCAACTAAATCCATATTTTTTAATATGTCTTCATTTTTCTTAGTAAATTCTATCATTTCTTCTTTCTTCTTATCATGGGCTATTAACGCTACCTTCATATACTCTCCTCCAAAAATTTTTAATTTTTTATTGTAAATTATAAGTTATTCATCTTGCCTATTGCTTAAAACAATACTTATAATTTCTATATAATATTAACTAATAACTTGTCTTTATCTTGAACTATAGTAATAGTAAACTTTGATAAAGATAAAAAGTTAATATTATCCCCTGAAATATATCCAGTCATATTTAAAATAACTGAATCTTTTATTCCATCAACTTGTCCATCATAACTAACTTTAGAAAGCCTAAAATAAATTGGATCTTCATTATTTAAATACATCTGCTCTCTTAAAAATTGTAATGATTCTTTTAATCTATCTTTTTCATCATTATTAGCTTCTTTATATCCTACATCATATTTATCATCAAGAGTTATTAAATAATTATAAACGCTTTGATCTCCAGATAAATATTTCTCAATAAAATCATTAGCATAGTCTACTTCCATATACTTACCGGTTTCATATATATTATTAGTTAAGTTATTAAATACTTCCTCACCTTTTTCGTATAATGTAATATCTTGATTTTTCTCATAAACATTATCTAAACAATTAAATACAGTATAATTTTCTTCAATTATTTCTTCATCTTTCTCTACTTCTTCTGTATACATTCCATTGTTATCTATACTTTCTTTATTTTTATTACTACAACCTATAGTTAGCATAGTAATTATAATCAAAGCTAAAATACTTATTCTTTTCATAATATCCACTCCTATAGCTTGATTATATCATATAATGCATATTTGTATAAACAAATCAAGCACATAATATACAAAATTTAGTATATTATGTGCTCAAATTTTTATTAGATACCTTTTTTAAATAGATTTTTCATATTATATTTGAAGTTATCTAGGAAATTAGCTTTTTCTACATCTCTATCTGCATAAAGTAATCCTTCACCAACTTTGTTTTCTCCCATATAAACTTCACATTTTCCTACAACTTCTCCCATAGTATATGAGTCTTTTAACTCATCTAATACCACTTTAGTTGTTGGTTCACCATCAGTTCCTTTAGGTACTACAATAACTAAATCATCTTGAGATTTTGCTATAAAGAATCTGTCGGTATTCTTGCCTAAATAAATCTTTTCTACATCAGCATCTTTATCAAAAATCTTTTTGCCTTCAAATTTTGAGAAACCATAATTTAGAAGCATGCTAGCATCTCTATTACGCACCTTGTATGTTGGCGCACCCATAATTATACTTAACATTCTTACACCATCATGAACTGCTGTTGCAGAAATACAATATTTTGCTTCATCAGTAAATCCTGTTTTTAGACCATCACATCCATTAAAGAAACGAACTAACTTATTATGATTTACTAATTCTATTGGAGTTTTACGACCTTCTGATATTGTTTCCATGTATGTTCCAGTATACTTTAAAATACCTTTATGTTTTAAAAGTTCCATTGACATTGTTGCAATATCACGTGCGGTTGAAAGATGTCCTTCTACAGGTAATCCATTGCAATTTTTAAAAGTTGTATTAGTCATTCCCAGCTCTTGTGCTCTTTTATTCATCATTTCAACAAAAGCTTCTTCTGTACCACCTAAAAACTCCGCCATAGCAACTGCAGCATCATTTCCTGAAGCAATAGCAATTCCTTTTAATATTTCTTCTACTGTTCTTACTTCTCCTGTATCTAGTAGCATTGTGCTACCACCCATTTTTTTAGCATTTTCACTACAAGTTATTTTGTCTTGTAAAGATATTTTACCACTATCTACAGCTTCCATAGCTAAAAGCATTGTCATTATTTTTGTAACTGACGCTGGAGCAAACTTTTCATCTATATTTTTTTCATACAAAATAGTGCCACTTATTGGCTCCATTAAAAGTGCACTTCTCGCTTCAACTACTATATTACCCTCTTCATACACTGAATTAGTAGTAATTTCATCGTAGAATTCTTCCTCTAAGTTTTCTCCATTTAAGCTTGCGCTAACTGTAATATTGCTTAAAGATAATAAACATAAAAGTACAAAAGAAATAATTTTAATAAAATTTTTGTTCATCTATGTTCCTCCTTTCAAGCTTATTATTACCAAAAGAAATAAAAATATGATAGAAAGAATTATTATTTCTCTCTATCATATTTTTTTATAATTATCTAATTATTTCATATACTACTGGAATATTTAAGTCATAACTATCATTTATAGTTATATTGCTTAATATATCCTTTTTAGCTTTTTCTATCTTATCTTCGTTATTTGCATGAATATAAGCTAGAATATCACCTTTAGAAACTTTATCTCCACGTTTCTTATTTAAAACTATACCAACAGCTAAATCTATTTCGCTTTCCTTAGTTGCTCTTCCTGCACCTAATTCCATTGCTATTAGCCCAAAAGCTTCTGCTTTAATTTTTGTTATATATCCATCCTGTTGTGCTACTACAGGTTCAATAAATTTAGCTTTTGGTAAAAGATCTAAGTTATCTATTGGTGCCACATCTCCACCTTGAGCTTTTATAAATTCTTTTAGCTTTTCTAAGCCTTTACCATTTTCTATGTTTTGAAGTAATAATTTTCTTCCCTCTTCTACAGTATTAGCCTTCTTTGCGCATACTAACATATTAGAACCTATAGTTAAAGTTAATTCTAATAAGTCTTTTGGCCCATTACCTTTTAATAGCTCTATAGCCTCTTTAACCTCTAAGCTATTTCCTATAGCATATCCTAAAGGTTGATCCATATCAGATATTACAGCTATAGTCTGTCTATCTAAAGCATTACCTATGTTAACCATCTCTTGTGCTAAGCTTCTAGCATCTTCTGGTGTTTTCATAAAAGCTCCATCTCCAACTTTTACATCTAAAACTATGGCATCTGCTCCTGAAGCTATCTTTTTACTCATTATACTTGATGCTATTAAAGACATATTATCTACTGTCGCTGTAACATCTCTTAATGCATATAGCTTTTTATCAGCTGGAACTAGGTTTCCACTTTGCCCCATAATTGCTATGTTTATTGAGTTAACATTATTAGTAAATTCTTCTTCTGTTAATTCTACAGAGAATCCTTCAAATGTTTCAAGCTTATCTATAGTTCCTCCTGTATGTCCTAAACCTCTTCCAGACATTTTAGCTACAGGCACATCTAATGATGCTACTAAAGGAGTTAAGCAGATTGAAGTTTTATCACCAACTCCTCCAGTTGAATGTTTATCTACTTTAATTCCATTAATTTTACTTAAATCAATTTCATCTCCTGATTTTACCATAGCCATAGTTAAATCTGCAGTTTCTCTTTTATTCATTTTATTAAAGAAAATAGCCATTAACAAAGCTGAAACTTGGTAATCTGGAATTTCACCTTTTGTAAATCCATCTACAACAAAATCAATCTCTTCTTTTGATAATTCATTACCTTTTCTTTTATTCATTATTATGTCATACATTCTCATAATTAATATTCCTCCTAAGAAACTACTTTAGCTTATCTAAAAAGCTTTCACCTTTAATTTCATTATCTATATTAAAGAAATCTAAAATAGTCTTTCCTATATCTGTAAAGCCTTTTCTTGTTCCTAAATCTACTCCACCTTTAAGTTTTTTACCATAAACTAATACTGGAATATATTCTCTTGAGTGATCTGTGCTATCTGTTGTAGGGTCACAACCATGATCTGCTGCAATTATAAGCATATCATCATCGCTCATATTGTTATATATTTCTTGTAATCTGCCATCAAAATCTTCTATAGCTTTTCCGTAACCTTTTGCGTCATTTCTATGGCCATATAACATATCAAAATCTACAAGATTAGTAAAGATTAATCCCTCTTCTACTTCTTTCATATATTCTAATGTTTTATCTACGCCATCCATATTATTTTTAGTATGCACAGCTTTAGTAACACCTACTTTATTATAAATGTCTTCTATTTTGCCTACTGCTGCTACTTCTTTACCGTTTTCTTTTAAATATTCAAGCATAGTTTTAGAAAATGGATTTAACGCATAATCTCTTCTATTAGATGTTCTTGTGAAGTTACCTTCTTCACCTATAAATGGTCTTGCGATTACTCTACCTACAGCCTTGTCGCCTACTAACATTTCCCTTGCAATTTCGCACATTTTATATAATTCCTCTATGGAAATAACTTCTTCATGAGCTGCTATTTGAAATACTGAATCTGCAGAAGTATAGATTATTGGGTATCCTGTTTTTACATGTTCTGCACCTAATTCTTTAATTATCTCTGTCCCTGAAGCAACTACATTACCTAATATACCTTTTTGATTTGTTTTTTCTAAAAATTCATTTATTATTTCATCTGAGAATCCTTCGGGATATGTGTTTAATGGTTTATCTAAGATAACCCCTCCGATTTCCCAATGTCCAGTAACTGTATCTTTACCTTTAGAAAGTTCCATAGCTCTACCATATGATCCTTTTGGACTATCACATTTATTAGGTCCATTAACGCCTTCTATATTTCCGATACCAAGCTCCTCTAAATTGTTAATATTTAATCTTCCGCAAACTTTATATATGTTGTCTAGCGTATGGCTTCCAACATCACCATATTCCTTTGCATCTGGTAATTCTCCTACTCCTAAACTATCTAATATAACTAGTATAGCTCTCTTCATTTTTGTTTCTCCTTTCCTACTCTTAAATATGCTCCCTATACTCATGTCTTATTGCCTTATGCTCTCGGATGGGAGTTCTTGTAAACTAAATTTATCTTATCATTGTTTATTATTTCATAGTAAGTATCCATATATGTTAGGACTTGATTTCCTAATAATTTTTGTACTGCTCTTACATTAGCTCCATTTTGTAATAAGTGTACAGCAAATGAGTGTCTGAAAGTATTTAAGTTTACATCTTTCTTTATTCCAGCTTTGTGAGAATACTCTTTTACTATTCTCCATACACCTTGTCTAGTTAATTGTTGACCATTAAGATTTACAAAAAGATTATCAACTCCACTTGCTGCAATAAGATCTCTTATCTTTAAATATTCTTTTATTGCATTTTTAGCACTTCTGCCAATAGGAATTACTCTTTCATAATTTCTATTATCATGACATACAACGTATGATAAATCAAGATTAACACATTCTACTTTTAACCCTATTATTTCTGATACCTTCATACCAGTTGCATACATAAGTTCTAATAGTGCGTTATCTCTTATACCTTTATTACAATCCTTATCCACTACCTTTATTATCTTATCAACTTCTTCAACTGTAAGAATTTCTGGAAGTTTCTTTGTGCTATCAGTTGCCTTATAATATATTTTAGGAATATCTCTTATTATCTTATGATCTTTTAAAAAATTATAAAAACTTCTTAAACTAATTACTATTCTATTTATTGACCTTTCAGATTTCCCTTCATCTAATAGATATTGTATATAATCAGATACTGTGTTATTATCTGATTCATTTAGATAAATATCCTTGCTATTTAAATATTTAATATATAAATTTACATCTGTAACATATGCATAAACAGTATTTTCACTTTTATGGCTTTGTAACAATGATTCCCTATACTCGTTTACTATCTCTTTCATAATTCTCCCCATTCCCATCTAATTTATATAATTCGACATTTTTTTATATTTCCCTCTATATTTATATTCTGTTAAACAATTTTATAAACATTTGTTAAAATAAACTTAATTAAGTTTGGACAGAGATAAGTTTCAACTATCGTACCAACAATAAATACACACAAGAATACCCCTACTTTAAAAATTATTTCCTTCTCTACTATTGTATTTACTTTTCCTTTATTAAAGAACCTATCTCTAAGTTTCATTGAAGAAAATTGTATAAAAACTATACTTAATGCAATGAAACATGGTATATAAATTATGTTCTGAGGTAAAGTCGATGCTACTGCAAGCCAAATTCCCTTTCCATCAAAGCTAGTTAATAAAAAACTAAATGTATAACCTAAGGTAAATCCCTTAATTAAGTCTATTAATAAAATTAATGGGGCACCAAAGATTGTAAAGCCAAATAATACGATTGCTGTTAGCAGAATCAAATTTTTCTTTAAGACATCTAGTAATAAAACTTTTGTGTTAACTTGCTCTGAAACTATACTTTTAGTAAAAGTTAAAAAGTAATCTGTTAAGTCAGTAGCATCATTATAGTTCATATACTTAACCATAAAAGTTCCTAAAGTAATTCCTACACAAAAAAATATGAATACCATAAAATAAAATATTTTATTTTCTTTATAATTATGTTGTGCCTTATTAATTATATTCATTTTAATCCCTCCAAAATCATTCTACATTGAATAATATGACGAGATTAACAGTATTATTCATAAGTGAATATATGTAAAATACTATTTATTTAAATTTTTCAGTATTTTTTCAACATTTTCCTTAGCTTGAGTTACATCTACATTATAATTTCTTTTTAAAATATCTAAGATTTCTAGTACATCTAAAACTTCCTTACTCTTTTCTTCATATGTTTCTTGATTTCTTCCTAATCTATCAGAAATAAATAATAATGCCATATCATTAATATCTACATCATTTATCAAGCTTTCAACATTTCCATAAGGTAAGTTTTTTATAATAAATAAATGGTGCATATGATATCTAACCATATTACAAACCTTATCAATTTCATCTTCTTTAATATCGTAGTTTTTTAATATTTTACGAGCTAAGTCAGCTCCAATTTTATCATGATCGTAAGATATCCATCTACCGCTTCTATTTTTTTTAGTTGCTGCTTTTTTTCCTACATCATGTAATAAAGCTGCTAACATTAGACTCTTAGGACTATTTGCATACTCTCTTATAGTAGCAGCTTGATCTACAACTAATAATACATGATTCCACACATTTCCTTCTGGATGGTGTTTTTTTTCTTGTTCTACCGATTCTAATTCTATCAGTATCTCTAAAGGTGTATCTTTTAATGATTCTTTAATACTTTTTAAATAAATTGATGGTTTAGCATCAGCTAAAAGATGATCAATTATATATCTTAATAATGTACTCAAATTTATACCTACTTTCTTTTTAACTATTATTTTAAATTTATAATTTTAACTATATTATCCCTCTCTTTTTTATCTATATTACTAAATTACTATTAAGTTATAAAACAATAATAATCAAATAACATAAAAAACAGCAACTAAAATGCATTTAACAAATTAGTTGCTGTCTTAACCATTCTTATTTAGCTTTTTAATTATTAAGAAACTTTATTCTTAAGTCTTAGCTTGTCTGCAATTATAGCGATAAATTCTGAATTTGTTGGCTTACCTTTTTCATTGTGTACAGTATAACCAAATAACTTATTGATAGCTTCTACTTGTCCTCTACCCCAAGCAACTTCTAGCTTTAGGATAGTTTAGCCTGTATTTCATCAGCGTTAGATACTGCTAATTTCTCACTAAATTTTATAACAGATTTAATAGTTTTCCACTAGATATTAGTTGCCTTAACTGTTATAAATTCATTATCAAATTTAATATACCATATATTTGCTTATCTTACAACTAATCTATTGATATTTATACGTTAGTCTCTTTTATAGGAACCTCAATCTCTTTAATTGAAATCTTACTTTCTATTAGTAATTTAAGTTTTTCTTTACTTAACCAAGGTCTTTTTCTATGTAACATTCTATGACAGTTTGCACAAACCAAAACAATATCCTCAACCTTAGTAACTTCATTTTCTTCTAACTCCGATACTGGTTTTATATGATGCCCCTCTATATAATCTTTTCCAATTTCTCCATAAACACTTTCATAATCAAATCCACATACCTCACAGTATATCTTACCATTTTTCTCCTTAAACATATCTTTTGCCTTTTTTATAACCCTTGGATCTCTTTCTCTAACTACGTGCTGTTTAAGCCTTTTTCTTCCTTCTGGAAACCCAGAATCATCATCTGTAATATCGATATTCTTTATAGTTGGTGTAAAATTTCTTAATCCTCAATGTCCTTTTCCTTTTCCTTCAACAGAATAAAAAATATCCATTTTCCCATTATAAACATCACTATCACTTGAATATCTTTCTATAGTTCCACGAACTGAAGCTGTCCAACTCTTATTTTGTACTAAATCCATATTATCTCTTTCTATTATTTTATCATAGATATCCTTGTAAAAAGCATGTCCACCTAATTCCTCTATAGCTTCAATTATTTCATCAAGCCATTTATTCTTATGAGCCATACAATTCCCTCCAAGTTATTAATATATCCTATATTATACAATATATTATTAATAATTCGGAGTCATATTTTTACTTTACTCTACCTAATTATATTCTACTAAAGAATATGAATGATTTACCTAGCTACTGTTTATATCATTTTTCAAAATTCTTTTTTACTAGAGAGGACGTTTTATATCCTCTCTAATATCTCAGCGTAATACTGTCCTAAATAATACTCCTTGATAGCTGTTATCCCAGCCTCCATTAGTTTCTCACTAGGAATAAAACTACCATTACCTATAGCGTACATAGTAGGCTTAGCTATCCTCATTGCCTCAGCTATCTGTCCATACTTCAAGCCATATTTAACATGTAATACCTTACAGCTCTCTATGAAATTATCTGTAGTCATATGTTTTAAAAGTTCTATAAAATTATAATTCACATTAGCTGTATGAGCTGTTATATCGGGAGATATACTTGCCTCTCTCTGCGCTACCAATCTTTTATATAACTCCTCTAGTACCTTCTCTGATAACTCTCCAGCCTCCATAGCTAGTAATAGCTGTCCTTTACTAATATCGTTAATATCTGCCCCTATTATTTCTCTTTTTAAAATTTCTACTCTATCTTTATTCATAATATTTAGTCCTCCCATTTCTTAAATCTAAAAAAGTACAAGAGAACTGATATTACAGCTCCCTCATTATATTATCTACTTTCTAGCCTTAGCTACAGCTCCACCAGTAAACTCTACCAAAGAGAATGAATGTTTCACCTTAGCTACAATGTTATAAAGTAACTCAGTATCTGCTACATGAAATACTCCTACTTCTTTCTCATATACATTTAAGCCTCCGTTAGTAATACCACATACACCGTCCTCGGCAAATTTAACTACTAATATCTCATTATCAGCTAAGTCCTGAGATACTACTATAGGCACGCCATTATAAGACACTACCCTATGTCCAAAAGCCTCAATTTGTACTGGTGTATATCCTTCTGATTTAAATAACTTCTTTAATGATCTATGACCTTTGTTATTTACAAATATCATATTAGCCCCTGGTACAGCGTCTAAAGCGTCGTCCATTAAATCAATAGTTAACTCTCCAGTTAATTTAGTACCAGCTATATCTTTAGTTAGCATATCTTTTAACTCAGCTATTACTTTTTTCTCTAATGCTTTACCACTAGATACCATAGCTAAATGCTGTCCTTCAGCTTTAATGTCTGTAATATCTGACATTACCCCTAAAGCTCTATCTGTTTTAACTGAGTTTGTTAAGATAACTAGGCTCTTAGTAACCTTAGTAGACTGTAACTCTGAGGCGATAACGTCTTCGCCTAACTCTCTATGTTCAGTTGGTAATAAAGTATCCACTACATTATAAGAGTAAGCATTACCTCTAATTTGAATAAAAGGCATAGCCTCAACTACTGGCGTAGCTGTAGCCATTGATAATACAGAGCCTTTTTCTAAAGTACCCTGACAGTAACTTAATAAATTCTTTTGTGACATATATAGTCTCCTCCTTTGTTCTGTTAATGCCAGCTTATTTACTGACTTGTAAAGTTCAATAAAATAAAAATGAGGAACAGCCTAACCGTTCTGACTGTTCCTCTTTACTAAAATTAAGGAAGTAATTTAAGCAAGAGCTGTAGAATCCTCCTGCCCTGTGTTGCTAGTATTTTTAGAACAAGCAAAATGTATTTTTCTTTATAATACAGAATACTATTCGCTAGAGAGTAGAATTACCGAACTACTCTCTTAATCACTTACTAGCTCACGACTTGACCTTTTTTATAAGTAAAAATATAAATTTTTTTATATTAATTTTAAAAATATATTAAGTACTGTCAATTTCTCTTACACAGAGTCTACTAGTACCTCCTTCCCCTTCCCCCAGTACCCTTACTCTGTTACCCACCTCAAATAAAAAAAGAGAAAGTTATTACACTTCCTCTGCCCTTCTCCTTGCCTGTTCTCGCTTAATTGTTGCCTCTGATATTCCTGTCATTTCTGATACTTTCTTAATGCTGTATTCTTTCCTTAACTCCATAGCATGGTCTAGTTGAGAGATTGAATATTTCTTAGGTCTTCCGTCTTTAAACTTCTCTCCCTTTGCCTCTGCCTTAGCTTTTGCTACAACCTTACCTGTTTGAGTACGTTCTATAATCTGTACCCTTTCTAATTCTGCTACAGCTAATAAAGTAGTTAAAAAGAATTGCCCCATAGCTGTATCTTCTAATAGTCCTATGTTAAGTACATGAACAGCTACACCTTTACTGAACAGCTCCTTTACTATGTTAATTCCTTCTACAGTATTTCTAGCTAGTCTATCAAGTTTAGCAACTACTAACGTATCACCAGCTTGTAGCTCCTCCATAACAGTTCCTAATACTGGTCTATCTGTAGTAGCTCCTGTAAACTGTTCTTTATATATCTTAGCCTCAGAGTATCTCTGCAATATCTCATGTTCCTGTGCCTCTAAGCTATTATTATCTATCTGCCCTTTACTACTAACTCTACAGTATCCATATATCATAAAATATTAACCTCTTTCTAAAATCACTTTTGAGCTTAACTTATGAGCTAGGCTCAGTACTGATTATATCATAGCTCTTTTAATTGGGTCAATACTCTTAAGTTATGAGCTAGTTGATACTTTTGAACTTGCACCTATGCACTCCCTAAAAAGCCTCTAACCGTTGAAAATACTAGTATAGATAGATATTTACTAAGTGCAATAGACAGACACACAGCGAGCCTGCCCCACTAATTACTACAGTCCTAACTCTTTTAATACGTCCTCAGTAGATAGCTCAGGTCTTTTAATAGCTTTCATATCACGTCTAGCCTGTAATATCTTCATAGTATCAAAGAATAGTTCTGAGCCTTTTAGTCTATCAGATAATTTACTGCTATCTAGCAGGTCATTAGCTGTCTTTAATACCTTATCCTCTATGGTGCTAAACTCTGCTACTTTCTGCTCCTCTATTAGCTCCTTAAACTTCTCCTTCCAGTTAAAAGCTGTTCTCCTAGATATACCTATCTCATCTGCTATCTTATCCATAGTTTTGCCTGTAATGAATTTACGGCTAATCTCATATATAAAGTCCTGCTCCTGTTGGCTTAATCTTTCTAATTTAGTCATATGTTATCTCCTCCTGTTTTATTCTTTATCTCTTTTGAATATTAATAATCAACTTTATTACTGTTTATACTGAAAGTACTAACTGTTAATCTACATTGTACTGTTATGCTGTTTATACCGTTACTAAATACCTTCGGTATTCATAGCCTAACTTCGTTAAGGCTCTGCCCCTTCTACAATTATGTTTAGATATGTTTAGAGTTCTATATCCTAGTATTTAGACTATGTAGAGCGTAAGCTCCTGAGGCTCTTGAGCCGAAGTATAACGGTCTTACTGTCCTTTTTACTGTCTCGCCGTCTCTATCTCCAGTTATTATTATGCTAGTTTTATCTCCTGTTTACTTAACACAGATATAGAATAAGTTTTATGCTCTAAGCCAGTAATAGCCTCAAAGTATTGTAACCTCAATGGCAAGTTTTTTAGTACTTTTGTAACCTCAATGGCAAATATAAAAGGAGCCTACTCCAGCCCCTACTACTTTACCTCTGTACCTATTAAAAACAAGTTTCCTAAAGCCTTTAAATCTTCTATACTACTACCTTTATAATATAATCTAGTATTAATACAGTATGAATACTTTCCATACCTTAAAAATTTCCCTATCATATACTCACCAGCTACACTAATTTTAAATAACTCAGTCTCTGTCCTCTTAGCCTTTTCTACGTTTAATCCTAATACTCTACATATATCAGTCATAGACATAGGCTCAATAAGTCTAGCGTCTCTCTCCTCAGGATTAGAGCATATTGAGTTATGGTAGATATTAATATAAGGTAGTAGTTGAATAAATATAGCTAATCTAGCATGTTCTCTAATCTTAGACCTCTCATACAACTCCCTTACAGTCTCCTCGAATACTCTAGCACTATTCTGCTTATATCCCTTATTTAATCTCCCCTTAGATACTAACTCAGGGTTTATAGTCATATTACCGTTACTATCTATTATTACAGCCCCTAACGCCGTTAACTTATCCTTTACTATTATAGCTTGCTTTCGACTTATTCTAAGCACCTCAGGCAAATCACTAGCCGTCATAAGATTTCTATGTTTATCTCCATACTTACAGCCGTATCTCAGCTTATTATCATAGTCCATAAACGTTACTAAATACATAAACTTAAAGCAAGTAGCACCGTCAAACTTCCCCTCATTAGTAAAAATGTCTATTACTCTCTTATATCTATTAAAACTAAAGCTACCATAGCTAAAATCTAAATAGTATTGTAGCTCCTCTTTTGATTTCCTTTTATTCAGACCTTTTATCTGATTAGACCTTTTCTTAGTCTCCTCCTGCAAATGCTCTCTTACTATTTCCTCAGCTGTCAGCACTTCTCCTGTATCCACCTGTACAAACTCTGTAAGCCTTCCACTTATTCTATTAATCATAGTATTACCTCCTATTATTTATATTTCAGTAAGTAATACAAATAAAAAAAGAGCCTTGTTACAGCTCTCTACTTCTTGCCTCCGTACAATCTACTTATTTCATTATCTAGCTCCTGTAGCTCTTTCTCTTCCTTTTCTGATAATGCTGGTCTCTGTGCTATTAAATAACATACTAGTCCAGCTATAAATAATACTATAGCAACTATAATTCTTATGTTAATAGGCTCTATAAACATTATTACTTTTCTACTCCTTTTTTTAATATATCTGAATACTCATTAAGTATATTAATTTGCCACTCTAAGAAATTATCCACTATTGTGCTGTTTACTGACTGAGAAGATACTACTACCTCTGAATATAAACTTGCCAATAACACCCTCAACCTCATATCAAAAGTTTCTTGTGAATACATAGTAGTAATTTTCAAATCCTCACTATACTCTATTTTTTGTTCACTATTCATCAAATCGTACATTTCTTTAAATTCTGTTTCTGTTATCTCAAACTCTACCTTATGACCATACTTATTTCTTATTGTATTGAACTTTGTGAGTACAGTATATAAATCCCTATCTATCAATCCTATCCCATAACATAGATTTAACTTCTCTTTAAAATACTTTAAATCTAATGCTTTATAATTTTTAGTCCCTAATCTTAATAGTTCCTCTAATTCTGCCTCAATATATAAATGTGCTTTTAATACAATAGCTAACGTATCGTCTCTTTTTGTAGCATTTATAAACTCCTTTCTTTTTTGTATATGTATTTTACTATCTTCATTAAGTTTTAATTTTCTAAGTTCGTTTACATATTCCATATTCCCCCTCCTATCTATAAATATTATACTAATTATTAAATTTTTTTCTAATGTATATCTATTAAGCAAGTAATTACTTTAGTTTAAGTAGCGTAGCGTCTATACAGCCTTAGGGGAGCTAAGTGAGTGAAGGTATAGTTTACCCTATTTTTCAAAGGTAAACATTATACAGCCTCTTTTTCACGTCGTTTCGTTTCGGCTTTCTGACTTGTTAATTACTGCTTGTACACCTATAGTCTGCCCATAAGCAAATACAGTAACCCCGACTATTTCTAGTCCAGACTTCCTCCCCAGCTAATTCATAAGGAGGTCAGCTGTACCCTCCTAAAGCAATACTCCGAGTCAGTCGGAATACTCCTGCTGTATTTTCTGCAACGGCTCCAGCTCACCTACTCTAAATTTATAGTCCTAGAGTGCTTACAGACTAACCTACTCCCTATTTTAGGGTATAGGAAATAAAGCCTTGCATACTCTCTCTTTTTTTGATACCATATATTTAACGGTTAACAGTATCTCCTAGTGAGGTACACAAAGATTTATTTAACAATATTTAATTGTTACAGGGGGAGCTAGTGGAATAGCTCCTTTTCTGTTATCTTAAAAAATATGTTCTTCATAGTATTTAAAAAGTTTATCTTCTTCCTCTTTAGTAACTCTTTCTTTTCTTAAATATCTTAGTAATATATCTTGAATTTCTTTAACGTCCATATATCTTATTACTCCTTTTATCTCTTACTTTCTCTGCATATTTTCTAAAGGACTAAACCTCTGATAATTTTTTCTAATATCTGTTACAGTCAAGTCTAAATACGCCTTTTCTGTTACTGTTACTGAACTATGTCCCAGTATTCTTGAGAGAGTATATATATCCATACCTGACATTAAAGCTCTCTTAGCAAAATTATTACGTAATCCGTGAGGAGCTATATCCTTAGATATACCTGCTCTATTTTTATAAATTCTAAAGTTTCTTTCAAAATTACGTACTGTTAATGCTGTCCCTTTTCTAGTTGGAAATAAAGTCTTATCAGTAATACTATATCTGTCTTTATATTGGAGCCACTTTCTAAGTATTCCAGCCATTATTGAGCTGAAAAATACATATCTATCTTTTTTACCCTTAGATATTTGAGCTGGTATTAAAATAGCTCTTTTATCTATGTCTATATCCTCATAAGATAAAGCTAATGTCTCTCCTAATCTCATACCAGTATCCATAATCAGCTGTATAACTACATAGTCCCTATACTCATGATACTTAGTAACGTCTAAAGCCTTGACTAAAGCCTTAAACTCACTATCTGATATATCTTCCTTAGCCTTTCTCTTAACCTTTATAAAGCCTATTTTTTCTACTGGATTACTTTTAATAACCCTTTGGTCATACAGCCAGTTAAAAAATACCTTTATATTTCTTATGTAATTATTAATGGTTACATCAGATACAGGCTTTCCAAAATCTTTTCTACCTGCTGGGTTATTTAGACCTACTGTCTTATCATCACTTACATATGAGTATTTACCTCTATCTTTTGTAAACTTTAAATACTCTGATATATGTTCTCCTTTGATTTCTTTTAGTGTTGAAATACAGTACTCTTCCTGTAGATACTTAGCTAATAACTTTAAAGTAGTCTCATATGATGACATAGTTTTTACAGATAGCCCCTTTAAGCTACAATATTCCATAAAATCTTCGATATAAAAATGAATACTCTATTAGACTTTAAAATTTTAGGCACGAAAAAAAACACCTCCTATTAACTGTTTTACCAATTAATAAAAAGTGTTTTTTATCTTCTCTATATAAAATTTAGTGTCGTCTAAATGTAGTTTAGTGCTATACCTGAAATACATTTGACAAATTAGAAATACTTGCTCTACGCTGATTTCACTAGCGTTAGACAGCCCTAAGACACTTTATTCTTTAATCTTAGCTTGTCTGCAATGATAGCAATAAATTCACTATTTGTAGGCTTTCCTTTATCATTATGAACTGTATATCCAAACAATTTGTTGATAGCTTCTATTTGCCCTCTTCCCCACGCAACTTCTATAGCATGTCTTATAGCTCTTTCTACTCTTGAAGCTGTTGTATTGTATTTCTTAGCTATTGAAGGATATAATTCCTTTGTAACAGCAGATAGAAGTTCCATATCATTAACAACCATAGTTATAGCTTCTCTTAAATACATATATCCTTTTATGTGAGCAGGCACACCAATCTCATGGATAATATTTGTAATTTCAGTTTCTAAATCCATTGGCCCATTAGATGACACTACTTCGTTTACAGGTACTGATATAGGTTTCTTTATAACTTCTGTTGTAACAACCCCATTAAACATTTCCCTTATTCTCTTTGTAAAAATATCCATATCAAATGGTTTTACTACATAATAATCTGCACCTAAAGTTATAGCTCTTTGAGTTATCTTATCTTGTCCTACTGCTGAAAGAACAATGATTCTTGGAAATTTCTTTAAATTCATTGAATGTAATCTTTCAAGAACTCCAAGGCCATCTAAATGTGGCATAATTATTTCTAAAACAACTAAATCTGGTTCTTTTTGTTCAATAAGTGCTAAAGCTTCCTTTCCATCTTTTGCAATACCTGTTACAACAATATCTCTCTGATTTAATAAATAGTCATTTAAAATACTGCAAAATTCTTTATTATCATCTGCAATTAATACTGAAATTTTGTTTGATTCCATTTCCCTTTCTCCTTTACCATGATTTTACATAAAAATATAAACCATATTCAATGTTATATAAAAAAACCCTTCAATTTAATAGATTTTTAATTATTTGTAAAATTTATGTTTTTTATAATACAAATCACATTATATTTGTATTATAACACAATAAAAAAAAACATAATAGTCCTTTTTACATAATTTTGAAATTTTTCTGCCTTTTTTTAAACAAAAGCCTACTTTAATAAAGTAGGCCTTGCTTTTATGGTAAAATTTCAGCATCTTTTAACATCCATTCGATATATATACCATATCCATAATCGGGTTTATTTATCAAAACGTGCGTAACTGCACCAATAATTTTATCATTTTGTATTATTGGACTTCCACTCATTCCTTGAACAATTCCACCTGTACGACTTAATAACTCTTCATCAGTTACTTTGATTATCATACTTTTTGCCCCCGGTTTATCTTGAGGCAATAATTTAACAATTTCTATATCATATAATTTTGGACCATCTTCTCCTATAGTTGTTATAATTTTTGCTGGTCCTTCATTTATCTCATTCCTATAACCAACTTGCATAGGTTCATTAAATACAGGATTTATTAATGGTTCAGAGGTCTTTCCATATATTCCTGATCCCATATTTCTACTTATACTTCCAATTGATTCTTTTTCATTGAGGAATAATCCTTTCAATTCTCCAGGAGCTCCTCTTTGACCTTTTCTAACACTTAAAATGGATGATCTAAGTAATTCACCATTTTTTATTGAAAATACTGTATTTGTATCAGAATCTGTTATTGGATGTCCTAATGCACCAAAAGTATCACTATCTTCATGATAAAATGTTAATGTTCCAATCCCTGCAGTAGAATCACGCACCCATAATCCTAATTTATATTCTTCTCCTTCTTTTAAAAGTTTAATTTCTTTTGTTAACTTACTTTTACCTCTTAAAATTTCAACATTTATAAAATCACTATTACTTGATTTAACTTTAGATATCAAATCCTTAGAACTTTCTATGTCAGTTCCATTAACTTTTAATATCATATCTCCTAGCTCTATACCTGAACTTTTACCTGGGCTATCTTCTGTTCCATTTAGTGTCTCCACATTTGAATATCCTACAACTAGGACTCCATTAGTTGATAATTTGACTCCAACACTAGTTCCACCTGGATATACCTCTAAATTTGGAACTGTTTGAACAGCTACAGATTTTATAGGAAAAAGTCCTAAAAAGTCTATATTCAATTTATCGTTATTTAATTTTATTTTGTTTAGAAAGCTATTATCATGTAATGAAAGGTCTGTTAACTTTGATTCTTCATTAATGTATATTTTATCTGGTATCCTTGAGATACTTAGATAAGTAATTAAAGTCAAAATAAACATTGGAGCAGCTATTATGCTAAAGCGTTTAATGAACTTTTTAATCATTTTATCTCCTCCTCCTTTGCTTCTGACTTTAATTTTCCCTTATAGAATTTACAATATGCTGTAGTAACTTTGTTATTAAAGTTAAAAATTATTAAGAAAAATAATTTTTTATAAAAAAAATAAAACCATGTTTTTTTTCCATGATTTTATTTTTTGCAGTATTGCTTAATCTTATGTAACTATATATGATTTTTTTTAATTTCTTCTTTTTTTAAATCAGCAAATCTAACCATTTCTGAAGCATTTTCTAAAGCTACGCTACTAATTTCATCTCCACCAATCATTTTAGCAATTTCTTTTACTTTTTCATCTTTAGGTAATATCTTAATGCCAGTAAATGTTTTATTATCTTCAACCTTTTTTGATACAAAGTAATGATTATCTGAAAGTGCAGCTATTTGAGGTAAGTGAGTTATACATAAAACTTGATGCTTTGTAGAAACTTGATACATTTTTTCTCCAACTCTTTTTCCAATAGTACCACTTATACCTGTATCAATTTCATCAAAAATAAGTGTTGGAATTCTATCTTTATCAACAAATACACATTTTAATGCTAACATAATTCTTGATAATTCTCCTCCTGATAAAACCTTCTCTAATGGTTTTAATGGTTCTCCAGGATTTGCAGATACTAAAAATTGAACATCATCATAACCATATTGATTAAAGTCTTCACATAATTCAACTTCTATCTTTATGATTGCTTTTTCTAATCCTACATATGAAAGCTCTTCTTTTATACTTTTCTGTAAAATTTCAGCAGCTTCAACTCTTAATATATGTATCTCTTCTCCAACTTTTCTCATTTGAACTTTTAATTCTTCTAATTCTTCTTTTAATTTATTAATTATAACTTCAGAATTTGTTAACTCTTCATATTGCTCTTTTAAATTTTTTAAATTATTTAAAATATCTTCTATAGAGTTTCCATATTTTCTTTTGTAAATATCTATCTGATATATTCTTTCATTAATTTTAGCTAATTCATTTTCATCATAATATACTTCATCGCCAATATCTCTAATCTCACGTGAAGCTTCTTCTATAACATAATACGCTTCTTCTATTTCAACTCTTCTATTTTTGATCTTCTCTGAATGACCTTCAACAGATGATAACTCACTTATTACCTTAGATAAACCTTCTAATACTGACATTCCATTATTTGAAGTATGTAAATAACTATAACTTTTAGAGAGACTTAATGATATTTTTTCAGCATTATTAAGAAGATTAAACTCCTCTTTTAATGCTTCATCTTCTCCAATTTTCAAATTAGCTTTTTCAATATCATCTATTTGAAACTTAATATAATCTACAAGTTTTTCTCTATCTTCGCTTCCTTTAAGTCTATTTAATTTTTCTATTAATTCTATATGTTTACATCTTAACTTATCAAATTTACTCAATAATCCTTTTAATTTATCCATATAAAATTCATCTAAATATAAAATATGAGTTCCTTTATTAAGTAAATTTTGGTTTTGATGTTGTCCGTGTATATCAAGAAGCTTTTCTCTTATTCTTTTTAATTGTGATAACACAATAGTTCTACCATTTACTTTTATAAAGCTTTTCCCAAAAATTGTAGTTTCTCTTGTGATTATTAACAGTTCATCTTTCTCTATTCCTAATTCGTCTAAAATTTCATATATTTCTTCATTTTCTATAGAGAAAATAGCTTCAACATATGTTTTCTCTTCTCCATATCTTATTAAATCTTTAGAAAACTTTCCACCTAAAACATAATCAATAGTATCAATTAATATAGATTTCCCGGCACCAGTTTCTCCTGATAATATATTAAATCCTGCACCAAATTCAACTGAAAGTTCTTGAATTAACGCAAAGTTCTTTATATTTAATCCTATTAACATTGTACCCCACCTTAATATCTATTTTAAGAAATTATCTTTCTTACCTTTAAAATAAGCTCTTCTGCCTTTTCATCTGTTCTTACTAAAATAAATATTGTATTGTCTCCTGCAATCGTTCCTGCAACATCTTCTGTATAAAGATTATCTATAGCCTCTGCAACTGCTGAAGCAGTACCAGTTAATGTTTTTAATACTACAAACTTATCCACTTTTTCTGCTGAAATTGCTGCATTTTTTAAAATGCTATATAATTTATCATTTAATCCACGCTCTTCTTTACTTGGCGCTACATATCTATATTTGCCTGATGAACTCTGCATTTTTACAAGTTTTAATATCTTTATATCTCTTGATACTGTAGCTTGAGTTACATCAAATCCATTTTTTTTAAGCTCTTCTGCTAATTCTTCTTGTGTTTCAATTTCGGATTGGTTTATTATTTCTAGTACTTTATTATGTCTTTTTGACTTCAAACTAATTTTCCTCCCCTTCTACTTGATTATTTAAGATTTTCTTACGTAACACCTTAAAATAATCATAATCATCTAATAGTAATATTTTTGCATTTTCTTTTGCTTTTTTTATTTTAATAATACTTTTATCAATATTTTTTAAAGATTTTTGTCCATCAAAAGTCAAGTATATCTCTTCACTATAACTATCTGCTTTAATTTCAATTTTACTTTTACTATTTAAAACTATTGGTTGCATACTCTTAGTATGCGGACAAATAGGTATGATTGTAATTACGTCCATATCTGGATAAACAAATGGACCTCCTGCTGAAAATGAATATGCTGTAGATCCTGTTGGAGTAGAAATTATTAGTCCATCACCTTTAAAAGTATAGTATAACTTATCATCTATAAACACCTTAAATTTCATCATTCTAGATAATGTCCCTCTAGCTATAACTATATCATTTAAAGCCTTATTCACTTCAAAATTACCTTCTATATTACTTTCACACTCTAATAAAATTCTTTCTTGAATTATGAATTCATTATTTTTAATTTTTTTCAAAGCATAATCTAAATTATCTATTTCTATACTTGCAAGAAATCCTAAATTACCGATATTAACTCCTAAAATAGGATAATTGTATTTGTCGTTTATATCCCTCGCTACACCTAAAATAGTTCCATCTCCACCTAATACAATAATTAAATCAAGCTCTTCATCAATATTAATAGAACTTATATCAAAACTATTTAAAACTGTAATTTTAGAATCTAAGAATACATCATTTAATTTTAATAATATCTTTTCTAGTATTTTCCCATCTTTATCTTTTGAAGGATTTAACGCTATAGCAATATTTCTCATAATATTTCCTTTTTTAATTCTCCTATACCTAAAGCCAGCTATTATAGCTGGCTATGTGATTCTTCTATTATATCATTAATTTTATCTAAACTAAAATCTGATTCTTTTTCTTTATCTTTTGAAAAATACACAAGATATTCTCTATTTCCTTCTGGCCCTTTAATAGGTGAGAAACTCATGCCAATTATATTAAAGTCATTTTCTATTAAATAATTAGCTATGTTGGATACAACTTCTTTGTGTACTTCTTTATCTCTAACTACACCCTTTTTACCAACTTTTTCTCTTCCTGCTTCAAATTGTGGTTTAATTAAAGCCACGACTTCACCATTGTCTTTTAATAAATTTTTAACTGCAGGCATTATAGTTCTTAAAGAAATAAATGAAACGTCTATAGAAGCAAAATCTAATTTATCTCCTATATCTTCAGGAGTCACATATCTTATATTAGTTCTCTCCATACAAACAACTCTTTCATCAACTCTAAGTTTCCAAGCAAACTGTCCATATCCTACATCTACTGAAAACACCTTAGCTGCGCCATTTTGAAGCATACAATCTGTAAATCCACCAGTAGAAGCACCTATATCCATACATACCTTATTATCTAATGATATATTAAACTCATTCATTGCTTTTTCTAGCTTTAATCCGCCTCTACTTACGTATTTTAACTCTTCGCCTTTAAATATAATTTCAGCATCTCTGTTAACTTTCTCTCCAGCTTTGTCAACTCTCTGTCCATCAACAAAAACTAATCCAGCCATAATATTAGTTTTAGCTCTTTCTCTTGAATTACATATGCCCTTCTCAACTAAAAGTATATCTAATCTTTCTTTCTTTGATGACATCTTTATCTCCTTTATCCTTGTATCTCTACTATGCAATCTTTTATTCCTTTTGGATCTAATCCTGCATCCTTATAAAGATTTGTAACATCTCCATGTGGTACAAATTCATCTTTAAATCCTAATGATCTAAATCTACCTTTAAATCCTAATTTATTTAATTCCATAAGTACATATGAACCAAATCCACCGTTTACTATATTATCTTCAATAGTAACTATATTAAATCCTTTTTGCACTAATTCATTTAGCATTTCTAAATCTAAAGGTTTTATAAATGTAGCATTAATTATAGTTGGATTATATCCAAGTTCTAATAACTTGCTTCTAGCAATTAGTGAATGCTGAACCATTTTTCCTGTAGCTATGATTGCAACATTCTCTCCATCTATAATCTTTTCCCACTTTCCACAATTTATTTCACTTACAGGTATAATTTCATCACAACAATCTGAACCTCTAGGATATCTTATAGCCACTGGTCCATTTTGATTTATAGCCCATTTCAGCATTAATGATAATTCCTCTAAGTGCTTTGGTGCTAAAACCTTTAAGTTAGGTATTTGCGAAAGATATGATAAATCAAAAACTCCTTGATGAGTTTCTCCATCTTCTCCTACTATTCCTGCCCTATCTATTGCAAAAACTACAGGTAAATTTTGTATACATACATCATGAATTATCTGATCAAATGCTCTTTGTAGGAAAGTTGAATAAACCGCAAATACAGGTTTTAATCCGGCACTTGCCATACCAGCTGCTAAAGTTGTTGCATGCTCCTCTGCTATTCCTACATCAAAAAATCTATTAGGATATTTTTTTGAAAATTCTTTTAATCCAGTTCCGTCAGGCATTGCTGCTGTTATAGCTACTACTCTATTGTCAACTTCAGCAAGTTCCATCATAGTATCTCCAAAAACTTTTGAATAAGTCTTTTTAGGATTTATATTAGTTTCTCCACTTTCTAAGTCAAAAGGTGATACTCCATGATATTTATTTGGATTTTTCTCAGCGAATTCATATCCTTTTCCTTTTTGAGTTATTACATGTATAATAACTGGACCATTAATACGCTTAGCTTTTGTTAAAACATCGTTCATCATATTAATGTCATGTCCATCTATTGGTCCTATATATTTTATTCCCATCCCTTCGAAAAACATTGATGGTACTAATAATTGCTTTATACTATCTTTAACTTTATGTATAGAATGACTTAATGCTTTTCCAACATTTGAGCCATTTAAGGTCGAATTTATGTCTTCTTTTAACTTATTATATCCAGGTCCAACTCTAAGTTTGTTTAAGTGATTTGATAATCCTCCAACATTTTTTGATATAGACATTTGATTATCATTTAACACAATAGTAAGATTGGTTTTATTAAATCCTACATCGTTAAGTGCTTCTAAAGCCATTCCCCCTGTTAATGCTCCATCACCAATAACTGCTACAACATCATAATCCTCTTTTAATACATCTCTAGCCCTTGCCATTCCTATAGCTGCTGAAATAGATGTACTACTATGCCCTGCTCCAAAAGCGTCATATTTACTTTCAGATCTTTTAGGAAATCCACACAATCCTTCATATTTTCTTAAAGTGTCAAACTTTTCTTTTCTTCCTGATAATATTTTATGTACATAAGCTTGATGTCCAACATCCCATACAATCTTGTCTTTCTCAAGATTGTATGATTTGTATAGACTTAAAGTTAATTCTACTACCCCTAAATTAGAAGATAAGTGTCCTCCCGTTTTTGAAACACTATCTATTAAAAATTCTCTAACTTCTTCGGACAATTTATATAATTCTTTACTACTTAACTTATGAATATCATCTGGAGACTTTATATTATTCAATATATTTCCCATACATACCATTCCTTTGTTTAATATTCTCTATCTAACAACTCATATGTTAATTTAATTAAATCACTAGCATCAACAGATAGAGTCTTAAGTATATCAATACAATTCTCCGTTAACTTTTTACATTCTATTTTACAATATTCTAATCCATAAAGTGATATGAAGTTTGTTTTATCATTATTCTCATCACTTAATGTATTTTTCCCTAACTTATTAACATTGCCTTCTACGTCAAGTATATCATCTTTTATTTGAAAAACTAAACCTAATTTTTGTCCAAATTCATTTAGTTTATTTTTATCATCTTCATTAGCTCCAGCAAGCATCGCTCCAACTACAACCGATGCTCTTATAAGTTCACCAGTCTTTTTTAAATGCATATAATTTAATACATCTTTTGAGACTTTCTTTCCTTCACTTACAATATCTACAACTTGGCCACCAATCATGCCTTCTGGTCCTGCAGCTTCAGCTATTTCAATTGCTGCTTTTAAAGCATTTTCTCCATTTTTAAGTGCAAAGCTCATCATTAATGACATAGCCTCATTTAATAGCGTATCACCAGCTAATATAGCTATTGCCTCACCATATTTTTTATGATTTGTTGGCATCCCTCTTCTTAAATCATCATTATCCATAGCTGGTAAATCGTCATGAATTAATGAATACGTATGTATCATCTCCATAGCTGCAGCTACAGGTAAAATATCTTTCCAATTATTCTTATACATACTATAACTTAATATCATTAATATAGGTCTAATCCTTTTACCACCTATATTTAAGCTATAGCTAGCTGAATCATATATTATCTTATTATAATTGCCTTTATCATTAAAATAATTTTTCAAATAATCATTAAGCGATTCCCTAATCTCTTTATTCTTCATCACTATTCACCGCTTCATTTTCTTCTTTAATATTTATAAATTTACCTTCTAATGTATTTAATGTTTTATATAATTTATTTATAAGCTTACTACCTTTTTCATATTCCTTCATTGATTCCTCAAGGGTAAGCTCAGAATTCTCTAAGTTTCTTAGAATATCTTCTAAGTTTTCTAACATCTCATTATAACTCTCTTTTTTTGCCATTATAAATCTCCTCCCCTTTCTGTCAAGATAAAGCTTCCTTTAACATATCCATCCCTTAAAGTAATATTAATCTCCTCTTTATCACTAAAATCCTCTACATTTTTTAAGATATTATCATTCTCATCCTTAATTATAGCATATCCTTTTCTTAATATATTTATAGGGCTACGAGCTTGAAGAATTTCATTTAAAGATATTAATTTTTGTTTTTCCTTATCTATCTTATTCTTAATACTAAAATCTAATCTTTCTTTTAAGTTTTGAACTTCTAAATATCCATTTACAATCTTATTTAAAGGGGATTTTAATCTTAATACTTCATCATAACTTTCTAAGAGATTTTTTTCTATTTCAAATTTTCTTTGCATTATTGTGTTTAGATTATATTTGTTAATTTCTATTCTCTTATATATATCTTCTTCTAAAGGAGCTACCAATTCCCCCGCCTGTGATGGCGTTGCTGCTCTTATATCTGCTACAAAATCTGATATGGTAAAATCTACTTCATGTCCAACGGCTGACACAATAGGAATATTAGAATTAAATATTGTTTTAGCTAACTCTTCTTCATTAAAGTTCCATAACTCTTCAATGGAGCCTCCACCTCTACCAATAATTATTACATCTACATTCTTTTTTCTATTAAAATACTTTATACCTTCAATTATTGTCTTGTACGCTCCATTTCCTTGAACCTGAGCTGGATAAAGCATTATATCCACTAATGTATTTCTTCTTCTAATAACATTCTTTATATCTTGTATAGCTGCTCCTGTTTCAGATGTTACTACACCTATTGATCTTATATCTCTAGGTATATCTTTTTTTAAATCTTCATCAAAATATCCTTCTTTTGCTAGTTTAGACTTTAACTTTTCAAATTTAACGTATAGTTCTCCTATACCTTCTTTTTCAATTTCATCACAATATATTTGAAATGTCCCACTAGCTGTATAAACAGAAGCTCTACCTCTTATAACAACTTCCATTCCATCTTCTAAAGGAAATCTTAAATCATAAGCTCTATTTTTAAACATTATACAGTTTATCTTGCCAGCAGAATCTTTTAACGAAAAGTATATATGTCCACTTGAATGAAGCTTTAAATTAGAAATCTCCCCTTTTACAGAGAGATTATTTAAAATAAAGTCATTATCCAATATTTTTTTTATATAGTTATTTACTTCTGATACAGATAATGTCTTAATCTTCATCTTTCTCTAATGCCTCACATGAATTTTTTATTAGTAAAGTGGTAGTTAATGCTCCTACTCCTCCTGGAACAGGTGTTACAAATGATGCTTTATCAATAACTTTATCAAAGTCTACATCTCCTGTTATTTTCCCATCAACTGAAGATGTCCCAACATCAATTACTATGGCTCCATCTTTTACAAATTCATCATCTATAAACTTAGGCTTTCCAATAGCACTAATTAATATATCGGCTTCCTTACAAACATCTTTTAAATTCTTAGTTTTCGAATGACATACTGTAACTGTACAGTTTTCATTTAATAATAATGTACTTAGAGGTTTACCTACAATATTACTTCTCCCAATTACTACAGCTCTTTTACCTTCTAAAGTAATATCTAAACTCTTTAAAATTCTTATAACTGAGTTTGGGGTACATGGAAGAAAACATTTTTCTCCCATATATAACTTTCCAACATTCTCATATGTTAAGCAATCAATATCTTTATCTGCTGAAATATTAGAAATAACTCTTTTCTCATTCATTTCTTTTGGTAAAGGTAATTGAAGTATTATTCCACTAATATCTTCTCTATTATTTAAATCTATAATCTCGTTTATTAATTCTTCTTCTGAAATAGAACTAGGGAATAATATTTTATCAAAACCAACACCTAATGACTTAGATATTTTTTCCTGATTATTTATGTAATAAATAGACCCTCCATCTTCTCCAACAAGAATAGATGCTATTTTAGGTATTATTAAATTATTAGCTTTTCTAAAATTTACAAACTCCGATATATCTAGTTTTATTTTATCAGCTATATTTTTTCCTTTAATTATTTCTCCCATATGTATACCCCTACTCACCTATTCATATAATTAAATACTTTTAAACGCTTTATCTAATACACCATTGATAAATGATACGCTCTTTTCATCAGAGTATTTTTTAGTTAACTCAATCGCTTCATTTATAGCAACTTTTTCTGGTACATCTTCAACATAAAGCATTTCACCAACAGCTAGTCTAAGTATTGTTAGGTTAACTCTTGAAATTCTATCTAATTTCCAATTCACTAATGATTCTGTAATTATTCCATCTATCTTTTCTAAATTATCAGTTACAACTTTCACTGTAGATTTAATATACTCTAAATCTATAGTTGTAAGATCCATTTCATAGTCTTCTACAAAGTTTTCTATTGTTTCTTCATATGAATTTTTACTTAATTCCATTCCGAATAATAATTCCATTGCAATTTCTCTTGATCTTTGTCTTTTCATAATTTCCTCCTAAGTACTAATGCATATATTATATCTATATAAACACTTACTTTATTAATATTATAAACTTATATTTATTAATTAAACATATGTATATTACAATATAATCTTACTTGTGTCTATAATAAATCAATTTATTAACTAAAATTTCTCTAAATAATGAGAAACCCTCTGATGATCAGAGGGTTTTACTAATCTTCTTTTAGATTTTCTTGTTCTTGCTTTGGTACATATATGTTTTGAACACTTATATTTACCGCTTCAACACTTAACCCAGTTATAGTTTCAACAGTTTTCTTTACATTTTCTTGTACACTATTAACTACATCTGGAATCTTAACTCCATACTCAACTGCTACAGATAAGTCAATAACAGCCTTGTCTTCTACTAAAGTAACTTTAACGCTTTTTCCTAAGTTATTCTTCTTACCTTTTAATATTTGTGATATGTTATTTCCAACGCCTTGTGGAAGCTCTATTATTCCATCAATTTCTTCTGCTGCTATTCCTGCAATTACACTAACAACTTCATCAGAAATCTTTACGATTCCTAATGCTGAATCAGTCTTAACATTTTCCATATTAAACCCTCCTCAAGGTTTACATTTTTGTAAAACCTCTTTTTTCTTATGTTTATTATATCAAAATACTTTTACTATTACAACGAATTATTTCTTTGTTTCTATTTGTATATCACTTAATGTTGTAATATCTTCAACTAATTGTTGTAATAAAGCAGTTTCCTCTGTAGTAGGAGTTTCCTTTACTTTAACATATACTGTAACCTTATTAGAATCTATCATACAAATAGCATCTTCATACCCTTTATTCATGATTCCCATTTCAACTCTTGATTCTTGTTCTTGAAGTTGAGCTTTTTGAATTAACGAATTATTTGCTATGTCTTTCGCCTCTTGAGAAGCACTTGCATCTTCAGTAATTGCTTTCATCTCATCTTTAATTTTTGCATCAGATTGAGCTTTTTGTGTTCTTAGGTTATAGAAATAATCTTGAGTACTCATTGTTTGTTCTTCTGTATCATTTTCTAGTAACATTGCACCTAAATCTGTTGGATCTGTTAATCCGCTTTCATTTAATTTCATTGATAATACTCCAACACATACTATCAAAGCCATAAGTGTAAAGATAATCCCAAATTGTTTTTTTGTCATTTTAAAAATCCCCCTATACATTTTTCTATTTTCTATTTTTCTATAAATTATATGCTAGTTTTCCATAGGATATACATTAACCTTGTCTAAACTTAAATTATATAAAGTAGAAACTGCAATTTGAATATCATATCTTAATTTACTATTACTTGCACCTTCTGCTACTATAATTATTCCTGTTATCTTAGGCTTATAAGTCTGTACTATAAACGGTTCATTAGTACTTCCATCAGAATACATAACAACGGTATCTCCTCCAGTTTCTTGTATTGTAGATCGTGTTCCACCTTGTGAATCCTCTTCTCTAGTTTCAGCGGTTTGTGTTGTAGAATTATACGCTGGAACCTTTACTTCTCCACTTTCAAAGTGCATCTTAACATCCACCTTCCCAACACCTTCCATCTTAGATAGTATATCTTGCAGTTCTTGCTTTTGTTCAGCTTCATAATCTAAAATTTCTTTACTTATTTCAGCTTCCTCTACAGTTACTTCTTGTGCACCTTTTGGAGTTAAACTTGATTTTTCATTGCTACTACCAGTAAAAAATGCAGTATAAGCTAACCATAGAAATGCTATAACAAGTAAAACTGCCAGTGCATTAAAAAAAGTTTTATTATTAACTATTTTCTTTAGTTCGTTATTAAGTTTCTCTTTATCCATTTACTCACTCCTCTCCACTTTATATACCTCTATTTTTTCTCTAGAAACATTAAGTTCTTCTGTCAAGTAATCGATTATTTCTTCGCTACCTTCTATCTCTTCATTTGATGACATAACTTCAGTACTTTTACTTGTATCTATCTTAATCTTCTCTATAAGTTTTATTTTGTTATCTTTTACTCCAACATTTATTTTTTCAATATTATATGTCATATTTTCTAAATCAACTGTGCATATAACATCACATTCAAATTTTTTACCATCAAACTTATCTTCTAGAAGCATTGCACAGTTTTTGTTTAAATTCTCCTTAAAAGCCTCTACCCTCGTATCATTAACTGCACTGTTATCATTTGAAATTGTCCCCTGAGATAAAATTTGTTCGTATTTCTCAATAGCTCCTATAATTTCCCCTTCCCCTTTTGTAAAAAGATAAACAATAGGATTTAACAATACAGAAACAAGGACCAAATTTAAAACAAACTTTATATATTTTTTAATAGGTTTATCTGGAGCTATCATTTCTACTGAGGTTATAAATATTATTGTTGTAACTAATGCAATTATAAAGCTTTTAATATACTCCATACACTATCCCCCTATTACAAATTTTCCTGCTTGTACCATCATTGCAATCAGTAAAAAGAACATTAAACTAACGCATAATACACAACTCATTATCAATGTTAACGATTCTCCTGCTGCCGCTATAGATTTTGTTATACGCTTGTCTGCTATTGGTTCTAAAAGAGATGCAGACAATTTGAATATTATAGATGATAAAACTATTTTTATTATCGGGTACAATATTATAAGTATAATTACTATAAGCCCTATTGATCCTATAGCATTTTTTATAATCAACGAATAACCAGCTACAGATGATATAGCATCTGAAAATGATTTCCCAACTATAGGTATAAAGTTATCAATAGCAAACTTTGTTGTTTTTAAAGTAACAGCATCAATCGTAGAAGATGTAATTCCTCTAACCGTTAACAATCCTATAAATATTGTTATTATTATTCCCTGTATCCATATTGTACTTTTTTTTGCTATATCACATAAATTACTTAACTTACTTCCATTAGTCATATTGTTTGCAAACTGCAATACAAAACTTGATAAAATAAGTGGTATTATTATATTTAAGTATAGTTGTGGAATTAAAATTGTAGCACCTAAAACTATAGGATCCATTGTAGCTGCTTGAGTTAATCCACCAGCTGCACCTAGCATCAAAACTAATACAGGTAACAATTTACTCATAAATTCCACTACATTTGTTATAACATCCTTCGCCATATCTAAAGATATCAAAAAGGTTTTTGTAAGTATTACTATCATTAAAGCATAACAGGCATAAAAAGCTACTTCAGATATTCCCTCTGAATTAAATGCTTCTTGCAGACTTTTTAGCAATGCACTAATTATTCCTATTGCAATAATCGAAAAAGATAAACCTAAAACACTTTTGACTTCCTTTAAAAGTAAGCTTACAACAGCTCCCCCTATCTTTGATAAGCTAATATTCCCTTTACCATCTTCCATATAAGCTTTAATATAACTTACTGGATCTAATTCATTCATAAGCTCTATATCACTTTTCATAGTGTTTATATAATTATATAAGCTGTCTACTTCACTTTGTATCTCATCATTACCTAGAACTGATGTTATATTATCTTCTGCAAAAGATATATTTGTCACTGAACCAAAACTGAAAAGTATTATTGAAAAAATTAAACTTAAAAATATTCTTTTTATTTTTTTATTCATATCTAACACCTACAATATCTGAAGGATTGAATTTAATACTGCCATCAGTATCGGTATAGCTAATGCTAAAATAAGTATCTTTCCAGCAAACTCAACTTTAGATGCTATACTTGTAGCACCCGCGTCTTTACATATCTCACTACAAAATGTTGAAAGATATGCAATGGCAAGTATCTTAAGAACTATTCCTATATAAACCATATCTATATTAGCTTTATCAGCAATAGTATTAATAAAATTTATTATCTCGCTTAGTTTATCTATTAGAGCTAAAAATATTATTGCTCCTGCGATAATAGCTACCAAAACTGCCAATTCTTTTTTTCTCTCACCTAGAAGCATAAATATAAATAGTGCTGCTAAAGCAAAAGAAACTACTTTTATAATCTCCATAAAATACTCCTATAAAGTAAATAGAGTCTTCACTGAATCAAATAATTTATATATTATACTTAGTACTGCTATTAAGATTATTACTATCCCTGCTAAATTAGTTAATACAGATATATCCTCTCTTCCTCCGCTTTTTAGAACCTTATCGATTATTATCAATAAGACCCCCATAGCTCCAATTTTAAATAATAAACTAAAATCCAACACCACTTTTAAATATCCCCCTTTTTATATGAAAAATATAGCTATTATTGCTCCAACACAAACACCAATACCCCTATACATTTTTCTATTAACTTTACACTCTTCCTCAGCTTCAAGGTATTTTCTTTTCAATTCTTCAGAAGTTAAATTAAAAATTTTCTCCTGCCCATAAACTCCAGATTCACCTAATGAAAAGAAGAAATCTTTAATTATATTAAAATCATCTGCCTTTAAATGAAACTCATCTTTATGGTTATTATAACTTTTATTGAATCCTTCATATACGCTATATATCTCTCCAACCTCCAGCATATCAGCTGTTTCTTTAAAAACTTTACTAAAAGGACTTTCAAGCTTATAGCTAATATTTAATAACGCTGTAGGTAACGGTGTACTAGAGTATAAGACCTCAGTATTCATAAGCATTAATGCCTTTTGGAAATCTTTAAGCTCTACGCTTCTATGTTTAAACACTTCTCCAAAATAGAATCCTATATAGATGCATGCTAGAAATACCACTAAAATAACTATAATTCTAAACATTTAATTTCACCTCTTTCTATTTTGTATATTCTTTCAATAGTACCTGCTCCTTTTCTACTACTTAATATCACTACTCTTTCTATTATTGATTCATCAATTAACTCTTTAAAAACTTTTCTACTATATATATCTTCTATGTCAAAACCATGAACTGTTACAACTATATTTACTCCTGAATTAAATGCCATATTAAGAGCTTCAACTTCTCCTAAAGTACCTATTTCATCACATATCAATACATCTGGTGACAGACTTCTTATCGCCATAATCATCCCTGTTTTTTTCAAACAGTTATCTAGTACATCCGTCCTAATACCCACATCCATCTGAGGTACTCCATTATAACAAGCTGCTACCTCACTTCTTTCATCAATAATAACAACCTTTTTTCCTTTTAACCCAAGAGAATATACTCCATTTGAGATATTCTTTGCTATATCTCTTAAGATAGTTGTTTTCCCACACTTAGGTGGAGAAACTATAAGAGTATTATAAATTCTGTCACCTCCAGTTATAATAGGCATGATTTTCTTAGCTGATCCTACAACTGCTTTAGATATACGTATATTTAATGAAGATATATTTTTTATAGTTTTAATCTCTCCATTAGAAATAACACACTCTCCAGCTATCCCAACTCTATGTCCACCTTTTATTGTTATATATCCTTGTTTTATTTCCTCTTCATAAGCATATAAAGAATAGTTTGATATCTTTACAAGTATTCCTTTAACTTCATCATTAGTTGTAACATAATTTAATACCTTCTCCTCATTTGATAATATTAATATTATTGGTTTACCAACCTTTATTCTTATCTCTTGTATAGTTCCATCGCTTATAAATTTTTTTGTTTCATTAGCAATTTTTTCAGGAAGTATTCTTATAACTTCTTCTCCATAAACCATTTTAATCACTTCCTCTTCCACCGTTCTATATAATTTTTATTTCACACACTTTATAATTATTCTTAATATAAATAAAATATGTAAAATATTTTTATTATTTAGATAACATATTTTTATAAAAAAAAGAAACTGCAAATCTTTGCAGTTTCTTTTTAATTAGCCTTATTATTACAAAATGGACATGGAATATTATTATTTTTATTTAAAGCATCCTTTTCAACAAAAAGTGGTTTTCCACAACATTTACAGCTAATCTCAATATATTCATCTTCAATATCCATTAAGTCTTCAAAAGTTACTTCTTCAAATAATTCATCTTGTATATCTGTTAAATCTTCACCTATGTATCCAACATTCTCTTCTAGAGACTCTTGTTTAACTATAACTTCTTCTACTTTATCACTTAAATTAATTAACAAATTAGAAATTTGATTGAATAACTCTTTATATTTCTCATCTTGTATACTTTCTATACTATTTTTGATATTATCTATTTCATCAAAAATCTCTCTCACTTGCTTTCACTTCCTTAAAAGTTAATACTCTTATCTAAATTATACCCTTTTTGTAAAATTTATTATCAACTTATTATTAAAAATAGATATTAAAAAATGCTAAGTTCTAAGGAACTTAGCATTAATTAAGATATTAAACTCTTTCCATGTATTCGCCAGTTCTAGTATCTACTCTTATAGTATCTCCTTCATTAACGAACATTGGAACGTTAACTACAGCTCCTGTTTCTAATGTAGCTGGTTTCATAGCATTTGTTGCTGTATTACCTTTGATTCCTGGATCTGCTTGAGTTATTAATAATTCAACGAAGTTTGGTGCTTCAACTGAGAAAGCATCTCCTTTGTAGAATTTAATTATAGCAAACATGTTTTCTTTTAAGAATTTTATAGCATCTTCAACTTTTTCATAGTTTAGTGGAATTTGCTCATAAGTTTCTTGATCCATGAAGTAGTATAATTCTCCATCAGAGTATAAGTATTGCATTTCTTTTCTTTCTATTACTGCTTCTTGTAATTTAGCAGTTGGGTTGAAAGTTGTATCTGTAACTCCACCTGAAATAACGTTTCTTAACTTAGTTCTAACGAATGCAGCACCTTTACCTGGTTTTACATGAAGAAAATCGATTACTGTAAAAACTTGTCCTTCATATTCAAAAGTAGTACCTTTTCTTAAATCACCTGCTGATATCATATAAGTTCCCTCCAAATAACTTGAATTCATAATTATTATGACCGTAAAACTCGATAAATAGTCATAACTATATTGTTGCATAATGACACAACAAAAATATTCTATCAAAATTACTAAAGAAATGCAATTATTTCATAAATATCTGTTGAATTTTTAATTATTTCATCTACATATGTCCAATAAAACCTGAAAATCATTAACATTTCCATCAATTTTATAATTAATTATATTATAATTTTTTAGTAATTCTATACTATTCAATACTTCTTCCTTACTACCTGACAATAAAACTTTACCACTCCATATCTCTCCATCATCTTTTAACTCTAATACTTCTAAATTTTCTATTTCATTTAACTCTATATCAATCTCTTTAAAATTTCCTTTTACTCTAACTTCATTACTAGAAATAACTTCTGTTGTTTTGTTATCCTCATTAAAATATAAACAAATTTGTATAATAGTTATCGCAAATATAACAATATAAATAATCATTTTTCTTTTAATCATAATTATCTTTTTATCACCCTTAAAATCATATTATCTTCTATCCTCTTATACTCTTTTATATCAAACCCTTCTTCCTCAATGTTATATGCAAATTTTCTATCTTTTAAATATATTTCTCCATCGTTGTTTTGTATTGAAATATTTATATAGTAATCATCATTTATATTAATCCATTCTTTTATACTTTTTATTTTATTTTCATAGTAATATATATCATCTTCACTAAATACTTCTATATCTTTATCATAATTTATCTTATTTAAATTTAAAGGTAGTAAAATACTATTTAAAAAAATCATCAGAAATAATGCTCTTTTATTACTTCTCTCAAATTCACTAACTTTCTTTACTCTAATATTCTCTGGTAAAAAATCTTTATATTTTTGATATTTCATATTCTACCTTCTCTTTCAAATTTATAAAATTAATCTCCTTAACGACTTCATTTTCTGAAATACTTTCTATAATTATATCCTTCAAATTAATATCGACTAATAAATCTTCTCCTACTAATTCTTCAAGAAGTAACTTATGTAAAGTATCTTCTCTTTCTTCCATGGTTTTCGAGTAAATTAATATTCCACTTTGAACCCGAATAAAATATAAATAATTATTTATTTTAACTAAAGCTTTATAGGTTTTCTTATATTTAAACCTTTTCTTTATAATGCTTATTAAAGTATATTGAATAGGTTCTACACGCATCTTTTCAGCTTTATATAAAATTCTACTTACTTTATTTCTCTGTTTAATTGAATATATATATATTTTCTTTGATTTTTTATCAATAATGTAATCCACTAATGTATCTTCATCAATAATCAAATTATTTTGTATATCTTTTTCTATATCTTTATTAATATTTATATCTATCTTTTCACAAATTTTTATTAATGGATTTTCTGCTAATATTACTACTCTAATATTTTTACCACATTTACTTGTCAGACTCTCTATATCATTATCTTCATATATTTTACCTTTATAGACATACTTATTCTTTTCTATAACAACAGTATTCATAAACTCTCCTATTTATTAGTGTATGCTGTGATATATCTCGTGGGAATTAATTTAATCTTTTCAGGCTCACTTACAACCTCATATTCCAATTTTCTATATTTCCTCTCTAAATTTTTCTTATGAATCAAATATATATCCTTATCTAATAACTCTATATATAAATTATTATCATTTGATGAAGTATATATTATTTTTTCTTCTATTCCCTCTTCTTCTAGCTTTCTCATAAGCTCTATATCTAAAGAAATTTTATTTTCTGCCACTTTTATCAACTGTTCTTCTTCACTATTAAGTGTTAAAATATCTTCTTTTATCCCATAATAATTAGATTTTCTTAGGTTTACAAAGTTTTGTTTTGCATATAAGGATATAAGAACTATTAGAATGCTTATAACGATTAAAGTTTCTAATAATGCAAACCCTCTCTTTTTCTTTATATACATCTTATTCTTCTCTCTTCACTCTTTGTAATAATTTCAAAATATATAAGTTCATCTTTCTGTAAAACATTAAAGTCTTTAACATTCTTTAAAAGAACATTGTTTCCTGTGCTAGTATCTAAATCATCATTTATTAAAGTTTTAACCATTAAGTTATTATCTTTTTTATATATAATCTTTTTCTTAATACTTTTACCTTTATGAACCATTTTTGATACAATCTCAATTTTGTCCCCTTCTACATTGATAGCTATTATATAATCACTTCTAAGAATATTATCAATATTTATAAGACAATTATCCAAATTATCTAATTCCGTGCTTTTATTTATATATAGAACGTATTCTTTAGTAGCAGAAATAATTATATTAAAAGATACCGTTGTTATTATAGTAAAAATACCTAAAGAAACTAATAGTTCTATTAATGTAAATCCTCTTTTATTCTTTTTTTCTTTCAATAAACTACCTCCACTTTATAAACTCCCTTTCTTCTGTGAACCCATCTTCATAAATTGAAATTTTAACATTTAAGCTATCATCACTATTATCAGAAAATGAAATAGTGATTCCATTACCTTTATCCACTTCAAATAAACCTTTACATTTTAAATCCTCTAATATATTATCATAATTTTTCAATTCTATTTTGTTAGCATTACTTTGTGAAATAATATTTTCCTTAGTACAGTTATACTTTAATTCATTCATAATACAGTATGTTATTCTACTCAATTTTTCTTTCGTTTTTCTACTAGTAAGATTAATATTATAATCTTTAACTAACGCTACAAATAATGTTATAACAATCATTAAAATCATCAAACTTACTATAGTTTCAATCAAAGTAACACCTTTTCTTTTCATTTATCCACCTTTATTAATAAATATTTACTAAATCTATCCCAACTGAAATTGTTACTTCATGATATTCTCCAGTTAAACTTTTAAAAATTATAGAATTGCTAGAAACTACCCCTTTACTACTTACAGGTATTTTAAAATCAGATACAAATTTATATCCCTTTGGTAAAGTTACCTTCGCAATTATATTCTTTGTAATTTCATTTTTTGTATCTATAAAAAGTATTTCTCCACTTAAAGTATTTATCTCTAATCTGCCAGTATTTCCAGTATTATAGCTATAGTGTTTAGCAAAACTAATTATATTAGCTATATCATTCTTTAAACTTTTTGATGTAATAGTATCAATAAGTTTATATGTTGACTTACCATTTATAAATATCGGCATAATTACTAATAATATTGCTATTACAACTATAACCTCTATCAATGTATATCCTCTTTTTCTCATACTTCTATCCAATCAACCCTTCAAAAACAGGTAGTATAACTATTAAAATAAAGCTTATCACTAATCCTCCTATAAATACTATTGTTATTGGTTGTATAAGCTCTAGTATCCTATTAAGTTCAGTATTTAATCTATCAAAAAGTTCATCTTCTAATGTAGTCAATACAGTTTCAAGGTTCCCACACTCTTCTCCTAATCTTATATGTGCTAATGTATACCTAGTAAATCCAGAAGTCCCCTCTAAAGCTAACGTTAACGACTTACCTTCTAAAATTGCTAAATTAATAAATTTAAAATCTTCTTTTATTCCACCTAATAAATCTATATCCATACAACGTTCTAATCCTATAGATAAACTAATACCACTTTTAACAATTATAGAAAGTAAAACTACGGAAACATATTCTTTAAATCTTCTTATTAAAGGAGTTTTATATATAATATTAGCTAAATTATTTCTGAAGTAAAAAATAACTGTAGCCGGTGCAAGTACACCCCAAAAAGAGAAAAATACTATAAATAAGATTGGTGATTTATCAATAAATTTTTTTAATAAAATAGAAAGTTCTATTACTTTTGGTATTTCCTTTTCCATAGAAATAAAGATATCTTGGAAAGTCGGTATTACAACCATTACAAAAAAACATACTAATAAAATTGTTATAAACACTAATATAGCTGGATACGTTAAAGAGCTTTTTAATCTTCTTTTCATCAAATTCACCTTTTTGTAATATACATATAACCCATTTAAAACATCGCCTAATCTCCCTGTCTCTTCCCCTACTTTTAACATAGATAAAAAGAATTTTGGATATAATCTATCATATTTGCTAAAAGAATAATATAATCCTTCACCCTTCCCTAAGTCTCCTCGTATATCTGTAATGCTTTTCTTATATTCTTTTGTTAAAGGTAATTCTTCCATCAATTCAAAAGAATTAAATAAAGGTATTCCAGATTTATATAGATTATATAAATTTTCTATAACTATCTGTAAATCTCTATGTTTTGTGTTTAGGAGTGTATTTATCCTCATTGTCAAACTCAATCTCCTCTACTTCTAAAAACAGATTATAATCATTACAACTAATTAGCCCATCTTTTAAAAGTTCCTTCAAATTGTCTACCATCTCTTTATTACTTAGTAATCTATCATCTTCATTTAGATTAACTAATTTCCGTTTATTTTCTTTATTCATATGATGTATAGCTGCTACTAATGCTCTTCCTCTATACCCTGTAAAATTACACCTACTGCATCCTCGTTTTTTATATACATTGATTTTTTTGCCTTCACTCTCAATTTCACCTTCTAATACTTTACAATCATCGCAAAGTATCCTTATTAGACGTTGTGAAATAATTCCTACTAAAGAATCTTTTATAATATAATTCTTTACTCCCATATCTTCTAATCTAAAGAAAACCTCTCTTGCTGTTTTAGTATGTATAGTCGAATATACCTTATGTCCTGTTATTGCAGCAGTAGCAGATATTACAGCAGTCTCATCATCCCTAATTTCACCAACCATTATTATATCTGGATCTTGCCTTAATGTGCTTCTTAAAGCCTCTGCAAAATTCAAGTCAATAGTCTTGTTTAGAGCAATTTGATTTATACCTTGCATAACAACTTCTACGGGATCTTCAAGAGTCGTTATGTTTACCTCTTCTGTATTTACCTCTTGTAATATTGTATATAATGTTGTTGATTTGCCAGATCCTGTTGGTCCGTTAACTAACACAAGTCCATTGCTCACTTTTATTATTTCTTTAATCTTCTTCATTTGATTTTTAGTTAATCTTAAACTTTCCAATTTATAATTAAAAACCTGCCCATATAATATTCTTACTACAAGTTTTTCTCCAAATATTGTGTTAGTAAATGAAAGTCTTAAATCATAATTTTTATCCATTTCTTTAAAAGTAAGTTTACCATCCTGTGGTCGTCTTTTTTCTGTAATATCTAAATTACTTTTAACCTTTAACTTAGATATTATCTTTAAATGTTCTTCTAATGTTAAAATATTGGTAATAACAAGCTTACCATCTATTCTCATTCTAACTACTGTAAATTTCTCTCTTGGTTCAAAATGTATATCTGATGCATTTAATTCTATAGATTTTCTTATTATTATCTCTTCTACATCATCTTCTAAACCTACATATAATCTTTCTATCATTCCAAAAAGAGTATTTTCATCTATTTCTTTTATCTCTAATTCTTTATCAAAAATAAATTTCAATTCATTTTTAATGTTTAGGTTTACATTAGAAGCAATAATATATATTTTTTCACCTTCATTCCTATAAGGAATAGCCTTAAGTCTCTTTGCATCGTCTTTTGTTATTTTTCTTAAAATTTTAATATTAATTTTTTCAAAGTCTATCAACATCTTTTCACCCTTTAAAGTAATTTCCAATTTATCACTTCTTTAATCATTACTTTTAATATTAAAAGTAAAAAAATAAAGATTTCAGACTTTAAAGTCTAAAATCCCTTAATTCATATTAATGAAAGTATATTTCCCTTTACTTTTTGATATTAAATTTACAGTTCCATCAGAATAACTGTATATATTTTGTTCATTATAATCTTCATTACTTCCCATAAACAATAATTCACCCTTTGGACTTACAGATAAACCTTTTTCTAAATTAATCATAAGCGGAAAATCATATACTACCCTATGTAAATCATTACCTAAAATTTCATAAATAGAATATACATCATCTTTTACTTTTCCTAATATGTATATATTTTCATCTATTTTTATTATATCTTTTATATCTATTATTTTTTCAGTAATTTCTTCAAAGCTATTATTTTTTTCTAAGGAAATTAATATTTTCCTATTTTCCATATTATCTTCTATAAACACAACTTCATCGTCTATAGCCTTTAAAAATGAAACATATCCCTTATTTATTTCATATACTAGCTCTTCTGTTTTATTTGATAAGTCATACGTAAAAATTCCACTTTTTTTATCTTCATTTCTTATTCCATAATAAATAAGTGTATTATCTGCTACCCAATCAGCAAATTGACCTGAAATCATAACCTTATTATCAATAATTACTTCTGTTTCATTTTCCAAATCAATAACTTTTGGTTCTAATATTCCATTATCGCAAAAATAAAATATATATTTTCCATCATTAGATAACTTAGGTGATTTTATCTTATTATCATTAATTTTAATATTTTTACCTAAGTACTTAATAAATACATCATCATCTTGGATAAAAATATAATTTCCACTTTCACTATTATATGAAATCACCAACTCGTCTGTATCTATCTTTTCATAGATATTATCTTCATTTAAAGAATATATACTATTACTTTCCAAGTTCCTATAAGCACCTTGACTTAATGTAATTCTCTCTTTTTCTTCTCCTGTTTCCCTTTCCTTTTCTTTCTCTGCACACCCAAACATTAGCATAATTATAGATATAACTATTACTACAAACTTTAAATTATTACTTTTCACTTTCATCTTTACCTCATTTACTTATAAACTATCCCCCACATTTAAGTTATATCTTAAATACATATAATCTCTTATAACTTTTTTTACTTATACCTTACCCCTTGTTACCTTGAACATCTATGCATAATAATGTTATACTATCCTTAAAACAGAAAAAGAGAGGAAAACATTTATGGCATTAGATGGTATCTACTTATATAGTTTAGTCCAAGATTTAAAAAAATCAATAACAAATTCAAAAATTGATAAAATAAATCAACCAGAAAAAGATGAAATTATTATAACATTAAGAAAAGACAGAAAAAATGTTAAACTTTTGATTTCTGCCTCTTCAAAATATCCTAGAATTCATCTTACAGAAGTTAGTAAAACTAATCCTCTTCAAGCACCTATGTTTACAATGGTACTTAGAAAATATTTAATAGGTGGAAGAATACTTGAGGTTGAACAAGTTGATGGTGATAGATTACTTAATATATATATAGAAGCTACAGATGAATTAGGGTTTAACAGTATCTATATACTTGTAGTTGAGATTATGGGACGTCATAGTAATATTACATTAGTTAGACAAAGAGATAATAAAGTAATGGAATGTATAAAACATATTGGTGCAGATGTAAATAGCTATAGAATTCTTTATCCTGGAGTTACTTATAAATATCCTCCTAAATCCAAAAAACTTAATCCTTTTAATTTTTCTAAAGATGAACTTGAAGCTTACTTAGAAAAAAATGATATTCCTTTTGACGCAAATTTATTTTCATCAATTTTTACTGGAATCAGTAAGCCACTTTCTCACCACTTTTATTATGAATATTCTAAATCAGAAAGTGATATAAAATCAGATATTATTTATAATTTTATGAAAGATATGTCTACTACTCTTGTAAATAATTCTGTATTTAACATTACACTTGATTGTAATAGAGATTTTATAGATTTATTTTCTATCAAATTAACTAATATAGAAAATGAAAGCAATTCTCTTGTATTTGAAAACCCTCACTTAATGATGGATAAATATTACATAGAGAAAGATAAGCAGGAGCGTATAAAAAGCAGATCTATCAATATTCAAAAACTTCTAACTACTAATATAGATAGATGCTTAAAGAAAGAAGAAAAACTTAATTCATTACTAAAAAAATGTGAAGGAAAAGATGATTTTAAAATAAAGGGCGACTTATTAACTTCATATATTTATACAATAAAAGCTGGTAGTTCTTCTATTGAACTTTTAAACTTTTATAGCGAAAATGAAGAGTATATGAAAATTCCTTTAGATCCTAATAAATCTCCTTCTGAGAATGTTCAAAGTTATTATAAAAAATATAATAAACTAAAAAAATCTGAAGAATCTTCATTAGAACAATTAGAGAAAAATGAAGAAGAACTTCAATATCTTTATTCCGTATTAACTAATATACAAAATTGTGAAAGCTATGTTGAAATAGATGATATAAAAAATGAGCTTATCTCAACAGGATATATAAGAAATAGAAAGTCAAATAAAAATGATAAAAAATCTAAAGCTTCAAAGCCTTTGCATTTTGTTTCTTCTGAAGGAATTGATATTTTTGTAGGTAAAAATAACATTCAAAATGATTATTTATCTTTAAAATTTGCAAATAAGAATTATATGTGGCTTCATACAAAAAACATACCTGGCTCTCATGTAATTATTTGCTCAACAGATGTTCCTGATAAAACATTAATTGAAGGTGCAACACTTGCTGCTTACTATAGCAAAGCACAAACTTCATCAAAAGTTCCTGTAGACTATACTTTAGTCAGAAATCTAAAAAAACCTGCTGGTTCAAAGCCTGGTATGGTAATATATCATACAAATTACACACTTTACACTGAACCGTCAGAATTAAATTCTTTTAACTTAGAAAAAAAGTAAATTCAAAATAATTCTTTATTAATAAAGCCAGCTTATGCTGGCTTTAAATTATTATCATCTTATAAACTTCTAATTAATTTCTTAACAGAAAAAAATCCAGTATAAACTGGATTTTCTCATTAACTTTTAATTAAATTAAATGTGGTTTATTAACATATCTCCATCATTTTTAATTAATGTATTATCAAAATATTGATAATAATAACATTTTATTTTACCATTATATAATTTTCTATTCTTACTTGCTTTTCTTGCAAATGGTCTTTCAAAGTTTTCAAAAGAAGTTAATATATTAAAATCCCAAGTATTATGTATCTTTTTATATTCTCCAAATATTCTATAAAGTTCTCCTACTTCATCCTTATCTCCTAATCTTTCTCCATAAGGCGGATTAGTTATAATAAATCCATTTTTATCTGAAGTCTTAAATTCTCTAAAATCTCTTTTTTGGAATTCTATATATTTTGAAACACCAGCTTTCTCAGCATTACTTCTTGCAACTCTTAAAATTCTACCATCTATATCATAACCAATAAGCTTAATATCATTATGCTTTATGCTTCTTTCAGCACCTTCTTTAACTTGTTCATAGATTTCACTACCTATTGTTGGCCAAGTTTCTGATACGAAATTTCTACATAATCCTGGTGCTATATTTTGAGCTATCATAGCAGCTTCTATTAATATAGTTCCTGATCCACAAAAAGTATCAACTAAAGGATAATTTCCTCTCCATCTAGATATTAATACCATTGCTGCTGCTAAAGTTTCTTTTAACGGTGCTATTCCAGCTTCCTCTCTATATCCTCTCTTATGTAAACCAACACCACTTGTATCTATAGATAGTGTAACTACATCTTTTAATATAGAAACCTCAATTTTATAAACAGGTCCATCTTCCTCAAACTTATCTATTCCATAACTCTCACTCATACTTGTTACTATAGCCTTTTTAACAATTGATTGACAATCTGGAACACTAAATAAAGTAGATTTCACAGATTTACCCACTACATGCATTACCCCATCTTTAGGAATGATTTCACTCCATTTAACTTTTTTAGTACCTTGAAATAATTCTTCAAAGGTTCTAGCTTCAAATTCAGCCATTTTTATAAAAACTCTGTCAGCAGTTCTTAAATGAACATTTGCTATAGCAATATCCATTTCATCGCCTACAAAATGAACCTTACCATTTTCTGTTTTTAAATCTTCATATCCTAACGCTTTTAATTCCTTAGCCGTTATTCCCTCTAATCCAAAGGTAGTAGTTGCAACTAAATTATATTCCATTCTTTTTCTCCTTTTTTATGATTCATATATTTTCACTGAATCATCTTCATCTATCTCTGTTATCTCTACTGCTACAATTTCTGATTTTGATGTAGGAATATTTTTACCAACATAATCAGCTCTTATTGGCAACTCTTTATGCCCTCTATCAATTAACACAGCTAATTGTATTGATTTAGGTCTACCAGCATGAATTATCGCATCTATAGCAGCTCTTACAGTTCTACAAGTGTATAAAACGTCATCTACAATTATAACTTTTTTGCCTTTAACCTCAACACCTAAGTCTATATTTTTAACCTCTGGCATATCCATTATTTCTGATATATCGTCTCTATATAAAGTAATATCTACATAACCTACTGGAACTTTTATTCCTTCAATATTTTCAATATTTTCAGAAATTCTATTAGCAATAGGATAACCTCTTCTTTTTATTCCTATTAATACTATATCTTCAACACCTTTATTTTTTTCTATAATTTCATGAGATATTCTTATTAAACTTCTTCTTATAGCGTTTTGATCTAATAAGTTAGCTTTTAATTTCATAGTTAATCCTCCTATCTTAACTTTCTTATTAACTCTTCAAAATATTCTGGAAGATCTGATGTAAACTCTATGTATTCACCTGTACTAGGATGTATAAACCCTAAGGTTTTTGCATGTAATGCTTGCCCTTCAATTTTAAACTTTTGTTTTTTGAATCCATATGTTTGATCACCTACTAGTGGATGTCCAATTGATGCCATATGTACTCTAATTTGATGAGTTCTTCCTGTCTCTAAAGTACACTTTATTAAAGATACACCTTTATCATATTGTTCTAAAACTTCATAGTGAGTAACAGCTCTCCTTCCGTCTTCCACTATATCCATTTTTAATCTATCCTTCTTATTACGACCTAAAGGTTTATCTATAGTACCTGACTCTTTAGAAAACCTACCTTCAACTAATGCATAATATTCTCTTTTTATAGAGTGATCTTTAAATTGTTTTGCTAAAGAATTATGTGCTTCATCATTTTTAGCTACAACTAAAATTCCTGTAGTATCTTTATCAATTCTATGTACTATACCAGGTCTTATAACACCATTTATACCTGACAAATCCTTGCAATGATATAAAAGCCCATTAACTAAAGTTCCACTATAATTACCTGGTGCAGGATGTACTACCATATTCTTAGGTTTATTAACTACAATTACATCACTATCTTCATAAACTATATCTAATTTTATATTTTCAGCTTTTACATCTAGCTCTATAGGTTCTGGTAAAATCACTACTACCTCATCGTTTATCTTCACTTTATAATTACTCTTTATTATTTTACCATTTACCGTTACAGCTTTTTCTTCAATAAGACCCTGAATAAATGATCTAGTTTTTCCTTCAATAACAGTAGATAAATATTTATCTATCCTTTCTCCAGTATTTTCTTCAGTAACTTTCAATATTATTTCTTCCATATAATTTATTTCTCCGTTTATAATAATTCTTACCACATTATAATATATCTATATATGTTACTCAAGTATTATACAATAATAAATCATATAAAATTAAAAGAGACGTCTCCGTCTCTTTAATATGTATTAGTTTTTTGCGAAGAAACTCTTGATTTCGGAAATATCATCATCTTTAACAGTATTGCTCTCACTTTCCTCATTTACGTTTGACTTCGTCTCAATCTCTTTACTACCTAACTCTAATTCTTGTATAACTTCTGAAACATTATAGTTTTTAGTTAAATCTTTTTCTAACTCATCAAAAGTTTGAAGTTGTGTATTCATAAAGCCTCTAAATTTTGCTCTAAATTTAATAAACTCTTCTTTAACTCTCTCATATTCATCATTTATTCCGATAACATCACTATGTGCTTTATCTAGAATTTTTTGAGCAGTTTCATTTGCATTGTTAACAATTAAGTCTGCTTCTTTTTGTGAACTCTCCTTTGCTTGCTCTGCAGCATTTTGAGCTAATAATAATGTATTCTGTATTGTAGCCTCAAGTCTTTCATAATGGTCAACTTTATCTTTAAGTCTTGTAACAGTTTCTTTTAGTCTTGAATTTTCTTTATATAACTCTTCATAATTTTCAACAACTTCATCTAAAAATTCATCAACTTCATCGGGATTATATCCTCTAATTCCCCTCTTAAATTCTTTATTATTAATATCCATTGGCGTTAATTTCATTTTTCCCCCACCTCGTTCTTTAAATATATTTCTTTATGTTAACTTTAAACCTACCGCTTTTAGTATTACCTACAATATTCCCCATAATATACTTACCTACTCCAGCGATAGTTATCCTTTGTCCTTCTTTAACTTCTAAGCTTTTGCTATTTACTTTACAGTAATCTACTAAAATTTTATTTTGATTTATTAAGTCCAACGCTTTTGACCTTGATATATTTGAAAGCTTAGACACAATACTATCTAATCTTAACGATGATACATTAATTATAACTTCTAAAAAGTTAACCTTAGATAATGTTGTGTCATTTATCACTTCACAGCTAACCGGTGATTTACCTACGGAATTTAATGATGATATAACATACTCAACAACATCCTCATAAACCGGAACAACTGCATAGTTTTCATAAACTCTTAAGTCCCCAAACTTCTCTCTCTCCATACCTAAGGCCATAATTGAGCCTAGATAATCTCTATGAGATAAAGAATCAAACTTTGATTTTTTTTCAATTTTTATTAACTTATATGGATAATCACTTCCATATATATTATTAAAAGATAGTACCCTTCTATCACTTTCTTCAAAGTATCCATTAGCTTCTACCTTAAAATTTTTCGAATTAAAATTGTTAACAAAATATAACCATATGTTTGGAGTACAAAAACTTCTTGAAAACAACGGTATTTCCTTTTCATAAGCTAACTCCATCCATTCATATATTTTTACAACTTCATCTCTTTCTTCTTTACTAAAGTTTCTTATTACTTCTTCTTTTTTTATCATTAGCTATTTTTAGCTCCTCTATTTATTCCAGCTAAATAAAGCTTTACTGCTTATTTCTGTTTTTAATTCGCTAGAAACTTCAACATTTGAAGGTGATAAAAGATATACTCTTTGTTCAATTTCTTGTAATTGTGCTCCTAAGACACAAACGGCACCACTTATGAAATCAACTAATCTTTGTGCTACTTTTGCCTCTAATGCTGTAGTATTAACAACTATAATCTTTCTATTTTTAAGAGCATCTGCAATCTCTTTAGCTTCTTCATAACTTGATGGTTTTACAACCATAATCTTTGGTGAAGCACTATTGTGTATATTAACAACCTTATTACCCTTTTGCTTAGATATAATAGACTCGACTTCTTCTATTTCTTCCTCTTCTTCATTTTCTTCTATATCTTCAAAATCCTCATCATATTCTCCAAAAACCATTTCTTTAAATTTACTTAACATACTCATTATAACTCCTCCTACAATTTATCTTGCTCCAAAAATTCCAGTTCCAATTCTTATTAAATTAGATCCTTCTTCTATTGCTATTTTGTAATCATGGGTCATCCCCATTGATAAAATTTCCATTGTTATATTTTTATAATTACTATTTTTTAGAGTTTTAAAAATATCATAAGTCCTTCTAAAGTAATATCTATTTTCTTCATCATTACCTTTTGGTATTATAACCATAATACCTTTAACTTTAATATTTTTACATTTCTCTACAGCTTCAATTAATTGATCCAATTCTTCTTCTAATATACCACTTTTAGACGATTCTCTTCCAATATTAATTTGAATTAAAACATCGGCAGTAATATTTTTCTTTCCATATTCTAATTCAATTTTCTCAAGAAGCTTTATACTAGATAAAGAATGAATTAAACTTACTTTACCTACTATATATTTAACCTTATTCGTCTGAAGAGCCCCAATTAAATGCCATTTTATATCTTTAGGTAATTTTTCGTATTTATCAACTAATTCTTGCACCTTATTTTCGCCAAAATTTCTTATACCAATATCATAAGCTTCTAAAATATCTTCAACTGGCTTTGTCTTAGATACAGCTACAAGTTGTACGTCATCTGGTATAGAATTTAAAATCTCTTTAATTTTACCTTTTATATCTATAATTAGTCCCTCCTTTATGGAGAATCTTCTACATATTTTTATTCTCCAAAAACCCAAAATTTCCTTCATAAAATTCACATTTTCATAAAATTTTTTTAATAATTTTATTATAAAAATTAGTTTTGCTTAAGAATCTGCTCTTTCCATATATTGAAAGTCTAGGATTCTGTTTGTTGGTGGAAAATATAAGTCCTCTCTTTTTTCAACTTCTATTTCTAAGCCTCTTATTATAAGCCTATTTAGATAACTTCCATCCGAGAATAAAGCAGCTTCTAATTCTTCTGGCTTTCCTAATGCATAAAAATAAAATGGCTGCCCTTCTATTGTCTGATTATTATCATTAAAGCCTATAAAAGCCCATTCACACTGTACTCCAGTATCGTTTAATACTCTATAACCATTTATCGCTATAGCCTCAGCCCCTATAGCTCTTAATTCATTTATTAATAAGGCTGCATCAGTTGCATGCAATGTTCTTCTATCAATTTCATATGAAGTGCTTTCACTTATATCATAATATCCATCTTTTATTTTTATTACTATACCACTACCTTCTAATGCTGTAGTTCCTGCAATCTCACTGTAGTCACTAAGCTGCAACTTCATATCGTCTATTACCTTCTGGTGTTTTTCTTCCCCTTGATTGTAATCCCTTAATTTATACATAATTTCGTTATTATTTTCTTTTAAATCAGATATTTCTTTATATAATAAATTTCGTTGCTCAATTGCATCCTTATATTCTATACTTTTCATTGAAAAAAAAGTATCTACTTTACTATCACCAAAACTAATAGATATAAGCGTACCTGTTATAATTGCCGCAATAAAAATCAATATTTTATCTATATGCTTCTTCACTTAATCACCTCTTTGTCGATTTTTAAGTTTTTCAAGCAAGAATCTTCTTATTATTGCGAAATTATCAAATATACGTCCTCCAAAAACAATTACTGCTGCTATATATATAGGAATTCCTAATTTATCGCCTAAATACGCAAGTGCTGCCGCTAAAATAGCATTTCCTACAAAGCCTGAAATAAAAATATCCGGTTTAAAACTTTTAGATAAACTTGCACGTAACGCTCCAAAAACTGAGTCTAAGCACGCTAAAATTGCCACAGACATATATGGAGAAAATTTATCAGGTATATTCACATTCAAAACTAATCCTAGTAGTACACCTACTAATAATCCTATAAATCCAATCATAACTATAATCCTCCTTTATTGTACAGGCTTTATATATTCATTTCTTAAACTTTGTGTAGTCTTATTTATAACTATATCATCACTAGTTTTTGTCTCTACACTATAATTTTTCAACGCTCCATACGCTAAAGAATTACCATAGCTTACACCTACATTAAGCTTTGCTTTATCTCCTATAGCCTTTATTACTATTTTAGATTTTGGATCAACTAATCCAACTGTTCCTATAGAAATACTTCTCCCTGACGTTTTAATTCCTGTTTGAGGTGTTATTCTAATATCATTTACTGAAATAGCCTCAGCTCTTGAATACCATAAAAGGTTTATAATATGAATTAATTCCTCTTCGCTAATCCCAACTGTACTATCTGTAGTATTTTCTCCAAAAATAGTTGTTTTAGGTGTAATTGTTATTACTATTCCTGAGCCTTTAACATCTAACAATCCTAAATGCATCCTTGCATTATCTAACTGTTTCTTTATTTCATTTTCTAAAGCTCCTTCTTCAGCTGCAACTTCTTCTAATCGCTTAATCTCTTCAGATAAGGTTTTATTAGTTTCGGACAGTTCTTCTTTTTCTTTTTTCAATGCTTCTATTTGATATAAAATATCTTGATTTTGTGCAGTAGACTTTGCATCCTCTTGTAATCTTAACATTTTAAATTGGTATGTTAATAAAAATCCTAAAATTGCACATACTATAGCAACCACAAGTTGTGATATTATTTTTTTCATAAATACTCCCCCTAGCTTGATATATTCTTAATTATAGGTGGTCCATCAAAGCTAACGTCTATATATCCTTTAGTTAACTTAATTTCATCTGACAATAATATTCTATAAACATTTTCCATTTTTTCATGTAGATCGGAATCATCACCAAAAAATATTTCCACATTTCCAATTCGACCTTTTATATTTACAATATCTGCAATATTTATTTCATCAAATTTAATAGACTCTCTATTTTGAGCTATGTAAGGATAAAATTTCTTTAATATACTAGGAAGTATCTCATCATCATTAATTTTTTCACCAAGTGATATCTTTTCTGATTCTATTCCTGATATTTTCACTAAATTTCTCCCTTCTATGCTATCGATTTCTTCTATCACTACTAAATCTTCATTTATAACTTCTATAACTCCATTATTCTCAACATAAAACACAGGAGACTCTTCAACTATATTTATAACTAATTTAGATATCCCTTTTCTAGATATCTTAACCTCTTTAACATATTTATCTTGCATTAATGCACTTTTAATATCATTTTCATTTATAATATAAATATTTTCTCCAATAAAAACTTTTAAATTCTCTTTCAAGTTATCAGAACTTATTTTAGATGTCCCAATCACATCGATTGTTTTAATATTAAAGATAGGCGCTTTAGTTAAAAACAAAAGTATAGCAATTGTTAATACAATCATTATCATTATCATCTTTTTCAACTTTTTCTTTCTTTTTTTACTCTTTAGATATTTCTTAATCTCATTACTTTGTTTATATTCTGTCATTTTGCAATATTTCATCCTTTTCTAAATATATCTATATATAATAATATCATTTTTCTTCAAGTTTTTCACCCAAAATTTAGTTACAATTTTATTACATTATTTACATTAACAACAAAAAGTACCTCTATATTTAGAGGTACTCTCTTAAGTTACACTTTTTTCTATTTGTGATGATATATTTAATAGAATTCCCATTGCCATAAGATTTATTACTAGTGATGTTCCTCCATAACTTATAAACGGCATAGGAACACCTGTTACAGGCATAGACCCTGTGACAACAGCAATATTTATTATTGCTTGAACTGCAATTATTGAAGTAATACCTACTGCAAGTAATTTACCATAAGTATCTTTAGCCTTCATTGCTACTCTTATTCCTCTCCAAATAAGAAATAAAAATAATCCCACAATGAACAAGCATCCAACTAAACCTAACTCTTCTCCAATAATTGAAAATATAAAGTCATTATGTGGCTCTGGCATATATAAAATCTTTTGCCTTGATTCTCCTAATCCTAAACCTGTTATTCCACCTGCACCAAGTGCATAAAAAGATTGTATAAGTTGATACCCATCACCAGCTGCATCTTTCCACGGATCTATAAAGTTTAACATTCTAGCTCTACGATAATCAGAGCTAAAAATAAAGAATATAGCTAACGTAAGCATAGCCGGAAATATTATTCCAAATAAATGCTTAATTTGTCCACCCGCAACAAAAAGCATTATAAATGTCACAATCATAATGATCGTAGCAATACTCATATTCTTCTCTGCTAATATCATCGCAGCAAAAAAACCTGCTACACCTAAATAAGGTACTAGTCCATCCCAAAATCTTTTAATTCTATCACCTTTCATATCAATACTCATAGCTAAAAACATAACTACTACGTATTTCGTTAACTCAGAAGGTTGAAATGATAATATACCTAATTTAATCCATCTTCTAGCTCCATTTACTTCTGGAAAAAAGAAAACTGCAATTAACAATGGAATTGTAGCTATTAATAAATATGGTGTTATTTTTTTTAGCTTATGATAATCAAATTTCATCATCATTACTAATGCTATTACACCAATTATAGCAAATGCACCTTGCCTTATTAAGTAATACATACTGTTTTTATATTTAAACATAGCATAGAAAGAGCTAGCTGAATAAATCATAACTATTCCTATAGCCAACAATAGAAATAAAGAATAGAATATACCATAGTCTACTTCCCCTAACTTCTTTTTATTTAGGGGTTCATTAAATCTCATAAACACTCCTCCATATTAAATTTCTAAAGTGCCCAGAATCCTATCATGCATAAAATAACAGTTACTATTGAAAATACTGTTACAATCTTAACTTCGCTCCATCCACATTGTTCAAAATGGTGATGTATTGGAGCCATCTTAAATATTCTTTTATCAGTTAATTTAAATGATGTTACTTGAATAATTACAGATAATGTTTCAAGCACATATATTCCTCCTACTACTGGAATAAGTAGAGGTATCTCTAATATAATTGCAATTGTTGCAATTGCTCCACCTATAGCTAACGAACCAGTATCTCCCATAAATATTTTTGCTGGATATGCATTATATTTTAAGAACCCTATCAATCCACCTATTAAAGCTATACAGAAAAGACCAACTGAATCATGTCCTAATATAAATGCGCTTACTGCAAAAAATGTTAAAACTAAAACTGATACTGTAGATGCTAAACCATCTAAACCGTCTGTTAAATTAACTGCATTTGTTGTTGCTGCATAAATAAAGATTACAAACGGAATATAAAACATTCCAAGAGCCACTTTTTTACCTAAGAAAGGTATTATCATACCTGTACTTAAATTTAAATATCCATAATACGCTATAGCTCCAGAGAAGACCAATAATAGGACCATCTTTTGCCAAGCTTTTAATCCTTCGTTATCCTTTTTTATTATTTTAAGTAAATCATCTAAAAATCCTATAAATCCAAAGGCTATAAGTGAGTATAAAGCTATCATAGCTTCATCATTCCACTTTAATCTTAAAGCAATCATCGTAATTAAAGTAGATCCTATAAATATTAATCCACCAATTGTCGGTGTACCGGCTTTTTTAAGATGGCTTTGAGGTCCTTCTTTTCTTATGTTTTGTCCGAATTTTAATCTTCTTAATGCTGGTATAGCAATAGGCCCTAATGCTAATGAAATTAGCAAACTTAGTACCGCTGCTATTGCATATTTTGATGTTATTATGTTTATCATTTTATCCCCCATTTTTCACTGCTAAAAGCAGTTCACCTCCTCTAATATATTGAGATAGATTCAAGCTCATTTACTACCTCTTCAAATTTCATTCCCCTAGATGCTTTAACTAAAATAATATCATTTTTATTTATATAATCTTTTAGTTTATCTAAACATTCATCTTTAGTTTTAAATGCAACTATACTTTTACCTTTATAGCCACTTCTAAATTCTTCAATATTTTCTCCTATGACTATTAACAATTCAACTTTGTCAGTTGCATAACTTCCAACTTCAGCATGAGCTTCTTTAGATTTAGAACCTAACTCATACATATCACCAAGTATAGCAACCTTTCTTCCGCCGTTATAAGTAGCTAAAACATCTAAAGATGATTTCATTGAATCCGGGCTAGCATTATAACAATCATTTATAATTGTTATATTTTCTTTTTTTATAACTTGCAATCTCATCGATGTTGCTTCTAAATTTTCTAGTCCTTTGTTCATATCTTCAAAAGATAATCCTAAGTTTAATGCAATATCAATTGCTAACATAGAATTTAAAACATTATGCTTTCCTGCCATAGGTAATTTAAATGTAAATTCATTCCCCTTATGATGGGCAGTAAATTCTGTAGAGTTCTCTCTTAATATAATATTAGTAGCGTAAACATCATATTCATGATTATATCCAGTTTTTTCAATTTTAAAACATTTATTATCTAATTTGTTTAATAGTCTATCTTCTCCATTAACAACTAAAACACTATCCTTATCAAAGAAATCAGTAATCTCCATTTTAGCTTTTAAAATATTTTCTTGTGTCTTAAGATTTTCTAGATGAGATAAACCAATATTAGTTATAACAGCCATATCAGGAAGAGCTGTCTTAGCAAGATTGTGTATCTCCCCTAAATCGCTCATTCCCATTTCTAAAACTGCCACATCATATTCACTAGTTAATTCAAAAATCATAAGTGGTAACCCTATTTCACTATTGAAATTCCCTTTAGTCTTAAAGACTTTAAACTTATGACTTAAAAAAGCTGCAACTAAATCTTTTGTAGATGTCTTTCCTGTTGATCCAGTTACCCCAATAACTTTTAGATTTAACTTTTTTCTATAATAGTTAGCTAAATCTAACAAAGCTTTATGACAACTCTCCACTTTTATTATTGTTCCTTCTTTTTTAATATCTGCCTTATCAAAAAATACTTCATCTACTAATACTATATTTGCACCTTTATCAATAGCTTCAATGGCATTTTTATTTGGGTTAAATTTTTCCCCCTTTAAAGCTACAAAAATATTGCCTTCTTCAATCTTTCTAGTATCAATACAAAACTTATTAAACTCTTTTTTGCTACTATCTATAATAATTTCACCTTTTATAGCATCCAAAAGTTCTTTGAAAGTTATTTCCATTACTACACCTCTTATTACTTATTTAAAATATCAGCAATTACTTCTCTTTCATCAAAATGCACCTTTCCTTCAGGCATTATTTGATAAGTTTCATGACCTTTACCAGCAAGTACTACTACATCTCCTGGCTCAGCCATATCCATTGCTAACCTTATAGCCTCAACTCTATCTTCAATTGCTAAATAGTTAGTTTTTTGTATATTACAACTAATCTCTTTTAGAATAGCAATAGGATCTTCTGTTCTCGGATTATCAGATGTTATAATTACTAAATCTGCTATTTCGCTACCTATTCTACCCATTTCAGCTCTTTTAACCTTATCTCTATCTCCACCACTACCATAAACAGCAATTAATCTATTTTTTGTAAGTATTCTTAAAGTTTCTAAAAGATTTTTCAATCCATCTGGTGTATGAGCAAAGTCTATTATTAATTCATAAGGAAGGTTGTACTTGATCCCAACTCTTTCGCATCTACCAGGAACTACTACATCTAATAAACCGCTTTTTATATTTTCTTCACTTATTCCTAATGTCTTAGCTGCTGCTATACATCCTAATGCATTATGGACATTATATTCTCCTGGCAAAACAAATTCATATCTTGTACCATTAACTGTAAATATAGTATCTTGGCCTATAAACTCAACTTCTGTTGCCCTATAATCACTTTCTTCACTAATAGAGTAAGTTATAGCTTTTTTATTTAGTTTTTCTAAATCTCTAATTACATTGTATCCGTAGTTGTTATCTACATTTATTATAGAATAATCACTTCTTTCAAAAAGCTTAAATTTTGCATCATAATAATTTTCAAACGTTTTATGGAAATCTAAGTGATCTCTTGTAATATTAGTAAATATACCTATATCAAAATGACAGCCATATACTCTATCTAAAGCTAAAGAGTGAGATGATACTTCCATTACACAATATTTACAACCTTTATCCACCATATTCTTAAATAATTTTTGTAACTCTAATGATTCTGGAGTAGTATGAGTAGATTCTATCTTTTCATCACCTATATAATTAGCTATAGTTCCAATTAAACCAACTTTTTCTCCTGACTTTTCTAAAATTGATTTTAGTATGTATACACTTGTTGTTTTACCATTAGTTCCTGTAACACCAATTAATTTAAGTTTTTTTGTTGGATGATCATAATAATTAGCTGCCATAGTAGCTAATGTTTTTCTTCCTTCATCAACTTTAATAATAGTTACATCATTTGATTCATTAACTAATTCTATATCTTTCTCACATATTATTACTCTTGCACCATTTTCAATTGCCTTATTAGCAAAATTATGTCCATCAACCTCAAACCCTGAAAGACATACGAAAATGTCATTGTTAGTGACTTTTCTACTATCATACTGAATATTGACTATTTCTTTATCTAAAGTTCCTTTTACTACTTTATAATTTACCCCATCTAACAATTGTAATAGTTTCATTACTTCATCTCCTCTTATAAATAGATATCTTAAAAGATAAAAATTTAGCATGTGATATTCCACATGCTAAACTAATGGCAAACTTCTAATCTCCGTAATCCGAAGTAAGTATAAGTTTTACCGTATCACCTATAACAATTACCTCTCCTTGTGGAGTGCTTTGATTGCTAACAACCCCATCTCCCTGAAGAGTATAATTAATTCCTAAGCTTTCTAATAGTTCTATAGCTGCCTCTTTAGAATATCCTATCAAATCTGGCATAACAACATTTCTATTATAATTTCCATCTCCATCAGTGTAAAGATTAATCTTTGATCCCTCTTTTACTACATATCCAGGATATGGTTTTATATCTGTTATTATAGACCCACTTCCTTCAATATTATACTCTAAATTGTTATCTTTGAGAACCTTTTTAGCTTCATCTAATGATAGTCCTCTTAATTCCGGAATTACAACTTCTCTTAAAATAGAATCATTATCCTTAAAAATTTCATCATTCATATAATTTATAATATCATCTATCAACACTTTAGCTACAGGAGCTGTTACAACACCTGCATAGTAATCACCATTACTAGGCTCATCTATACTAACAAAAACCGTAACCTTTGGATTGTCAGTTGGAACCATAGCAGCCATAGATGATATATACTTTCCTGATTCATATCCCCCAGTAACAGGGTTAACTTTTTGTGCTGTACCAGTTTTACCTCCTATATGATATCCAGCTATATATGATCTATTAGAACCGCCTTTATTAACTGTTCTTTCTAGATAATCTCTTAAAACTGCAGTCATCTCTTCAGATAAAACATTTTCTTTTACTGTTGGTTCAAAAACCTCGTCAACAACCTCTTCTCCTGTTGATGTTGTATGAGTTACAGTTTTCATTATATGTGGTTGAATAAGGGATCCACCATTAGCTAATGCATTAAATGCGGTCATATATTGTACTGCATTTACAGTGTTAGTTTGTCCAAAAGAAATTGTCGCTAAATCTGCTTCTTTTATTGATTCAGCACTTTTTATTATACCTTTTGCTTCACCTGGTAAATCTATTCCTGAAACCTGTCCAAAACCTAATTTCTTTATATATTCAGTTAATTTTTCCTTACCAATCTTTTCACCTAACTTCATAAATCCTACGTTACATGAATTCTGAAGTATTTCTGGTAATGTTTGCTCACCATGTCCCCCATGCTTCCAACATTTTATTGTATGAGGTCCTACTTGCAAACTTCCTCCACATGTAAACTTATCTGTCTCACTTACAAGACCTTCTTCTAATGCTGTTACCATAGTTACAACCTTAAATATAGAACCTGGTTCAAATGTATCATTCACTAAGCTATTTCTCCACATTTTTTGTAGTTTTTCAGCATCAGTGTTTCCAGTAAAATCAGAATATCCATCAAACGGATTGTTAGGATCAAAATCTGGTTTATTTACCATCGCCAAAACTTCTCCATTATTTGGATCCATTACTAATATTGAAACTCTAGCTGCTTTATTATCTACTAAAGCCTTTTCTGCAGCTTTTTCTGCAAAAGCTTGAATATTTTTATCTATTGTAAGGGTAACATCCTTACCTGTTATTGGCGCTGTAAACTTAGATATTGTATACGAAACATTTGCACTATTCCTATCTAATTCTGATATTCTTATTCCTGGAACTCCAGATAAATATTCATTATACTGTAACTCTACACCTGTCAATCCTTGTCCATCTACATTTGTACTTCCAAGAACATGTGCTAAAAACTCACCATTTGGATAATATCTTTTTGTATCTGGCGATACAATTACCCCACTTATTTCTAAAGCTTTTACTTTATCCGCTGCTTCTTTCTCTATTCTTCTAACAAGATTAGCAGATCCAGCATCAGCTCCACTTGGCAATTTAGTTTCTAACTTTTCAAGTACTTCATCACTTTCTAAATCTAAAGCATTAGCAATTAATGGCGCTATATCCTTTGTTTCCAACCCTTTCTTGTTTAGACTTTGTCTAATTGAATTAAGGTCAAAATCAACCCTATATACATCAGCAGAAACAGCAAGTTCTTCTCCATTTCTATCTAAGATTCTACCACGCCTTGCATCAATCCTTACTTCACTTGTCCATTGTTCTTCAGCTCTCTTAGCATAATCTTCTCTCTTAACAATCATTATGTAGGCTAATCTTAAGCTAAGAATTAAAAATGTCAAAGTTATCACACCAATAACGATTGTCATTCTTTTCTTCATAACTGCTCGGTCTTTGAATGATCTTTTACTCATAACTCTTCCCCCATACCCTGATGAATTAATGAATAAAAGAAAAAGTTAATATCTAATACTTATTCTTTCTAAAGCAATTTTAACTTATAGAAATCCTATAAAGGAATTCTATAAGTTATTCATTAATTCATCCAATTTGCTATTTTTGCTATTAGGCCTGTCTTTGTATTAGTTTCTTTTTTATCTTTTATGTGATCAAAATAATTCTTAGACATATCAATTGTTATACTGCTTGATTTATCAGGATAAGTCATATTTAATCCATTTATAGCTACATTATTTATATTATCAAGAGAAGATACCTTAAGTAAATCTACTTTCATAGCTTCACTTTTTGCTAATTCTACATCCATCTCAACTTCTAAATTTGATAAATTTTTTTGAATTTTATATACATAGCTATCAATAGTTAAACTAGCTACCCCTAAAATCGAAACAATAACTGCTGAAGATATTATTTTTATTCTGTTGTTTTTCCAGTCAAACTCTTTTTTTACTTGTTTCTTTTTTCTTTTAACTTCTTGCTCCTTTATCTTTCTTTCAGGTGCAAGCGCTGTATTTCCTCTTATATAATCATATTCTCTCACAACCATTTTATTCACATCTCCCACACATTAATTTACCCTTTTTATAATTTTTCAATTACCCTTAATTTTGCGCTTCTACTTCTTGGATTCATTTCCACTTCTTCTTTAGATGGATCTATTGCTTTTCTAGAAATCACCTTAACTTTAGCTTTTTCTCCACAAACACAAATCGGAAATTCCTTTGGACATCTACAAGCTACAGCTAAATCTCTAAATTTATTTTTTACTATTCTATCTTCTAATGAATGGAAAGTTATAATTGCCATTCTTCCACCTTTAGACAGCTTACTTACTCCATCTTCTATAGCTCTATTTAAAATTGATAACTCACTATTAACCTCAATTCTTATAGCTTGGAAAGTTCTTTTTGCCGGATGTGGTCCTTCTCTCCTAGCTTTTGCTGGTATAGCATTTTTTATTATTTCTACTAATTCTAACGTAGTTTCAATATTTTTTTCTTCTCTAGCATTAACTATAAATGTAGCTATTCTTTTTGCAAACTTTTCTTCACCATAATCTCTTATAATTCTATATAATTCATCTTCTGAATATGTGTTTACAACCTCATAAGCAGATAATTCATTTTCTCTATTCATTCTCATATCAAGAGGTGCATCTTTCATATAACTAAATCCTCTTTCTCCAGTATCTAGCTGATATGATGAAACTCCTAAATCCATTAGTATTCCATCTACCTCTTCAATATCTAAATCATCTAATATTTGTTTAATATTATAAAAATTATTATGTACGAATGTTACATTATTAAAATTCTGCAACCTTATGGCTGCTGCTTTTAAAGCGTCAGTATCTTGGTCAATACCAATTAAACGACCATTTTCTGACAGTCTTTTAAGAATTTCTGAAGAATGACCAGCACCACCAAGTGTGCCATCTACATAAATTCCATCTTCCTTAATATTTAAAGCATCTAAACATTCGTTTAAAAGAACTGAAACGTGATTAAATTCCATTTTAAAAACTCCTTATATTCCTAAATCGCCCATTTTGTCAGCTATACTATCAAAATCGATATCTGACTCATTATAGCTTTCCCATTTTTCCTTACTCCAAATCTCAACCTTATTTAAAGCACCTATAGTTACTATTTCCTTTTCAATGCCTGCATATTCTCTAAGATTTGCCGGAATTAAACCTCTTCCTTGTTTGTCTGTTTCAACTTCTGTTGCACCAGCAACAAAGAATCTTACGAAAGCTCTAGCATCTCTATTAGTTAGTGGTAAATTTTTTAATTTTTCTTCGAACTTCTGCCATTCATCTATAGGATAAGCATAAAGACATCCATCTAACCCTTTACTGATTATAAATTTCTCTCCTAAGCCCTCCCTTAATTTTGAAGGTACAACTATTCTATTTTTGCTATCTAGACTATGTTGATATTCTCCTATGAACATTTTGCACCTCAGAAATTCACTCTACATCTAACCACTTTTCACCACTTTTAACCACTTTATATATATTTTATAAAACTTTTATGCATTCTTCAAGTAGTTTTGCTACTTTTTAATGAGTTTTTCATTTTTTAAGCTAGTAATTTCAATGCTTCAGGCCTTTTTGTAATTTCTTGTAATTATTTTAAATAATTTTCAAATCATTTTTCGTACTTTTCTTTACATTTTTCTGAGAAAAAAATAGTGCATATATAATCTTTTCAAATTACATATACACTATAAAGTAATTATTATACGTTAAATCTGAAGTTTACAACATCTCCATCTTTCATAACGTACTCTTTTCCTTCTAATCTATATAAGCCCTTTTCTTTAGCAGCCGCTTCTGAACCACATGCTACTAAATCATCATATCCAACTATTTCTGCTCTAATGAATCCTCTTTCGATATCTGAGTGAATCTTACCTGCAGCAGCAGGAGCTTTTGTTCCTTCTTTTATAGTCCAAGCTCTTACTTCTTGTACACCAGCAGTTAAATAACTTATTAAACCTAAAAGTTTATATGAAGCTCTTATAAGCTTATCTAACCCAGACTCTTCTAATCCATATTCTTCAAGCATTTCTGCTTTTTCATCATCTTCTAATCCTGAAAGTTCTTCTTCAAGTTTAGCACAAACTACAACTACTCCTGAGTTTTCATTTTCAGCATATTCTTTAACTTTCTTTACATAATCATTTTCAAGATTACCACTCATCATATCATCTTCAGAAATATTGCAAGAATATAAAACTGGCTTAGATGTAATCATAAATAAAGTTTTGATAAATGCATCTTCTTCTTCTGTTACTTCTAAAGTTCTTATTGGTTTATTAGCCTCTAAATGAGCCTTAACTTTTTCCATTATTTCATATTCTGCTTTCGCCTTTTTATCCCCTGATCTTGCAAGCTTAACTCCTTTTTCCATTCTTCTTTCTAAAACTTCTAAATCAGCAAAGATAAGCTCTAAATTAATTGTTTCTATATCTCTAATTGGATCTACAGACCCTTCTACGTGAACAACATTTCCATCATCAAAACATCTTACCGCATGTACTATAGCTTCAACTTCTCTTATATGTGATAAGAACTTATTTCCTAATCCTTCTCCTTTAGAAGCTCCTTTTACAAGTCCAGCTATATCATAAAATTCTACAGCAGTATAAACTTTTCTTTTAGTGTTATACATTTTTTCAAGTACATCTAATCTTTTATCTGGAACGCTAACAACACCTACATTTGGTTCAATTGTACAGAATGGGTAGTTAGCAGATTCTGCTCCTGCTTTTGTTATAGCATTAAATAAAGTACTCTTCCCTACGTTTGGTAATCCTACAATTCCTAATCTCATCTAAGTACATTCCTTTCTTCCGTATACTAATACTTTTAAAATTATACTCTACAAACATTTTTATTTCAACCATTTAAAATATACAACCATATATAAATATACCTTAATACTATAAATTCACCCTATACTTAGATTCCTACCTGTAATACATTAAAACTTTTCACTATATCTCATTCATAATTTTCTCTTTGCACAACATTTTTCCCTATATCATCTAACATCTTTTATCATTTTCGCCAGCAAACTTTTCTCCATGCTACTGGGAATCTTTTCCGCTTTACGAAGCAAACAACTATGCTCCTTCACTTATAAATCTATACTGTGCCATGTAAAGATTGTAATAAGATCCTTTCTTAGCTAAAAGTTCTTCATGAGTTCCCATTTCACTTATTCCACCACTTTCAACCACCATTATCTTATCACAATCTCTAATAGTAGAAAGTCTATGAGCGATAACAAATGATGTTCTACCTTGTAATAATTTTTCTATTCCTTCTTGAACCAATTTTTCAGTTTCTGTGTCAATATTAGAAGTTGCTTCGTCTAAAATTAGTATTCTAGGATTAGCCAGCAAAGCTCTTGCAAAAGAAACTAATTGTCTTTGTCCCAAAGAAAGCCTTGAACCTCTTTCATTAACCTCTGTTAAGTATCCTTTCTCCATTCTCATAATAAAGTCATGAGAATTTACAGCCTTCGCAGCCTCTATAACCTCTTCATCAGTGGCATCTAATCTACCATATCTTATATTTTCCATTATAGAAGTAGAAAACAAGAAGGTATCCTGTAGCATTATTCCCATCTGTGATCTATATGATTCTAAATTAACTCCTTTGATATTCTTACCATCTACTAAAATTTCGCCATTAGTAGGATCATAAAATCTACTTAACAAAGAAATTATCGTAGTCTTTCCTGCCCCTGTAGCACCTACTAAAGCAACTTTTTCACCCCTATTAACTTTAAAATTTACTCTACTTAAAACTTCGGAACTGTTATTATAAGCAAAGCTTACATTTTTAAATTCAACTTGCCCACTAATTTTACCAATATTAATAGCTTCAGGTATATTCTCTATCTCTGGTTTTATATCTAAAATATCAAATATTCTATCTGCAGCAGCAAAATTAGTTATCATTGTATTATAAAAACTCGAAAGATTTGTAATAGGTCTCCAGAACATTCCTGTATACATTGAAAATGCAATCAATTTACCTATTTGTATTTCTCCAGACTGAATTAATCTATATCCTACAGCAAATACTATTAATGTACCAACTCCCCAAGACAATTCAACCAATGGCCAAAATAGATCATTCAATTTTATAGCTTTTAAAAATGCATCCTTTTCTTTTCTAACCATTTCTTTATAAGTCTTTTCTGTGGAATCTTCCTTGGCAAAAGCTTGTACCACCTTTATTCCTGAAAAATTTTCATGAGTAAATCCGTTTAAGTTTGACCTTTTATTTCTAAAATCATTCCACCTTTTTCTAGATTTTGTTTCAATACAAAACATAGATATTGCTAATAAAGGAAGCAATGTCATACATGCAATTGCAAGTTTGAAGTTCATAATAATCATTGCTATACATACACAAATTAAACTTAACCCTTCTGGTATTACAGTTTGTATACTTTGATTAAATAAATTCTTAAGTGCATTTACATCTCCAACTACTCTAGCAAGTATCTTTCCAACAGGTCTTGAATCAAAAAAGTCAAAAGATAAACTTTGAATATGACTATAAAGTTCTTTTCTAATATCTACTAACACAGTGTTTGTAACTTCTGAAATCATCCTCCATCTAATTCGCGATAAAATCCATGCAAAAATATTAATTATAACAAGAATTACTCCAATACCCAGCAATCCATTAACATTTTTATTTCCTACATAATCATCTATTGCTATCTGTAATAAGTATGGATTTATTATGCTACACATCATTACGAATATCATAAGCAATATTACAATTATAGTTTTAGATCTATGAGGTTTTAAATATACAAATAATCTTTCTATTATCTCAATCTTACTTCTTTTTAGAGTTTGTTCATCTTTATTTATTGCATTACTACCCATACTATATCACCTCTCTTTCTAAAACATTAAAATCTTTAAATTGTTCGCAATATACATTGTAATAGCTGCCTTTTAGTTCTAATAATTCTTGGTGAGTCCCCTTTTCTTTTATACTTCCATCTTCAAAATATAAAATTATATCTGCATTTTTAACAGCAGATATTCTATGAGCTATTATAAATGTTGTACTCTTATCTTTTCTCTTGTTCAGATTTGATAAAAGTTCATATTCTGTTTCCATATCCAAAGCAGATGTGGCATCATCTAATATCAGAATAGGTGATTTTCTCAAAAGTGCTCTAGCAATTGATATTCTTTGTTTTTGCCCTCCTGATAGTCCAATACCTCTTTCACCAATTTCTGTTTCATAACCATCTGCTAACTCTTTAATAAAATCAAAACAACACGCTGTCTTAGATACTTCTTCAATTTCCTCAATTGTTGCAAATTCATTACTAAATTTTATATTGTTAATTATAGAATCTGAGAATAAAAATATATCTTGCATTACAACAGACATATTATTTCTTAACTTATCTAAGTTATATTCTTTTACATTTACTCCATCTATTAACACTTCACCTTTACAAACATCATAATATCTACCTATAAGATTTAGTAATGTTGATTTTCCTGATCCTGTAGTTCCCATCAAAGCAACTGTGCTACCTGAAGGAATTTTCAAATTTATATCCTTAAGCACAACTTCATCGTTATATTTAAAGCTAACATTATCAAACTCAATATCTCCTTCAATTTTATCAGGCTTATAACTACTTTCTATCGTAAAAATTTCTGATTTCCTATCTATTATTTTAAATATCTTTTTTGCTGAAGCATTACTTCTAGATAATAAATCTAATAAATTACCTAACATTCTTAATGGCCATATTACATTACCAATATAACCATTAAAAGCAACTAAAGTACCTAAAGTCATATTCCCATTCATTACAAAAATTCCACCAATAACTATCATTATAACTAGTGATATATTAGTTAAAAACTCTACTGGCGGAAAGTATTTCCCTATTACTTTTGCCTGTTTTACATTCAAATCATAATAACTTTTATTCATAGATAAAAATTTTAATATTTCATGTTTTTCTCTAGTAAAGGCTTTTACAAGTCTTACCCCAGCAATATTTTCTTCTGCTGCTGTATTTATTTCAGCTGTTTTATCACTTAGTTCGTCATAACACTTCCCAAATTCTTTTTCAAGCTTGACTCCAATAAATCCTATAGGAATCATTACAGCCATACATATTAAAGTTAATTGCCAATTTAGCCAAAATAATATAATAGCTGAAACGACAAAATATATAATATTCTCCACAAAAAGCCTAAGCCCAAAACCTATGGTATCCCATATATTATCAACATCTTCACCAATTCTAGACATAAGTTCACCAGTATTTATATTGTCAAAATACTTAAACTCCAATTTTTGAATATGATTAAACAAAGTATGTTTAATATCTTCCTGTACAAAGCTAGCTAATCTGTCGTATATATATTCTTTTCCATATCCTAATACTGCCTTAACTATAGAAATAATAGCAAATCCTATTAAAATAGGTACTATTAAAGACACTTTTCCTTCTATAATGCCTTGATCTAAAAATATCTTTTGTAAGTACGGGCTGAACAAATCTATTCCTATAATTATAATCATTGATATTGTTCCAAATATTAAACTTCCTTTATACTTCCATACATATTGTAAAATTCTCTTCATCCATCTACACCTCACTTTTCTTAAAATAAAGTAAATCTCTATTCTCTTTAGACAAATAATTAGTTAAATAAAAAAAGCCGTGAATATCCACAGCCTTTAATACGTAAAAATAATAATAAAAAAAATCGCGGATATATATCGCGATCTCACCAAGTAAATTATTACTCTTAATTAACTAATTATTAATACCTAAAGAGACAGGGTTATACCTATATACATACTTCATATTCATTTTTATTTCTAATTTAATGTTATTAAAGTTGAACATAATCCTACCTCCTTCTATTTCTATATATTCCCATTATATACATCAAATCATTCATTGTCAATATTTTAAAAATCAGTTTTATTTTTCCATACGTTTTATTGTGAATATTATTTAACTTAAAGTAAAAAAATATAATGAATAATTTATAAGGGGTGATAATATTGACGTTTTCAAAAAAATTAATAAGAAAAATTATTCCAACACTATTAATAACTTTAACATCAACATTTGCATATACTGCAAATGCTAGTGTTGTCCCAGAAAACTCTGAACTAAATTGGTATTTTGTAAATAGAGGTAAGGATACACTTCCTGAAGGTCCAAAAGAATCTGTAAATATTCTTAAAGATTATGATGCTTACTACCTAGGTGATACAGAGAGTAAAGTTATTTATTTAACCTTTGATGAAGGATACGAAAATGGTTATACTGAAAAAATATTAGACATTTTAAAGGAAAAAGGTGTTCCAGCGGCATTCTTCGTAGTAAAGCCGTATATTACTCAAAATCCAGAAATAATTAAAAGAATGGCTGACGAAGGCCATTTAGTTTGTAATCACTCTTCTCACCATCCATCAATGGCATCTATAACAGATCCTTCAAAATTCAAAAGCGAGTTTACTGAAGTAGAAGATGCCTATAGAGAAGTCGTTGGCACAGATATGCCTAAATTCTTCAGACCTCCAATGGGTAAATATTCAATTAACTCTTTAAAGATGACAAAAGATTTAGGGTATAAAAGTATTTTTTGGAGCTTTGCCTATAAAGATTGGCTAAAAGACGAGCAACCATCAGAAGAGTACGCTATGAAGAAAATTACAAACGGTGTCCACCCTGGTTGCATAATGTTATTACATGCAGTTTCTAAAACAAATACAAATATTTTAGGTGCTGTAATAGATCAAATAAGAGCCGATGGATATGAATTTAAATCTTTAGATCAACTTCCTTAAAATATTAATATAACAAACAAAAATCTCCTTGCAAAATACAAGGAGATTTTTAAACTATTAATCACATTTTCATCTACTAAGATTTTTACTTAGTATCTTTTTTATATATTGAGGATAATATTTAGTAAGTTCTGCATGACTCTCATAATGTTCTAAATCAAATTCACTCTCATAATTCAAGTTTATTAATTCATCTATAAGTGGTTTTAAGTCTGATTCAAAAGTCTCTTCCTTATCTGAATAATGAAGAAAAATCTTATTTTTATTCTCTTTATTTTTAATTAATGCCTCTTTTAATAATTCATTTAATATACTTATAGATTCTTGGTTACAATTTCCCATAATATACTTAAGAATTTCTGTATGCCCAGGTAAATTTAAATAATTACCTAAGTTATACTGTGGAGCACCAACTACAATATAAGTATCTTTTCTTCTAACTCCAAAGTAAAGTGCAGCATATCCACCTTTGCTTGACCCAATATAAAACTCTTTTTTAGGTTCTATTTTCTTACAAATATCATTAATTAAAGATTCCACATCTTTTTCTATAGCGAAATCTCTATCTTTTCCTAAATAATAAGCTCCTCTTTCATCAAACCCAAAATCATCCAAAATAAAAAGTTTATTACATTTAAATTCCTCTAAAGTCTTAATATAATTATATCTTGCCTTTTGACCAACTTTTGTACAAGCCGTAAAACCAATCAATAAATCTTTTGAGCCTTTTTTTTCTTCAAATAGGTATTTAATATTATATTTCTTACCACTATATATCCTTTGTTTGAACTTCATCAAACACTTAGTTTTTAAAAGATCTACAGCCTTTTCAACCTTTATTAGTAAACTCATATCTTCTCTCCTAAAAACCTTAGTTTAGCCTTCAAAACTCTCAACTATTTTATTTTTTCTTTCTAAAGATTCATTCATAAGTTCTTTGCACCTATCTAGAACAAAACTTACAGATTCTTTATTCTTTATACTAAAATAATTGACCTTTACATTAACTATAGCAGATTCAATAGAACTATGTAAAAGAATCGCTGCAACAATTCCATCTGATATCAAGTTTTTATTTCCATATTTTATAGCAAATTCTATATTATCATAAAATTTTATAGCTTTCTCAGCAAGTTCTAAGGGAACGTTCATAGATAATATCGTATTATCTAATATCTTTTTACCTCTTATATCTCTATCTTCTTCTGTTTCTTTAGGCAACTTATAACAATCCATAAGGTTTGTAAAAGCTTCTCTGTCCTTATCCATATAAGTTAACGACTCTTGTATAAGTTTTTTACTTTCTTCTGATAGCTCTATCATTTTTTTCTTCTCTTCTTGATTAAGACTTTCAAAAGTTTTTTTATCTATAGTAAATGAATACACCATAGAATTTAATGCAGAAGCTAAAGCTGTTACTAAAGCAGCAACACTTCCCCCTCCTGGTGATGATAAATCACTTGCTAAATCCCCTATAAACTCATCTATTTTATATTGTTTAAAATCCATAGCTAAAACTCACTTTCTTTTATGATATTCTTATACACAGATATTATCTTATCTGCAATAACATCTGGATTAAATCTATTAAAACAATCTTCTCTTAATTTTTCTGGGATAAATTTATCTTTATTCATAGCCATTTTCTCCATAGCATTAGCTAAAGCATTAATATCATCAACATTAACTATATACCCATTATCTTTAGTTATTATATCCTCTGCTCCACCATTAAAGGTTCCAATAACAGGGGTTCCACTTGCTAAAGCTTCTATATACACAACACCAAAAGTTTCATATCTAGATGGTAATACAAAAGCATCAGCCTGCTTCATCCACTTAGACACATCATGTCTTGATAATGCACCTAGAAATGTTACTTTATTACTAACTCCCTCTTTATTAGCTAACAATTCTAACCACTCTCTTTGACTACCATCTCCACCTATAACTAATTCACAGTTATTTGTGTCTTTAAATGCTTTACTAAAACTTTTTATTAAAGTATCAAATCCTTTTTCACCTTCAAGAAAAGCTAAGGAAAAAAATATAAACTTATCATTTGGTTTTCTATCTTTTAATTGAAAATCAGAAAAATGAATTAAATTACCTATAACTTTAATATCATCACGTTTAGTTAATTCTTCTAATTCTCTCTTCAGCCCATTTCCAACTGCTATTAATTCTTTCGCAGTATTATAAGAATCAACAATACATGGAATATAGCTTTTTCTTATATAAGGACCTCTTTCAACAGATGAATGTTCTGTTATAACTAAAGGGACATTAAACTTTTTCGATAAATATGCAGCACTAATACCACCCCATAATGATGATTGTGCATGAATTATATCAATTTTTCCTTCTTTTTTTTCAATCTCTTTAAACAATTTTTCCATTCTTTTATTGAATACTTTAAACATCAATGGACTTTTAGGAATAAAATTATAATTCTTATATCTGTACGTCCTTAAGTTATCCTCTATATTAAAATATAATCCACTTTTTTCTTTAACCTTATTTATTAATGTAAGTGGCCATATCTCATTATAAGCTACTGTTATTTTAACACCTTTACTTTGTAGTGCTAATGCTTGTTCTTTAAAAAAACTGCCATGAACCTTATTTCTTTCATTTGCATACCAAGAAGGTATAAACATTATATGCATATTGTCTACCCCCTTAATATTTTATTTAATCTTTCTGAAATATTTGCCCACTCATATTCTTTTAGTGGTTTAGTTAATTTATTTTCCTTAACCAACTCAATAATTTTATTTATACCTTCTATGATTTCATCTTCATTGTTATTTACAACTATACATTTATCATTATTTAATACTACATCTTTTATAGGATCATTTTCGTCTCCTAGTATTACAAATATTCTACCTTCTGCTCCAAAATAATCGTAAATTTTTGCTGGTATTTGTTTAGAATTCTTATTTCCAAATAAAAGTAACACTTCACTATTTAACATATAAGATAAAGCTTCTTTATAAGGAATTCTCGGTGATACATTTACATTTTCTACAGATTTTAATTTACTCTCTACTGATTTGTCATCTATATTCCCAAAGAATAAAATATTAAGACTGTTAAATAATTCAATATCTTTTTCTTTAATTTGATTTACAGCATCTATAAATGGATTTACATCTCTTAATTTACTAAAAATTTCACCCGCATAAACAAAATTTACTTTAAAATTATCTATTTTCTCTGGAATTCCTAAAGCTTTAATATCTCTATAAGAATTACTATCATACCCTCTAGTAAGTATGTAAGTTTTTTCTATTGGTATATTATATGTTTTAACATAATCATCTCTATTAGCTTTAGTTACAAAAATAAACCTATCTGAAAGCTCAACCACTCTCTTTTCCCAACGTCCTTCGATGCTCTTTCTTATACTTCCAATACCTTCTCTTGTAGAATCTTTAAGCCAAGGATCGCTCCAATATGTAACCCATGGTATATCTTTAAACTTTTCTTTTATTTTTAAAGCACATATATGGCTTGATGGTGGTTCATGCATCGAAAAAATAACATCATAATTATTCTTCTTCACTAATTCAATTCCATACTTTGATGCTCTCCTAGCCCAATTTAAGTACATATCAGGTACAGCAACTATAGCTTTTGCCTTTTTTAAATTCTTCTTTAAAAAACTACTTTTATTTGAGCCATTATTATCTTCATCTTTATTAAGAGTTTTTTTAGGCATTATCTTTTCGAAAATCTTACCTCCAGATATAATATGAAGATTAACTTTCTTATCTAGCATATTTAAAATATACTCATCATAATAAATCGAATTTTCAGGAAAATTTACTGTTAATAAATCAATTTCATTATCTTTAGCTAAGTTATTCAAATATTGTAATGTTTCTATAGACGCAGAATTATTTATCAAAGGAGAATAACAAGCAATAAATAATATCTTCATATCCTATCTAACCTCTTTTCTTATAAACTTCTTAAGCAGCATATCTAATATTTCTTTTAACTCTTTAACCCTTAGTACAATACATCCTGTAAAGAAGACTATACTACCAATAGCACCATCTATAATTAAGACCATAAAAGGATTACTAATACCTAAGAAATCATTAACTATCTTCACTATAAATATCATAATAAATGCAGATATAGTAATCTTAGATAAGCTTTTTAACATATCTCTTAAATCAATGTTTCCTATAACCTTCTTAGTGGAATAGAATAGTAAAATTGCAGTTACAGCTGACGCAATAGAAGATGCTATAGCTACTCCTAAAAGTCCAATTTTTCTCGATAATGTTATACTTAAAACTATATTAACTACAACTCCTATAACACCATTTATAGTCGTTATCTTCGTTTTTTGCATTGAAAATAGTGATGAATTTAATATATCACGTACTCCTAAAAATGGGATTTGCATTGAATAACCTAAAAGAGCTATAGATGTTAATGTAATCGCACTAGCTCCAAACTGATTTCTTCCATAAAAAGCTGTAACTATTTCTTTATTTAACAGTATTATTGCAAAAGCAATTGGAATTAATAATAGAGATATTATAACTATTGATTTGCATAAATATGTTAAAAATCCTTCATTATCACCTTCGTTTAATTTATTGCTCATAACAGGATATAATACAGATACGATCGACGTTGTAATGGCCGTATTAATAAATACTATAATCTTTTGAGCATAATCTAAAGCTGACATAGACCCTACATCTAAAGTTGAAGATATATTTAAATCAACTATCATATTTAACGAATTAGCTCCAGCTCCAATAATTACTGGCACAACTAATATCAGTACTCTTTTTATCCTCTCATCTTTTAAATTTATATGAGGAATAATTCTATAGCCTTCCTTGTAAAGGGCTGGAATTTGAACTACTACACGTAAGGCATTTCCTATTACATTAGCTACAGTTAACCCTAATATACTTATATCCTTAAATAAAACTAAATAAATTATCATAGGTAAATTTAAAAATAATCCTAAAATCGAAGGTAAAATAAACTTTTCACAAACCTGAAGCATAGAAAGAAAACAAACATTTATCGATAAAAATAATAAATTGATTAAGCTAATCTTCGTTAATGTAATCGCTAAATCCATTCTTTCTTGATCAAAACCTGTTGCTACAATCTTAACTAAATCTTTTGTAAATATAAGTCCAAATACTAAAAGCAATACCGAAATAGCTGAGAGAATGCTTATTATATTATTAGAGAATTTAAACATTTCCTCCTTACCTTTTTCGTATTTAACTTTACTTATCATCGGTATAAATACAGTTGATATTGCTAGCCCTATAATAGTAAATAGATTATCAGGAATAGAAACAGCCGCTTTATATGCATCAGTATACACTCCAGCTCCAAAATTAGATGCAACCAAGATATCTCTAACCATCCCTAAAACTCTACTAAGTAAAGTAACAATCATAACAACAAAGGTTGCTTTAAAAATTTTATTTCCCTTCATAACTTGTTCCTCTATCTTTCACAACAAGCCATAAGAACTTAGGAATACTTCCAAGCCTTTTAATTCTAAAAGGCTCTTTTATAACTCTATATGCCCATTCCATCCCTATATTAATCATCCACCTCGGTGCCCTTTTTACTTTGTCACCTATTACATCAAAACTTCCACCTACACCCATAAAAATCTTCACTGGAAGCTCATCCATATACTTAACTATAAAATTCTCTTGTCTTGGACATCCCATAGCAACAAATAATGCTAATGGCTTTTTATCTTTTATATCATTTATAATTTCATCTGCATTTTCAATATCAAAAAATCCATTTCTAGCACCAACTATTTTTACCTGTGGGTACTCTTCTAAAAGTTTATCTTTACAAGCATCTAAGCTATCCTGTGAAGCTCCTAAAAGATAAATTCCTTCACCATTCTCATTACATCTTTTAATTATTTCTTTCATTAATTCTATTCCAGCAATTTTTTCTTTTACTGGTGTTTTCAAAATCCGTCCTGAAATTTGTGTTCCTACCCCATCTGGAATAATAAGTACTTTATTTGACTTAAAATTTTCTAATAACTTTTCATTTCTAAGTCCTGTGTATAGCACCTCTGGATTACCAGATATAACATGAACTTTCTCATAGGAAAAGACCTTATCTAAACATTCTTTTTTAGTTCCAGAAAAAATTTTATACCCTAAAATCTCTATATATCCCTCTCTATTTTCTATCATATAACATTCCTCTTTAAATTACTTATTTTTTATAATGTTCTCTATTTGTTTAACTATTTCATCTTCAGGATTAAGCTTCTTAGCAATTTCTAAATGAAGATTAGCATTTTCCATATCTCCTATATTTAAGTAACACATTATTATATTTGTACAAATTTCTACATCCCTTGATGCTTCAAAAGCTTTTTTAAATAATCCAATAGCCTTTTCATAATCTCCAATACAAGCATAGTTAAGACCAAGTTCTACTACCACCTCTAAAATACCACTTTCTCTTCTTATGCTCTCTTCTAAGTAATAAATCGCTTTGTCATAATTTTCTAGCTTTCTGAATCCTATTCCTAAATAGTAGTAAATCAATGGATTCTCATCAAACTCATTGCATAAGCTAAGTAAAATCTCTATAGATTTAGTTGGATTATTTTCTAGTAAAGCTATAGCTTTTTCATAATCAGCAATATTATTAATATCTTGATTTAAAATCTTTATTTCTTCAGTCTCTTTTCCACCTTTATTAAAATACTCATTTAATGCTACTCTCGCTGCTTCAAATTCACCTTTTTCCTTTAATATCATAGCTTTATATAAGTAACCTTCTGTTATCTTTAAAAGCCTTTCTTCTGCATACTCTATATCCCCCATAAGTATTTCACTAAATGAGCTATCCTTTTCTCTTATTGCTTCTCCTACTAATAAAAGCTTTTTATAAACATCTAAATCCTTTGAATATCTATAATAACCTTTTAGTAAAAGATATCCCTCTAAAAGCTCATCCTTTTCTATAGCTTTGCTTATTAAAGATTTTATACAAGTTTCTGTATCTTTTATGTAATCTAAAATTAGTTCATAGTCATCATTAAATCTTAAGTTTTCATCACAGCCTATAGCAGTAAACATACCTTCAATAAAACAATATATAGGAATATTCTTTAATTTTATTTCATTTTGTATATTTGAACTTATATATTTTGAATCTATTGGCATATATAATTCATTATTTTTCAATGTAACATATTCAGGGATACCTATATTTTCTTTAAATCCTTTAATATTTATCTCTAAAAATAAAAGTTTACCTAATTTTTCTTTAATCATTGCATTATAATCCATATATTACACTCCTCTAGTAGATTATTTCTTTTATCATAATACATTATTCCTATAAAACTTTCAAATAAAACCATAAAGTGAATCTTTTGTTCTTTTATTTATTAACCTCTCTTAATTATCCCCAATATAGTTAACAGTCTTATTTCTTAAATTAAATAAAAGCTACCGGTTTCCCAGTAGCTTTTATTTTTAACTTCTAATTATTTTTAAATAACTAATATAAAAATTCAGTTTTCAACTTAAACTAACTTTTCATTAACTATAGTCATAACACTTTCTTTAAATCTAGTTAATTTTTCAGCAGAATCTTCTAATCCATTACCTTTAATAGCTAGATATATTTTCATTTTTGGTTCTGTACCTGAAGGTCTTACAACAAACCATGAACCATTCTCTAGTATAAACTTAAGAACATTAGATTTTGGTAAGTTGATTACTTTTTCTGTATTATTAACTAAATCATCTTCTTTGCTTAATCTATAGTCTAGTTTAGTGTTTACCTTAACTCCGTCAACCTCAGTTAATGTTGAGTTTCTTAAAGAATCTATGCATGCAGCAATCTTTTCTTGACCTTCTTTACCTTTAAGTTCTATAGAAATTAAATCTTCTTTAAAGAATCCAAATTCTTTATATAAATCTATTAGGGCATCATAAAGACTCATTCCCTTTTCTTTATAATAAAGAGTCATTTCTGCAATTAACATAGAAGCTATTACTGCATCTTTATCTCTTACAAATTCACCTGCTAAATATCCATAGCTTTCTTCAAATCCAAAAATATATTTTTTATCTCCTGATTCTTGGAATTCTCTTATCTTTTCACCAATATACTTAAATCCTGTAAGTACATCCATCACTTCAATATCATAAGCTTTAGCTATTTCTTTTACTCCTTCAGAAGTAACTATTGTCTTTATAATAACTCCATTTTCAGGAAGTCTATTTTCTTCTTTTAATGCTGATAATATATAGTTACTTAATAATAATCCTGTTTGGTTCCCAGTTAATACTTGGTATTCACCTTTACTATCTTTAACAACTACACCTATTCTATCACAATCTGGGTCAGTTCCAAAGATTATATCTGGATTAGATTCTTTTGCCATATCTAAAGCTAATTTAAACACCTTTGGATCTTCTGGATTTGGATATGGTGCTGTTGGGAAGTTTCCATCTGGCATCTCTTGCTCTTTAACAATTTCAACATTTTCATATCCAAGCTCTTTTAAAACTCTTCTTACAGGCATATTTCCACTACCATGTATTGGAGTATATATAACTTTTAAATCTTTCGCTTTGCTAGCTACTAAATCTTTTCTTATAGTTAATGATTTAACTTCTTCTATATAAGCCTTATCAACTTCTTCTCCTATATATACTAAAAGTCCACTATTAACTGCTTCCTCGTTAGTAATTATCTTGATTTGACTAAAATCTGAAACATTGTTTACTTCATTTATTATTATGTTAGCCTTCTCATCAGTTACTTGTCCACCAAATTCGTCATAAACTTTATATCCATTATATATTTTTGGATTGTGAGAAGCAGTTATAACTATTCCACCCTTACACTCTAAATGTCTAACTGTATATGAAAGCATTGGTGTAGGTCTTAAACTTTCAAATAAATATACCTTTATATTATTAGCACAAAGTGTTAATGCTGCAGATTCAGCAAATTCCTTTGACATATTTCTTGAATCATATGCTATTGCTACAGATGGATTTTCAAATGAATTATTTAAATAATTTGCAAATCCTTGTGTTGCTTTAGACACTGTATGAACATTCATTCTATTAGTACCAGCTCCTATAATCCCTCTCAATCCACCAGTACCAAAATCTAAATCTTTATAAAATCTATCTTCAATTTCTTTTTCATTAGTAACACTTCTTAGTTCTTCCTTAATTTCTTCATTTATGTCTTTTGAGTTTAACCATAAATTATACTTTTCTTTGTATCCCATACTTATACCTCCTAAATGTTATCTTGTATATTATATAACATTTTTGGAAATTTTCAAATAAAAAGTATGAGCTTTTTTAGCAATTATTGCTATAGCTCATACTCCATAATTTTATTCTGCTTCTTCTACTGCATCCATATCATCTGAAACAGTTTTTCTTTCATAACTAACTGCTGCTACAACTGAATTTAAATCATCTAAAATTGATATTTCTGATGCAACTTCTAAATCTCCAAGCTTATATACAGAACCTACTGTTCCATCACCAACATTTAGATTTATAAATTTTGGTAAAGAATCTACATTGCATTCGATTTTTACGCTATCTTTTTCCTTTTGTAATACTGTTCCTCTGCGATTTATATATTCTTCTCCAACATAGTGTATTGGTACAGATGAAACAATTTTATCTTTACCTTTTAACTCTTCTAAATCTAAATGAATAATTTTATTTGTTGCAGGGTCTCTTTGTATCTCTTTAATTAAAGCTTTATGATTTTCTCCATTTAAAAGTACATCAATTATTCCATGCTCACCAGTTGAAGATATTTCATGTATAAATTCTAAGTCTCCAACCTCAAACATTAAATTATTTATTGCTTTTCCATATAGCACTCCAGGAATATTCCCATTCTTTCTAGATTTTTTTGCACTATTTGGTATATTTTTATCTCTTATTTTCAATTCTAAACTTGACAAAATAATTCCTCCTATCAATAAAACTCTCTTGAATATTCTTAACAAAAAATCTATCTTTTATTCATTTCTTTTACGTTTATCCAAAAAAACAATATATTTCTATGAATAAATTCCTCTAATTACTGAACTTCATTCCATTCATTTAAAGTTTTATCTAATCAATCCATATAAACATTAATAAACTGAAAATTTTTTATAAAAAACTATTTATAAAATATAATGATATTTTTATTGAGTTTTTTCATCATTTTTTTCATGTAACAACTTGCAAATTTTGTACTATATTATAATTAAGATTCCAATTTTTGAAATATTTATTCTAGACAAAAATAATTTTTATGATAGAATTAAGTCGTTAAATAATTTTTCAAAGAAAGGAGGACAATATTATAGAGTTTAATTTTTATCACAAAAATAAAAAGCGCCAGAACTTAAGTGTGATAATCCTTACTAATAAATAAAATTAGTAAGATGAAAAATCGTAGATTTGGATTTTTTAAGCCGCTCAGCTTATGCCGAGTGATATAGGCGAACTGAATCTAAGATTTTCATATAAAAATTTCAGCTAAAAATCAGGTAAGTTCATCTAACTAATTAAAGATTTGTTAGATTGAATAGGAAACTCCTACTGTGTAGGAGTAAGTTCGCCTAACCAAATCAGAGATTTATTTAGGTTGTGAGAAACTCCTATACAGTAGGAGTAAGTTCCACCAACTAAATCAAAGATTTAGGATCTCACTTAAGTTGACGAGGATGGGGAGTATCGAATTCTTCGGCGGGTGCCCCACGGTATCGCACTACCGTTAACAGTTAGTAAATCTATGAAGTGATTTGTAGGACAACACTAACTTGGTGTTAAAACCACCTATTGGTTTTGGATTTATAGGGATTTTATACCCTTTTTGAAAACAATAGTTATAACTTAATTATTATAAGAGAATAGGAAGGAAGATTAAATTTATGTGCGGAATAGTTGGATATGTAGGAAAAAGACAGGCTTCTTCTGTCTTAGTAGAAGGTTTATCAAAATTAGAATATAGAGGATATGACTCTGCAGGTATTGCAGTAATTAACGATGGAGAAATAGAAGTTAGAAAGTTTAAAGGTCGTCTTCAAAATCTTGCAAATAGTTTAAATGAAAAGCCTATAAACGGTAATATTGGAATCGGTCATACAAGATGGGCTACACACGGAGAACCATCTGATGTTAATTCTCATCCACACTCTAATGCTAATGTAACTTTAAGTGTTGTTCATAATGGAATAATAGAAAATTATATTAAATTAAGAGAGTGGCTAATTTCTAAAGGATATACTTTTTTCTCTGAAACAGATACAGAAGTAATACCAAATTTAATAGATTTTTATTATGATGGTGATTTATTTGATGCTGTTGTTAAAGCAACTTCAAAATTAGAAGGAAGCTTTGCCATAGGTGTTATAAATAAAAATGAACCTGATAAACTTATCGCAGTAAGAAAAGATAGTCCATTAATAGTTGGTTTAGGTGAAGATGAATTCTTTATAGCTTCAGATATTCCTGCTGTTTTAAATTACACTAGAAATGTCTATCTTTTAGAGGATAAGGAATTTGTTATTTTAACAAAAGATGGTGTAGAGCTTAAAACTGAGGAAGGCGAAAAGATAGATAAAGAAATTTATCATGTTACTTGGAATGTAGATGCAGCTGAAAAAGGTGGATATGAAGACTTTATGTTAAAAGAAATTCATGAACAACCAAGAGCTGTTAAAGATACTTTATTAGGTAAAATATCATTAAATAAAGAGATTACTCTTGATAATATAACCTTCACTAAAGAAGATCTTGAAAACTTTGATAAAATATATATAGTAGCTTGTGGTACTGCTTACCATGCTGGTGTAGTTGGTAAAACAGTTATTGAAAAACTGGCAAAAATCCCTGTAGAAGTAGATATAGCTTCAGAATTTAGATATAGAGATCCTATGATTACAGATAAAACTTTAATAATTGTAGTTTCTCAATCTGGTGAAACTGCTGATACACTTGCAGTATTAAGAGATGGGAAAAAACAAGGTGCAAGAATATTAGCAATAACTAATGTTGTTGGTTCATCTGTTTCAAGAGAGGCTGATGATGTATTCTATACTTTAGCTGGACCTGAAATCGCAGTTGCCTCAACAAAAGCATATGTAACTCAATTAGCAGCTTTCTATATTCTTGGATTATATTTTGCATCATTAAAAAACACTTTAAGTGATGAAGAGATTGAAACTATTAAGTCTGAATTATTACAAATTCCTGATAAAATAGAAAAAGCTCTTACTATGAAAGATTCATTACAAAAATTTGCATCATCACACTATAACCATAAAGATATGTATTTCTTAGGTAGAGGGTTAGATTATGCAGTTGCAATGGAAGGTTCATTAAAGTTAAAAGAGATATCTTACATTCATTGTGATGCATATGCTGCTGGAGAATTAAAACATGGTCCTATAGCATTAATAGAAAAAGATACTGCTGTTATTACTCTTTTAACACAAGAATTCTTAAAAGATAAGATGATTAGTAATGTTAGAGAAGTATCTACTAGAGGTGGTAATATATTTGCTGTCGTTAATGAAGGTGATACTATAGCTAAAGAAGTTTGTGATGATTTAGTTTATATTCCAAAAACTATAGACTTATTAACACCGCTTGTAAGTGTAGTTCCACTTCAACTTATTGCATACTATATAGCTAAACAAAAAGGTTGCGATGTTGATAAACCAAGAAATTTAGCTAAGTCTGTAACAGTTGAGTAGTTGTTTTGTTGGAGGTATTAAAATGCACGAAGAGGTATTGAGACTTTTAAACCAATATAAAGAAACCGAAGCATTAATGAACCAATATATTAATCTTCTAGATGAAAAAGATTATGCTCAAGGTAAAATAGATTTAATTAAAACAATAATTGCTGACTTAGAAAGTTTATTAACTTTATCTAAATAGATAAAAATAGCTAGAGATAAAATCTCTAGCTATTTTCATATTTCTTTATTAAATTACAGTTGATAAAAACTTTCGTAATTCTAAATCTAAAGAGTTATCTTTTAAGTACAATAATCTATAATTTATTTCATTATCATCTTTATTTAATGAATAATAACTTACAGCTGCTTTAACTCTAATATCGTCTGGCACATTAGTAAAATCTATAATGCCTTTTTCACCTTTTAGTATTAAATCTGCGTCTAATTTTCCATCATAAAGAGCTAACACTTTAAAAAATATAAGCTCATCTTCTATATAACTTCCTCTTAAATTAATTCTATTAATTACAGTATCATAAGCATATTCTAAATTATTATCTAATAAATATTTTTTATAATATAACTCTAATAGTCTATCTACTTTTGCACTATTCTTAATTTGAGATAAGAAAGTTAAAACTCTAATAATTTCATCTTCTCTTAATGGTTTCATAATATATATTATTGAATCAATAATTTTTTGTCTTTCAATATCTCTTGCTGCAAGCTTACAAAGCAAATTAATAGCTTTAAAGCTTACTTCTGACGGCATTACAGATATCTTTAATAACTCATCAACACCATCCTCACCAAATCCATATAAAATGGTTAGAACCGCATTTTCAACCGTCCTACCCCATTGTCCTAATTCTTCATATTTCATCTTCCATCTTTGTGGTTTTGATACTCTTCCCTTTAAATAATCTTTAACATGCTCAACGTTTCTTACACCAATGGCTCTTGTAGCTTCTTTAACAGTGTTTTGTACAGAATCAAAATCTGTATAGTTTTCAATTACTTTTAAAATTTCTTCAGTGATTATATAATCTAATCTCTCTGGAGACATTTCTTCAAAGTTCTGCTCTACCTCTTTAGATTTTATTTCATCAAAACTTTCCTCTATTTTAAAATTATATTGGATGCTTTCTATTGTTTTTATTTCTTCATTTTCCCCATAACTATCTTCTTCATTTATATATTCTATTTTTTCTTCATCTTCTACTCTTTTATGTTCTTTATTTTTGAAAAAATCAAATATCCCCATCTATTTTCCTCCTATATCATTTTCACTTATAACAGAAATTCCGTTTTGAACTAAAATTTCTGCAGTAATACCTCTACCTTTTATTTTATTTCCCTTAAAAGTCCCATCATAAATATAATTAACACCACACGAAGGACTACCATCTTTTAATATAGCACCTTCTATATTAAGCTTTTTAGCAATTTCTTCAACTTCTTTTGCGCCTTTTACAAATTCTTCTGTAACATCCCTTCCATCTTTAGTTAATATTTTACCTCTTCTTTTTAATATTTCCTCAGCTTCATTATTCATTTCACTAGGAACTCTAGGAGTAGGTAATCCCCCTAATTGTTCAGGACAAATAAGTATTGCCTTACCACTTTTAAATAAATCATCGCAATATTTAGAATAATTATTACCACCATTATATTTACAATTTACACCACATAAACAAGCACTAATTAAATACATACAATATCCCTCCAATATACTACAATTATAGCATAGTCTATTTATCTTTTAAATTACATAACAATTAATTTATCCATAAAAATTGGAGCAAAGATATATAAAATCTTTACCCCAACTAGTATCTATTTTAACTCAACTATAGTTACTCCATCTCCACCTTCACCATATACACCTAGTCTATATGATTTAACATGAGGATGTCTTTTTAACATATCATTTATAGCTTTTCTAAGAATTCCAGTACCTTTTCCATGAACAACAGTAACTTCTCCTAAATTAGCCATATATGCTTCATCTAAATATTTATCAGTTCTATAACACGCTTCCTCAGCATCCATTCCTCTCAAATCTATTCTACTCTCAACAGATTTTAAATTTAACTTTACCTCTCTTTTTTTCTTTTCTTTCTTTACTGGAGTAACTTCAACTTTTCTTAAATCCTTTAGTTTAACATTTATTTTCATTATACCTGCTTCAACTTGTACTTCACCTTTATTGTCAGGCATTGAAATTACAATAACTCGTTGATTTAAAGAAGGTAAAAATGCTTCCATTCCTAGTGTAACATTTTTTAAAGGCTCTCCATTGTTTTCTCTTACTTTAATCATTGCAGCTTCTTTTTCCTCAAGACTTTCCTTAAGCTTTCTTCTTTCTGCTTCAAGCCTATTTCTTCCACCTTCTGCAATTCCCATTTTCTCAAGTTCTCGCATAGCCTTAACTATTTCATCGGCTTCATCTTTAGCTCTGCTTATTATATCTTTAGCTTCTCTTCTTGCTTCTTCATATGCCTTATCTCTAACTTTATCTAACTTTTGAAGTTTTTCTTCGTATTTCTTTTTAAGCTCTTCTGCTTCTTCTTTTATTCTCTTTGCTTCTCTTGCATCTTTATTAGCAATTATGCTCTTTTCTTGTAAATCTCTAATAAGATCTTCAAATTGAAGATTTTCTTTAGACATATAATCTTTAGCTTTTACAATTATATCTTCACCTAATCCAAGTCTTTTAGAAATTTCAAATGCATTTGACTTTCCTGGAATACCAATTAACAACCTATATGTAGGCTTTAAAGTCTCAACGTCAAACTCTACAGATGAATTCTCAACTCCTACTGTTCTAAGCGCATAACCTTTTAACTCACTATAGTGAGTTGTTGCTATAAGTCTAGTACCTCTATTTTTAAGTGTTTCAATTACCGCTACAGCCAAAGCAGCCCCTTCAGTTGGATCTGTACCTGAACCTAATTCATCAAATAACACCAATGAATCTTCATCAGCATCTTCTAAAATTGATACTATATTAGTCATATGAGATGAAAAAGTTGATAAAGATTGCTCTATGCTTTGCTCATCACCAATATCTGCAAATATTTCTTTAAAGAAACCTACTGCTGATCCATCTCTTGCTGGTATTAACAATCCACTTAATGCCATAAGGTGTAAAAGTCCAACAGTCTTTAAAGTTACTGTTTTACCACCAGTATTAGGACCAGTAATCATAAGTGTTGTGAATTCTTCCCCTAAATATATATCCGAAGGAACAACTACCTTCGGGTCAATAAGAGGATGTTTTCCTCCAATTATATCAAAGCTTCTATCCTCTCTAACAGTAGGTATTACTGCATTTAGATTTGATGCGTATTTACCTTTCGCAAAAATAAAATCTAGCTCTGTTAAAATTTTATAATTGTTCCTTACTTCTTCGATATTATCATATACTTTTGAAGAAAGTTCAGATAATATTCTTTCTATTTCCGCCTTTTCTTTAAGCATAAGTTCTTTTATTTCATTATTTAAATTAACTAAGCTCATTGGTTCAATAAACAAAGTAGCTCCGGTAGAGCTTTGATCATGTACTAATCCTGGAACGGCACCTTTATATTCTGCCTTAACAGGTATTACATATCTATCTCCTCTCATTGTATAAATAGAATCTTGTAAATACTTAGAATTAGCTCTAACTATAGAATTAATCTTTTCCCTTACAGATGAATTTTTCTCTTTTAAACTTCGTCTTATTCCATATAAAGTTCCACTTGCCTTATCACTTATTTCCTCTTCAGAAACTATAGCATTTTCAATATCACTCTCCAACTTTCTTATCGGTGTAAGAATATATGCCAAGTCTTCTAAATGCTTATATGATATCTCATCTTCTTTTCTTTCAATATACTCTTTAAATCTCCTAGAACATCTAAGCATTCCACCAATTCTTAAAAGTTGACCAGCTGTTAAAACTCCACCTTTTCCCGCTCTTTCTAAAGCTTCTCTTGTATCAAATAACCCTTCAAATGGCGGTGCTCCTTTTCTTATAAGTATATCTAAAGCCTCATTGCTTTCTTCTAATTTATTCTTCACTTCAAATATAGACTTATATGGCGCAAGTTCGTCAACTAATCTCTTACCACTCTCTGTTATTGCATATGATCTTAATTTATGTTTAATTTTATTAAATTCTAGCACTCTTAGAGTTTTTTCTTTCATAACTCTCTCCTTATTTACCTACTTAAATTCGTTTATCTTATTATCATATTTTATTCTACTTAAAATACTAAAGATTATAAAAAGCACAGCAAAAATTATTGATATTATACTTATAATATTTTCGTATCTATTCCCAATCTTGCTAAAAGTAGATAATACTATTAAAATCATTCCCAGCATCAATGCTATTAAAATTATATTTTTCTTCCAAAAATTTTTTAACAATGCTGTGGCATTAATTTTTTTACTTCTATCAAGACTTTTAAACCACTCATATCTTATTAATTTATTAGAATCTATCATTTCATATATACTAAAGATACATCCTATAAAAAGTAATAATATAGCAATTATTTTCATGACCATCCCTCTTACTCTATTCCTCTTCTAAATTGTCCTTTTGTATAATCTTTACTTTCAAAGTCTAAATTATTTTTATAAATATTATAAACTTTCTTAACTTCATCATAGCTTTCATCTCTAAAATCAAATCTGAATGATGTTATTCCAAATTCTTTTATAGAATCTATTTCATCAAATAAGTTTAATGGAACAGGATTTAATATATAACTTCTACAATAAAGATCAGTCATAACTCTTAATCTTTCATTAACTCTATCAATAAGTGTAAATTTATCCTTTGAACATGCAATATTACACTTCTGTTCTGAATTTTTTCCACCAAAAGTACTTCCTATAGGACAATATTCACTTATCATTAGCTCTGGTTTGCCATAAACTATCATAGCCATATTTCCTTTTGCTTTTTTAGCAAGAGCTTTTATTTCTCCTCTATTAAGTTCTAAGCTTAAAGTAGGTAACTCTATATCCTTTTGATAAAATTTTAAGCTTTCTGAATTCATTATATTTAATTTATAATCACCAATTATATATAACTCATCCTTAAATACATTTATTATCCCTACATTAGAACTAACTATACCTTTAATATAAGGTTTAACCTTATTTATAGTTTCACATACAGAGTTAAATTCACCTTTAACTATAGTAGATGTCTTTACATAAAATCTAATATCACCTTTATATTTCTCACTAAGCTCTATTAAATCCTTTGATCTCAAAGCATTTAATTCTCTACTAAATAAATCAAATGCTATATCCTTAGCTCCACATTCTATTAATGCATTTGCCTGTTCTTTTGTAATACAGCTAAATACTTCATTTATATTTTCCTTATTAATTATATTATCTTTATATATTATCTTATCAGGTCTTCTTCTTCTATAACTCTTACTTATGCTTTTAGCTATAGATTCTAACGCATCTCTTCTTAAATTATTTAAATCAGCTACTCTTAAAAATCCATCTTCAAAATTTTCAAAAACTACTTCTTCAAATTTAAAAGGAACATCTCCTGATTTTTTTAAAGCATCTTCTATTCTCTCTTTATCTAATGGTCTTTTTTCAGCCCTTTGAACGACTTCTCCTAAGAATTTGTAGTCTTTTCCATTGTAAGTAACTTCTAAAGAAAAAGGTTTATCAATCTCAAATCTTACATTAGCTTTTAATGGTATCTTCTTATAAAATGGTTTTAAATATCCTTCTAATTCATCAAATAACTCTTTATTTAAGCTTTTAAATAATTCATCACCTTTTTTATAATCTATTGGAAATATTTTTACTTTATCTCCTCTTTTACCTTCTTTAATCTCATTACCATTTAAAAGCATCTTACTTAATGTAAATCCTTTATCTCTATATCTAATTCCATCACCAAGCTTAATATCCTCTTTCAGCACTACTTCACCATTATTATCAACCTTTCCTAATGGAATTCCTGCATTTTTAGGTGAATTATAGCTCATCATATCCTTGCCTGTATCTTTTTGTAAGAATGCTTTTGTAAATCCACTTCTATTAAATAATTGAAGTAACTGTCTCTTTCCAGCTTGACTATCATATTTTGAGTTAAATAAAGCTTTATCTACTGCTTTTCTATAGTTATCAACTACACCTGCCACATATTCAGCTCTCTTCATTCTACCTTCAATCTTTAATGAATACGTACCAGTATTTATAACTTCATTTACATCTTCTATAGTACACATATCTTTAGGACTTAATAGATATCCTCTTTTTTCACCAGACTTTTCACCCTTTAAAGTGTATTCCATTCTACACGGTTGAGCACATCTACCTCTATTACCACTTCTTCCACCTATAATAGAACTCATTAAACATTGTCCAGAATAACTTATACATAATGCTCCATGAACAAACATTTCTGTCTCTATAGCTAAATCTTTAGATATATATTTAATTTCATCTAAACTTAATTCTCTTGATAAAACTATTCTATGAAACCCCTTGTCTTTAAAATATAAAGCTGCTTCTCCATTGTGTACTGTTAATTGAGTTGATGCATGCAATTCAAAATCTTTAAAATCTTCTCTTATCCTCTTTAGCAAGCCTACATCTTGTATTATTAAAGCATCTACTCCTATTTCATATAAGAATCCTACATATTTTACAGCCTCATCTATTTCATTTTCCTTAAGAATAGTATTTAATGTTACATATACCTTAACGTCATAACTATGAGCATAATCTATAGCTTTAATCATATTATCATTATCAAAATTTGATGCATATGCTCTTGCTGAAAACTTATTTCCTCCAAGATATACTGCATCAGCACCTTTATTTATCGCAGCATAAAGACTTTCCATGCTACCAGCCGGAGCTAAAACTTCCACTCTTTTCATAAGAATCTCTCCTATATAATTTAAATTTACTCTTTTGTTTATTTTGTACTTATTTTGTTATATCATAAATATATTTACTTTTCCATCTTAACTTAACCATATTTCTAAAAGAAAAGCCTGTCCGCAATAGGACAGACTCTTATTTTAACAATGGATTTTTTATTTTTTTCTCTATTGCAAGGTTAAAATTTGCATCATTTAATTTTTTCTCTAAGTCTAATAATTTATATCTTGAATTTTGCAATTTGAACTTCAACTCTTTATTACTCTTTTTAAGAACTTCTTTTTCATTTTCTATACTATTTATTCTACTCTTTAGTTTTTTAATTTCATCACTATTATATTTACACTCTTCAATTTCTTTTTCCTTTAATATTACTTCATCTTTTAAAGAAACCTCTGCTTTTTTCAACTCTTCATTTTTTAAATTAAGTAAAGTAAGTTCTTGTTTTTTACCTTCTAAAGCATTCTTTAATTCTTCTACTTTTCTATCATAAGAGTCTGTTAAACTATCTTTTTCATAAGCAAAATTTTGTTTTAACTCTTCTGTTTTTGTTACAAAATTCTTTTCTAATTCTTCCTTTTCAGCTTGTAACTTTTGCTTTGTTTCTTCTAATTCTTTATGCAAATTATCTATTGTACTATATAAATTATCAACTTCTTTAATTTTCTCTTCCATAGAACAAATAATACTTTTTAAATTATCAATCTCATTGTTCTTTGTTTTGTTATACTCTTCAGAATCTACCTTAACTTCTTTAAGTCTTTCTTTTAGAGCCATACACTTTTCTTCTAAAGAATTTTTTCTTTTAACTAATTCTTCATTATCTAGTTCACACTTAAAATATTCATCAGCAATATTTAAGGCTGATAATACAGCAACAGCTGTGGTACTTAGCTTATTATTATTTGCTGATATTTCTTTGAACTTACCATCAACATACTCTGCTACTGCTAACAGATATTTTTCATTTTCTTTGCCTTTTAAATTATATTCCACACCATTTATCTTAACCGTTACCGTGTTCATGTTACACCCCTCGTTTACTATAATTACTTATATTATACCATATTAAGCTTTAAATAACTATACCTTCCTTAGTTAATACCACAGTTTAGGAGATTATTTGATAAATTTTCTTAACCTTGATATACTTTCATAGAGGTGTTTATATTGAACTATAATTTTTTATTAGAAAAATGTACTCTTTGTGTAAGAAACTGTAATGTAAATAGGCTTAATGGCCAAATAGGTGTTTGTAATTCTACTGCTTCATTAAAAATAGCAAGAGCTAAACTTCATTATTGGGAAGAGCCATGTATTTCTGGAAATAACGGATCTGGTACAGTTTTCTTCTCTAATTGTAACTTAAAATGTGTATTTTGCCAAAATCACTCTATATCACAAGAAGGAAATGGCTTAGAAATATCTATAGAAAGATTGTCAGAAATATTTTTAGAACTTCAACTTCAAGGAGCCCATAATATTAACTTAGTTACACCAACACATTATGTACCTCAAATAATTGAAGCTTTAAAAATCTCAAAAAGCAAAGGACTTAATATTCCTATACTTTATAACACTAATTCATTTGATTCATTAGAAACTATAAAAATGCTTAATGGATATATAGATGTTTATCTACCAGATTTTAAATACTTTGATGATAAATATGCAATTAAATATTCAAAGGCTCAAGGTTATAGCAAAAATACATTAGAAATCATAAAAGAAATGGTTTCACAAGTAGGTAAGCCACAATTCAAAGATGATATAATTCAAAAAGGAGTTATAGTAAGGCATTTATTACTACCTGGTCTTTTGTTTGATTCTAAGAAGGTTATAGATACACTTTATAACAACTTCGGAGATGATATATATATATCTTTTATGAATCAATACACTCCTTTACATAATGCTAAGAACTTTCCGGAAATAAATAAATCTATAAATCCTAAAATTTATGATTCACTTGTAAATTATGCAATAAGTATAGGTGTAAAAAACGGATTTATCCAAGAGGAAGGTACTAGTTCCGAAAGTTACGTTCCTAGCTTTAAAAATGAAGGAGTAAAATCTATAGATAGTTAAAGATTAATAATTAATATAAAAAGTCAGCTTTCGCTGACTTTTATAAATAAATTCTTGTTTACTAATTCTTAATTATTAATTAAACTATTCCCATCTTACTGATAACTCCATCTAGTAATGCTTTCTTTTTTTGATTTAAGTATTCCCCATAGTACTTTTCTTCTTCACCAGCAAACAATGCTTCTACTGCAACATTATCAACTTCTCTTAAAATTATCATATTAATATCTCTTCTATACGTCTTTTCTAATGTAGAGAACATTTTATTATATTCTTCAATTCCTCTTGTCTTTTTATATTTTCTTATTAATGAATCAAGACTAGTATCATACTTTTTAATCTTATAAATTATATTCTCAATAGTTTTATTTTTATTTTTTAAGAAATATTTCTCATAATCTAATTTTATACCTAATAATTCATTTATAGAGTATTCTTTATTACAAACATTAAATGTTACTTTACCTTCTTCAAAAAGTTTAGTAATAATATAATTCATTATTTTGTCATTATTACTCCACTTATCTATTATTTCTTCTTGTCCACCAACTATCTCAATAGCTTTTTTAAGTTGTCCAATTTTTTCTTCTAAAACTTTATTATTTATACTACTCATTGTCTACTCCTTAATGTCTATTTCTTCATAATAGAAATTTATTAATTAATACTTAATAGTTTTTCTTTTATATTTTACATATATTCATATATAATTACAAGTTTCTATTTATCTTTCTAAATATCATTATAATTATCACCATCTCTTTTCTAAAAAAATATTATAAACTATATATATTTTTTCACAAAGGAGAGGACAGTTTTGTTAGATTTACATCCAATTTCTTATAAAGATAAAAACTTGATAAACTACTATTCTAATTTTATAAATACATCTTCATATGAATATTCTTTTAATTCACTATATTTATGGAAAGACCTTTGTAAAACTAATTTAACTACTATTTACGATACCTTAGTAATTCAAAAATATGATGATGAAAAAGGCTTTTTCTTCATGATGCCTTATTATAAAAATGTAGAATCATTATATAAAACTTTAGATTATTTAAAATCAAACTATGAAAATTATCAATATCTATTAGGTGATATTGATAGTGATCATATTGAGCTACTAAAAAACAATTATGACTTAGAAATACTTGAAAATAAAAAATCATTTGAATATATCTATCTTACTAGTGATTTGATAAACCTTAAAGGGAAGAAGTATCATAAAAAAAGAAATCATTACAATAATTTTATTAATTTATACAACTACAATTATTCGTCTATTAATAATGAAAAAATTATTGAAGACTGCTTAGATCTTCTAAATAAATGGGAAAATAAAAAATGTATTTGCTCTAAAGAGCTATTGATAGAACCTATAGCTGTAAAAAATATTTTATATTCACTTGATGATTTATCTTTGAAATCTATAGCATTATATGTTGATAACAAGTTAGTTGGTTTTTCAATTGGAGAAAAATTTAAAGATTCAGCAATAATCCATATCGAAAAATGTAATGCAAACTATCGTGGTGTATATGCTTTTATTAATAATGAATTTTTAAAAACAAGCTTTAGTGATACTATCTACGTAAATAGAGAAGAAGATTGTGGTCATGAAGGTTTGCAAAAATCAAAAGAATCTTATCACCCTTATAAAGTTTTAAATAAATATTTTATAAAAATAAAGTAGTAATTCAAAAGCGAATTACTACTTTGTTTTTAAGTTAAAAGGAAACTCCTACTCACATACGTTCGTAGGAGTAAGTTCACCTTGCCAAATCTAAGATTTGGAGGCTTACTTAGCTATGCATAAATTCCGATATCCAACTTCAAGATTTGGATCGTCATTTATACTCTGTATAACTTTCACTAGCTAAATCTGTGATTTAATTTTTTATGAGAAACTCCTTCTCCTTAGGTCGAAGGAGTAAGTTCGCCTTGCCAAATCTAAGATTTGGAGGCTTACTTATCTTAACACAGCTCCTAGTTTGTGTTCTAATGCTTTTAGAATTTTATCGTGAACTTTAGATATATCTTTATCTTCTAAAGTTTTCTTTTCATCTCTGTAAGCTATAGCGTAAGCAATTGACTTTTTACCTTCTGGTATTTGTGCTCCCTTATAGATATCAAATAATTGTACTTTCTCTACTAAGTTTCCACCAGCTCTTCTTATACAATCTTCTATATCTGCAACTAATATAGAGTCATCACATAAAAGTGCAATATCTCTAGTTACAGCTGGGAACTTTGGTAATGGTTTATATGCCTTTACAGTTGTTGCTGCTTGGAATAACATATCTAAATCTAATTCTGCAACATAACAATCTACATCTATACCATAATTTTCAGTTACATCTGGGTGAACTTCTCCAAATACTCCTGCTTTCTTATTTCTAACCATTAATGCAGCAGTTTTTCCTGGATGGTAGCTTGGATTTTCACTTTCACGAGCATATTTAGCTTTATCTATCCCTAATCCTTCGATTACATTTTCAACTATACCTTTAAGATCAAGGTAATCGCAATCTCCATATATACCTATAGTTAAAATATTCTTTTCTGTTGGTAGCTCAGTTTCTACTTCATTAGGAATATATACTCTTCCTATTTCAAATAATCTAACATAATCATTATTTCTAGAGTAGTTTCTAGCTAAACATTCCATTATTGATGGTAAAGTAGTAGTTCTCATTACACTGTAATCTTCACCTAATGGATTCTTTATCTTTACAACATTTCTAAGTTCACTATCTTCAGGTATATTAACTTTATCAAATACCTTAGGTGATACAAATGAGTAGCTAATAGATTGATTTACACCACTACCAATCATTATATCTACAACTTTATCAGTTAGTAATTCATTCTTATATTTAGGTTCTCTCTCAGTTGATACCTTAAATACTGTTGTTGGAATCTTATCATATCCATAAATTCTTGCTACTTCTTCAGCAATATCTTCTTTTATAGCTATATCTATTCTAAATGTTGGTATAGTTATTACTAACATTTCACCGTTAATCTCTGTTTTTAAATCTAGAGAATCTAAAGCTTCTTTCATTTCTTCCTTAGATATCTCTGTTCCTAAGAACTTATTAATCCAAGCTGAGTCTACAGTTATAGAACCTTCTTCTTTAACTTGATTATAAACATCTATAGTTCCTTCCATAACTTTTCCGCAACCTAGTTCGCAAATAAGTGCACAAGCTCTATCTATTGCAAGTTTAGCTAAGTTTGGATCTATATCTTTATCAAATCTTGAAGAACTTTCAGATCTTAAGTTTAACTTCTTAGAGCTAACTCTTATATTAGTTCCTTCAAAGTTTGCTGATTCAAAAATAACTTCTGTTGTATCATCTTGAATTTCTGAGTTTAATCCACCCATAATTCCAGCTATAGCAACAGACTTTTCTCCATCTTTAATCATTAAGAAATCTGAAGTTAATTCTCTTTCAACTTCATCTAAAGTAGTGAACTTTTCTCCATCTTTAGCTTTTTCAACAACTATTTTACCGCTTTCTATTTGTCTAGCATCAAAAGCGTGCATTGGTTGACCAATCTCTAACATAACAAAATTAGTTATATCAACTATGTTATTAATAGGTCTAACCCCTGCTTCTAAAAGTCTTTCTTGCATCCAACCTGGCGATGGCATTACCTTTACATTTTTAACACCTCTAGCCATGTATCTTCTACATAAATCATCTCTAACTTCAACTTTTAATTCATCATTAATATTAGCTGATGACTTAACTTCATAGCTCATATTTGGCATCTTATAAGAAGTTCTTAACGTTGCTGCTGTTTCTCTAGCCATACCAACTATACTTAAACAGTCAGGTCTATTTGAAGTAATTTCAAAATCTAATATAGCTTTATTTAATCCTAAATATTCTTTTATATCCATTCCAAGAGGTGCATCTTGTGGTAATATCATTAATCCATGAACTGGTTCATCTCCAGCAATTCCTAATTCTTCTTCAGAACAGAACATTCCGTTAGATACTACACCTCTCATCTTACCTTTTTTAATTTCAGTTCCATCAGCTAAAATTGATTTATGAAGAGCAACTGGAACTACATCATCTTCTTTCATATTAGTTGCTGCTGTAACTATTTGTATTTCTTCTTCAGCCCCAATATTTACTTGACATACACTTAATCTATCAGCGTCTGGATGCTTTTCAATCTTAGTAATTTTACCCGTCACAACATTTTTTATATTGTCACCTTGTATAATAACCTCTTCTACAGCTGAACCTGAAAGAGTTAATTTATCACCTAATGTAACTGCATCTACATTTACTTCTGCATAATCTTTTAACCAATTATATGGTACTTTCATCTCACTTTACCTCCTAATTAAAATTGATTTAAAAATCTCATATCACTTTCGTATAATAATCTGATATCATCTATTCCGTATTTAAGCATAACCATTCTATCTACACCAAATCCGAAGGCAAATCCACTATAAACTTCTGGGTCTACTCCGCAATTTCTTAATACTTCAGGATGAACCATTCCACATCCTAGTATTTCAATCCATCCGCTTCCTTTACATACTCTACAACCTTCACCACCACATACAAAACAAGTTGCATCCATTTCTGCTGATGGCTCTGTAAATGGGAAGTGATGTGGTCTAAATTTAGTTACTACCTTATCTCCAAACATCTTTTTAGCAAATAATTCTAAAGTTCCTTTTAAATCTGCAAAAGTAACTCCCTTATCAATTACTAAACCTTCCATTTGATAGAATATTGGTGAGTGAGTAGCATCTACAGCATCTGATCTATAAACCTTCCCTGGAGATATCATCTTTATAGGAGGTTCTTGTTTTTCCATAGTTCTAATTTGAACTGGAGAAGTTTGAGTTCTAAGTACTATATTATCGTTTATATAAAAAGTATCTTGTTCACTTCTCGCTGGATGGTCTTTAGGTATATTTAATGCTTCAAAGTTGTAATGATCTAATTCAACTTCTGGACCTTCTTCTACAGTAAATCCCATTGAAATAAATATTTCTTTCATACTTTCTAATGTTAAATCTAATGGGTGTCTTTTCCCTATAACATTTCTTTTACCAGGTAACGATATATCTATAACTTCACTAGCAAGTTTAGCATTCTTTTCTTTTTCTTTAATCTTTTTGCTAACCTCTTCTAATCTTTCTTCTACTTCATTTTTAGCTTCATTAACTAACTTCCCAACTACTGGTCTTTCTTCTTTTGATAAAGCTCCCATACTTCTAAGAATAGTAGTAAGTTCCCCTTTTTTCCCAAGGTATTTAACTCTTATTTCTTCTAATGCTCCACTATTTTCTGCAGCAGATATTTCATCAAAAGCAGCTTCTTTAATTGCTAATAATTTTTCTTGCATTTGTATTCTCCCTTCTAACGAATTAAATTATGGTATTTTTTTCAATAAAAAAAGGATATTCAGCCCCCTACAAAGGGACGGAATATCCGCGTTACCACCCTAATTGATATTTATTATAAAACAAATATCCAACTTAATTTTAATAACGGCAAAAACCGCTAGCTACTACTTTGTTTCACAGCTAGTACTCCTGAGCGAACTTCAATATAAATTCTAATAAAAAGGCTTACAGTCATGACCTTTTCTCCCTGAAAAAGTCTTTATATCTACTCTCTCAATCATAGTATTTTTATATTAAATTACAACTGATTATACATCTAAAAGACAATATTTTCAATAGTTTTATGTAAATTTATTTATTTGATATATTTTGTCTAACTCTTTCAAATAAAATTATTGATGTTGCTATAGCTACATTTAATGACTCTGCTCCACCTGGCATTGGTATTTTCACTTTGATATCTGCCATTTCAAATATTTCATCACTGATACCATTTCCTTCATTTCCTACTGAAAGAATTATCTTTCCACTTAAGTCCTCTCTAAAGAAATCCTTAGATTCTTGAAGAGATGTAGCAACTAAGCTAAATCCATCATCTTTTAGTCCTTTTAAAAAAGTTAAATCATTATCATGTATTATTGGAACATAAAATATAGAACCCATAGTAGATCTAATAACCTTATCGTTATATATATCTACAGTACCTTTTGTTAATATTATTCCAGTTACTCCTGCTGCATGAGCAGTTCTAATTATAGTTCCTAAATTACCAGGATCTTGAACTTTATCGCATAGAAGATAAAAATCACCATTTAAATTTTCTCTGTTATCTTCAATTTCTAATAATGCAATTATACCTTGTGGATTCTCAGTTGAAGTAAGCTGCGAAAAAAGGCTATCTTCCATTAAATATACTTTTACGCAGTCTATATACTGTTCTAAATATTGATTTATTTTCTTTGCACCATCATTATTTACAACAATAGAATCTACTTTGCATCCTGCTTTAAATGCTTCTTGTATCAACCTAAAACCTTCGATTATATATTTTTGTTCTTTACTTCTACCTTTTCTATCTTTTAACTTTTTAGCTAATTTAAAAAAAGCATTTTCTTTACTTTCTATTGATATCAACTTATACACCTCTATTTTTGTTTAGCCATAATTTCTTCTATTTTAGCTAAGTCTTCTGCTGATCCAATAGCTACTATTATATCATCTGAAGAAATAACTTCATCAGCACTTGGAGAAATATTTATATCATCATCTTTCTTTATAGCCATTACGTTAATTCCATACCTACTTCTAAGCTTTAACTCTGTAAGATTCTTTCCATTCCACTCTTCTAAAGCTTTCATTTCCATTATACTATAATCAGGTGAAAGTTCTATATAATCTAAAATACTTGCAGATACAAGATTATGAGCTACTCTCACTCCCATATCCTTTTCTGGTAATACTACTCTATCTGCACCTATTTTATATAATACCTTAGCATGTAAATCACTTTGTCCTTTTGCTATTATATATTTAACTCCTAGATCTTTAACTAGAAGTGTTACCATAACACTAGCTTGTATATTTGAACCTATTGTTACTACTGCAACGTCAAAATTTCTTAGCCCTAACGTTCTAAGAGCTGACTCATCAGTTGCATCCATTTGTACTGCATGTGTTACAGAGTCTGAAATCTCTTGAACCATATCTTCATCCATATCTATAGCTAATACATCATGGCCTAATCCATAAAGTGTCTTTGCAACAGACTCTCCAAATCTCCCTAACCCTATAACTACGAATTGTTTATTTTTTGACATAATTACTCTCCTAACCTATTAGAATTTTTCCTTCTGGATATTTTACACCATTATTTTTTTTGTTTCTCATTAATGATAGAACTACTGTTAATGGGCCAACTCTACCTAAATACATCATTATCATTATTAAAACCTTACCTACTTCAGTAAGCTGTTGAGTTAATCCTACAGTTAATCCTACTGTTGCAAAAGCTGATGTAGTTTCATATAAAAGTGAAAGGAATGATGCTCCTTGTTCTGTATATGATAAAAGCATAGTAGCACTCATCACTAAAACTCCACCTATAAAAAATAATGTAAAAGCCTTATATACTAACTCTTTAGGAAATCTTTTTTTAAATGCTTCTGCATCCTCACGACCTCTAATAACACAAATAACAGTTACTATTAATACTCCTATTGTAGTTGTTTTAATTCCTCCAGCTGTTGATCCTGGAGATCCACCTATAAACATAAGTATAATTGTTAATAAATTACCTGCATTTGTCATTCCATCTGTAGAAATAGAATTAAATCCTGCAGTTCTTGGAGTTACAGCTGCAAAAAATGAATTTACAAGCTTATCTCCTATATTCATATTTGCCAATGTATTTGGATTATTATGTTCGAAAATAAACATAAGTATTGTTCCTCCTACAACCAAAATAGCAGTAACTAAAATAACCATTTTAGAATGTATAGAAAGTTTTTTCATACTTTTAAAGTTATATACTTCAATCCAAACAGCAAAACCAATACCCCCAATAATAATTAGAGCACTAGCTACTAATATAACTACCCAATTACTACTATAACTTGTTAAGCTTGAAAAGTTACCAAACAAGTCAAATCCAGCATTACAAAAAGCTGAAATAGAATGGAATAAACTATAGAACATCCCTTTACCTATTCCATATTTAGGAATAAACTGTGTTGAAAATAAAAGTGCCCCTGATAGTTGAACAGTTATAGTAAATGTTAATACATATTGAACCATCTTTACAAGTCCCTGAATATTAAATGTATTCATAGCATCTTGTAATATCAACCTATCTCTTAATGTTATTTTTTTACCTAATATAATTGCTATCAGTGTTGTAAAAGACATAAATCCTAAGCCACCGATTTCAATTAAAAGCATAATAATTGTTTGACCAAACATACTCCAATGAGTTCCAGTATCTAGCGTTACTAACCCTGTTACGCAAACAGCTGATGTTGATGTAAATAGTGCATCTAAAAAATTAGTATATTGTCTAGTAGCAGATGATATCGGTAACGTTAAAATTATAGCACCTATTAATATCACTACTAAGAAACCTAATGCTAAAATCTGTACTCCTTTAAGTTTATTACTTTTTCTTAAATTAAATTGCATATCCTCACCTCGTAGGTTTCATTTTAACTACTTTTATTATTTTGCTCTACATATATTATTTTTATTTGTTGGGTAGTAATATTTGTCCTCCATGTATTTTACCATCTTTACATTTATTTTCATAGTACTGTATAAAATTTTATTAGTAATATAATAAAGGCGACTATCCTAGTCGCCTTAAAATAATCTATTTTAATAATTCCTAAATCTAAAAATTAGAAACTATATTTTTCTTAATAATAACATAACTAGATTTTTGTCTTAACTATTTTGCACTCACTGCATCCTTTACAACAATATGCTCTTTCGCCAAAGACATTAATTATTGTATTTATGAACTCTTTATTATTACATTTATCTTTCCCATGAATTATTACACTTTTAGGTGCATTAGTAATTAAGCCACTTATTATAATATCCTCTATATTAGCTTCTGTATCTACCTTACACTCTGAAAGTTCTTTAATAAATTCTTCAAATATATCATTACCATATTTATCTTTAATAATATATCCTCCACCATCTTGTATATAAATATTTATTTCATCAATTCTGCTCTCTTGAATATCAACAAAGTATTTTAATAATTTCACAAATTCCTTATATTCTTTTTCTACCATGTATTCTTCTACAACTTTTTCTATTATATCTTCAATCCCTTGCCTTAGTTCTTTCATTCTAAAAGTTATAAACCCTTGAATATTAATCTCTTCATTTTCTTCTAAACATTCTTTTATTTTTTCAATTATAGAATTCACTTTATTTATACAATATATCATTCTATCATCATTTACTGTAGAATCCCCTTTTAAAACGCTCATAATAATCTCTTCAACTTCTAATATTTCATCTTGCTTTAAAAAAAAGTAATTTTCCATTAGAAAGTCAAACATCTCTTTTTTTCTATATTGTTCAAGTATAATATTATATAATATATTACTTATATATAAATAAAGTGTATTTTTAACTTTTTCGTCATAACACTTTTCATCACATATAACCTTAACTGAATGAGTGTCACCTTCAAAACTTTCTACTATCCCTATCGTAATGTTTTTTTTCTTTAGTATGTCTCTCAATTCTTGTAGCTCTTTTACGAAATCAAAATCATCATTACGACGTAAATTCAATACTATCATAGATTTCACTCCCTTCTTAATAATAGTATGTATAAAAAAATTATCTATATACTATCAATCTTAGGTAAACAACCCTTGATTTTTTATTATTTTTCATATACGTTTATATTAAAATTATTAAAGGTGGGCTTATATGGTTGCATTTATTGATTATAGAACTACAACAACTGAAAAAAATTCGCTATCAAAACTTAATATAAACTTTATAGAAGTACCAAAAAATCCAATATTATATGATGCTATTGATGGTCACGTAGATATACAATTAAATATAATTGATAAAAAAGAAAAAAAAATAATTATACAAAAAGATATTGATGATACTTTTATTGAAAAACTTAAACTATATGATATTACCTATATAAAAAGTTTTAGTTCTCTTGCAGAAAAATATCCTGGAAATATCATGTTAAACGCCGCAATATTAGACGATGATATTATCCATAATTTTAAATATACAGATAAGAATCTTATCTCTTCCTTGGATAATAAAAAGTTCATCAACGTTAAACAAGGCTATTCTAAATGCTCAATACTACCGGTTAGAAATAAAGCTATCATAACAAATGATAAAGGAATATATGATACTTTAAAAACTGAAGGTTATGATATTTTACTACTTCCTCCTGGAGATATATTATTACCGGGACTAAATTATGGTTTTATTGGTGGCGTTGGTGGAAAAATATCCGATAACTCTTTAGCCTTTTTTGGTAATTTAAACAAATATAAATATGGAAAAGAAATAAAACATTTTTTAAACAAATATGATATTACTCCAGTTTATTTACATGAAGGCAAGTTAATTGATAGAGGCAGCTTACTATGTCTGTAAATTTACTCTTTTATATAATACGTATAAGTATCTTAAAAGTTGAATATATTTTGTTATTAAAAAACACCACTAAACTATAACAATTTAGTGGTGTAAAACATTAACTATTTAATAATTTTTGTATATCTTCTTTTGTAAATACATAGCTAGCATTACAGAAATGACATTTTAACTCTTCATCTTTTCCTTCTTCAGCAATTTCTCTAAGCTCTTTCTCTCCTATAGATATTAATGCCTTTTCAACTTTTTCTCTTGAACAGTTACACTTAAATTCAGGTTCAACTTCTTCTAATATTTTAAGATCCATACCATCAAAAATATATTCTATTATTTCTTTGATTGTTTTACCTTCATCAAGAAGAGTCGTTATTGACGGAATCTCTTCTAATCTATATGTTATTACATCTGCTAATAAATCATCAGCACCTGGCATCATTTGTACTATAAAACCACCAGCACATTTTATTGAATAATCAGTATTAACTAAAACTCCTAACGCTACAGCAGAAGGTGTTTGTTCTGAAACTGTAAAATAATAAGCTAAATCCTCAGCTATTTCTCCTGAAAATATTGGTACTTGCCCTACATATGGATCCTTTAATCCTAAATCCTTAATCACAATTAAATTTCCATTTTTTCCTATATATCCACCAACATCTAATTTATTCTTTGAGTTTAATGGTAAATCTCCATAAGGATTTCCTATATATCCTTTAACTATACCACCTTTATACGCAGTTACAACTACTCCTTCTGCATCTCCTCCACCATTTATCTTAAGAGTAGTTACATCTTTTTCTGATTTTAATGTACTTCCTAGTAAAGCACCTGCAGTTAACAATCTTCCTAAAGCTGCTGCTGCAACTGGTGTACATTCATGTATCTCACGTGCTTTTTCAACTAAATTTGTAGTTGACCCTGCAATAATTCTAACCATTCCTTCTTTAGCTGTCGCTGTTATAATTGTATCTTTCATTTAACTTCCCTCCAAATTATCTACTCTTCTTTACAACATACACTAATCTTTCACTATCCGCTTTAACTTTACAATCAGTATATCCATCAAATTTATTTATTATCTCTAAATTTGCAAGTTTTAAATATTTTTCAATATCTTCTTCTTTGTAAGCTCTTTCTAAATGTTCTTCCTCAAATCTTTCATATAAATCTCCATTTTTAACAAAGAAGGTCAAGAACATTGAAAGCAAACTATCTTCGAAAGTATTTTCCCATGTATAGAAAACTTCTTCTTCACTATATGTATATATATTGTTTCCTAATATTTGTGATAGTTTATAATATGAATTTATATCAAATATAAATATTCCATCATCGTTTAGGTGCTCATTTATAGACTGAAAATAAGATACTATTCCTTCTTCATCAATTATGTAATTTGTAGAATCCAGAACTGATGTTATTAAATCAAATTTTTTATTTAATCTTAACTCAGTCATATCTTGACATATTACTTTACCTTTTATCTTATTAACTTTAAACTTCTCAAAAGCTTCACGTAGCATATCTTCTGATAAATCTACAGCAAAAACATCTTTAAATTTTGTAGCTAAGCGTATAGTAACATTTCCAGTTCCGCAAGCTACATCTAAATAGTTATTAAAATTAATATTTTCTTCTTTACAAATATCAATTATTCTACTAACCATTTCATCATAATTTATATCTTCATTTATAAGTTCATCGTAGATTTTGGCGAATTCACCATATGCCATAAAATCCCCCCTCACTTGTAGTGATTTATTTAGGTAAAATTTGTAGAAATATAACTAACCCAAAGCTATATTTTTCTACAAACTATAATATATGTAAAAGTACTTTTAGTCAACGATAACCGAAACTTCTATTTATCATATTTTTTATTCTTATGCTAAATAACATTTAATTTACTTTCTACCTAAGATCTCATCATTAGTAGGTATTTTTAATTCTTTCTTTCTTTTAGTCATAATACCTCCAATACGCCCTGTTTCTTCAGCTGTTAAACCTGCCCATCCATACTCATCAACTTTCTCCTTTAATCCTAATTCATCTGCTATTTCATATTTTATTTTTTCTCTTAAAAGCTCTTCAGGTGTTAATTCTTTATTACTTTTTAATTTTGATTTAATAATTTTTTTTAATGGTGTTTTACTCATATTAGTTCCCCTTTAATAAATTTGTTATATGTATTTTCTCCAACAACATTATATTTATCCCCCTATATTTTTATAACTTATTTAGTTGTCCCTCATATATTGTTACTATGGTGAATAATTAACTTAATTAGATTAAAAATTCCTAAATAAAGATTATTTAATTTAAATTTATTTTACTTATTTGTAGGAGGATAACTTATGTACAATATTGCAATAGTCGGAGCTACCGGCAACGTTGGAAGAAAATTTCTAAGTATTTTAGAAGAAAGAAATTTTCCAATTAATCAGCTTTACCTTTTCGCTTCAAAAAAGTCTAATGGAACCCATCTTAAATTTAGAGGTAATAGCTATTTAGTTCAAGAAACTAGTGAAAATAATATAAAAGATAAAAAAATTGATTATGCTCTTTTTTCTGCAGGTGGTGATGCAAGTTTATACTTTGCTCCACTTTTCACTAAATATGGTGCTATCGTCATCGATAACTCTAATGCTTGGCGAATGAATGATGATGTTCCTCTAGTAGTTCCAGAAGTAAATCCCGAAGATTTAAAAAACCATAAAGGTATAATTGCTAATCCAAATTGTTCAACAATACAAGCTATGATTCCACTAAAGGCATTAAAAGATAATTATGGACTAAAGAGAATTATATATTCAACTTATCAAGCTGTATCTGGCGCAGGAATTGGAGGAATTAACGATTTAAAAAATGGTGCTTCTGGAATAACCCCTACTAAATTTCCTTATCAAATTTTTAATAATTGTATCCCTCAAATTGACGTATTTTTAGATAATGGATATACAAAAGAAGAAATAAAAATGATAAATGAAACAAAAAAAATTCTTCATGATAATGACTTAAAAATTACAGCTACGACAGTTAGAGTTCCAGTATTAAACTGTCATAGCGAGAGCATAAATGTAGAGCTTTTAAATAGTTATAATTTAGATGATATAATAACTATTTTCAACAACACTAGTGGGTTAACTGTTTATGATGAAAAAGAATCATTAAAATATCCTATGCCTATTATTGTAGATGGAGAAGATAATGTTTTTGTTGGAAGAATCAGAAGAGATTTTAGCATTGAAAATGGTCTTAATCTTTGGGTTGTAGGCGATAACTTGAGAAAAGGTGCTGCTTTAAATGCGGTGCAAATCCTTGAAACATTAATAAAATAATTTATAGGAGGTCATATTATGTCAATTTTTAAAGGTTCTGGAGTTGCAATAGTTACTCCTTTTAATGATTCTGGAGTTAATTATAATAAACTTGAAGAATTGCTTGAATGGCATATCTCTGAAGGAACTGATGCTATAATAATCTGTGGTACAACTGGTGAAGCTACAACTATGACAGAAGAAGAAAGGAAAAATACAATTAAATTCACAGTAGATGTAGTAAAAAATAGAATACCAGTTATTGCTGGTACAGGTACTAACGATACTACTAAATCCATTAACATGAGCAAATATGCAGAAAGTGTTGGTGTTGATGGCCTACTTATCATTACACCATACTATAATAAAACTAATAATAAAGGTCTTATAAAGCATTTTGAAGCAATTAACAATTCTGTAAACACTCCAATTATTGCATATAATGTTCCTAGTAGAACAGGGTTGAATATTACTCCTGACCAACTTCTAATGTTATCTACTTTAAATAATGTAATTGCTATAAAAGAAGCTAGCGGTAATATTAGTCAAATTGCTAAAATGAAAGCACTTTGTGGTGATTCAATTGATATTTATTCTGGAAATGACGATCAAATAATTCCTATAATGTCATTAGGTGGCCTTGGTGTTATATCAGTGGCTGCTAATATAGTTCCTAAAGTAATTCATAATATTGCATCAGAATTTTTAAATGGAAATTATGATGAAGCTTTAAAACTACAACTAGGCTATTTAGAGCTTTGTAATATGCTGTTTATAGAAACCAATCCTATTCCTGTTAAAACAGCTCTTAACTTATTATCAAAAAATGTTGGAAATTTAAGACTTCCACTTTATGAAATGGATGATACAAATAAAATTAAATTATTTAAAACCTTAGAAAATTATAATTTAATTTAAGGGGTGTTTTTATGATTCAAATTCTTTTAAATGGATGTTGTGGAAAAATGGGAAAAGTTATAACAGATGTTATAAGTCAATTTCCAGACTTAAATATTATAGCCGGTGTTGATAAATATCCTTGTGATACTCAATTTCCTGTTTTTACTTCCTTATCAAATATAAATACCACCTATGATGTATTATTAGATTTTTCTAGACCAACAGCTCTAGAAAGCTTAATATTATTAAGCGAAAAAACAAAAAAGCCATTAATATTATGTACTACTGGATATAGCTCTAGTGACTTAGATTTGATAAAAGAAAAAGCTGATATTATTCCTATTTTTAAATCAGCTAATATGTCTTACGGTATTAATCTAATAAATATACTTTTAAAGAAAATTACTCCCCTCTTATACTATAATTATGATATTGAAATAATAGAAAAGCATCACAACCAAAAAGTAGACTCTCCTAGTGGAACAGCTTTATTACTAGCTAATACAATATCTAACTCTATAGACACTAAAACTAATTTTGTTTATGGACGCTACGGTAAAAATAAACGTAAAAAAGAAGAAATAGCTCTACATGCAATAAGAGGTGGTTCAATAGTGGGTGATCACGAAATAATCTTTGCTGGAACCGGCGAAGTAATTGAATTAACCCATAAAGCTATTTCAAGGGAAGTATTTGCTATTGGAGCTTTAAAAGCTTGTGAGTATATGAGTAAAATTACATCTCCTGGATTATATGATATGGAAAGTATGCTTAATTTTTAATTAAAGGCCTAAACTAATGTTTATCATCTTTATTAATAATATTTATAGCATATAGACATACTATAATTGTAAAACAATTTATAGGAGGTTTAATATGCCAAAAGATAGTCAACCCGATAATAAATACGCTAGAATGGAAAAATGTAATTATCAAACTCCAATAACCGAAGAAGGTCATAATCATAACCCTAATAGAAAGCATAAATCAGTAAAGAGAGAAGGTGTATCTAGCGAGCACTATAATCCTGCAGGAAATTAAAAAGAAGAGTTTTAAAACTCTTCTTTTTAATTTAAAATTCTATTCCTTTACGAGCTGGAACACCCTTATTAAAGTAATGTTTTATATCTTTCATTTCTGTTATCAAATCACTTTTATCTGCTATAGATTTAGGTACATTTCTACCTGTTAAAACAATTTCCATATTCTCTGGCTTGTTTTCAATTAATTTTACCACATCATCCTCTTTAATATATCCTCCGTTAACAGATGCCATAACTTCATCTAAAATTAACATATCACACAGATCTTCTTTTACTACCTTCTTTGCAAAATCGAATCCCTCTGTTATTTCTTTCTTTAACTCTTCTTTTTGCTCATCAGTAAGATTCCAAGTAAAATCTTTTTCTTTTTCAAATCTATAAACTTTAAAATTTTCTCCTAAATTATTTAAAACATTTAGTTCTCCAGTAATACCACTTTTTAAAAACTGTATCATAATAACTTTTAATCCGTTACCATATGCTCTTATTCCTAAGCCTATAGATGCTGTAGTTTTACCTTTCCCATTTCCTGTGTATACCTGAACTAATCCTTTTTCTAGCTTCATAATAATCACTCCTCTTAAAAATTTTATTACAAACTTATACTTTAGTAAATAATTTTCATTTAATCATATTCTTATTATTTCTTTATTATAATTATAATAATTACGATTAATTTATTTAATCTAAATCTTGAAAGGAAGGATATTATGAGTTATAACTTTAATGATCATGATGAGATTGTCAAATATATAAAAAACATAAAAAAATCTACACCAATAAAAGCTTATATAAATGGTTCTCTAAATGATATTAACGATAAAAATATAGAGTGGTATGGCTCTAATAACTTTTATATATTATTCGGTGAATTTGAATACATATCAAAGTTTATAATTGATAACAAAGAGAATATTAACTATTATCGTCTAGAAGCTGATAGAAAAAATTCTGCTATTCCACTATTAGATATCATTTCAATAAATGCCAGAATTGAACCTGGAGCTATAATTAGGGAGGGTGTTAAGATAGGTAAAAGCTCGATTATAATGATGGGAGCAATAATTAATATCGGAGCAGAAATAGGTGATTATACCATGGTTGATATGAATGCAGTTATTGGCGCTAGGGGGAAAATTGGTAAGAGAGTTCATATAGGAGCTGGTGCTATAATCGCCGGAGTATTAGAACCTCCAAGCCAAGAACCTTGCATTATAGATGATGATGTTCTTATAGGTGCAAATGCAGTTATACTAGAAGGTATCAAAATAGGTCAAGGTTCTGTTGTAGCCGCAGGTTCTGTTGTTACAAAAAATGTTCCATCTGGAGTTGTTGTTGCAGGGACACCCGCTAAAATAATAAAAAATGTAGATGCTAAAACTAAAAGCAAAACTAAATTTATAGATGATTTACGTTAATATTTTATAATATAAAAAAGGAGCTTATTAGCTCCTTTTTTATATAAATGAATTATACAGCACCTTCTTCAGATGGAGAAGTAGTAGTATTATTATTTTCTGTTTCTTCTGTAACTCTTTCCATCTTAGATATAGATACTTCATATGCAATCTTCTTGATTACTTCATTATCATTTACCTTTTTTTGATATTCTCTACTTTGAAGTCTACCCCATACCCTTATATTATCTCCAACTTCAAGTGTTTGACAAAATCTTGAGTTTCTTCCCCAAGCTATAGTTGGAATATAATCTGATTTATTATATGCTCTATTTACAGCCAATAAAACATCTGCGATTTCTCTTCCAAACGGAGTTTTTCTGTAAACAGGTTCTTTACATATATATCCATCTAAGAATATTTCATTTGGATTTTTACTTCTTTCTATACATGGCTCTATGTTTCTAGCAAACACAGTTAATATCAGTTTATTAGAACCATCAACAAACTTATTATAAGATCTTAATTGTCCTAAAACTATTATTTCATTTCCTACAGATATATTCATATTACTTATAAGCCTTTCGGATATTGTAATATTTAATAAGTCTACAGAATCACTTAACCTTGGCACCTCCATGTAAAAAGTATAGAATCCCTCTCCATACATTTCATGACTGAATTCTAATTCACTTACAATTTTTCCTTCAAGATAAATCTTGTTATTTAACATCAAATTATCCATCGTTACCCCTCTCTCCCTTAGTAATTAGTTTGATTTTTTATTGCTTTTACCCCACAAGGATTTATTTCCATTATAATACAATATTATCTTCAATTTCAATATATTTCTAATATTTATTTTTTATGTTGCTCTCCATTTTCATCTATATAGTACTCATCATAATCTGTAAGCTCTCCAACTGTAACAAATTCATATCCTTCTTCTTGGAGTTTAGGAATTATTCTATCTAAATTACTTGGAGTATACTTTGCATTATTATGAAATAGCATTATTGATCCAGCGCTTACATTTTTCATAACTCTTTCATATTCAATATCTTTACCTGATTGCTTCCAGTCAACCGAATCACAATTCCACTGTATACATTTATATCCATTTTCTAAAACAAATTGTAATGCTTTATCATTATAATCTCCACTTGGAAATCTAAATAGCGTAGGCTTGACCCCGATAGTTTCGTATATAATATTATCTGTCTTTGTTAATTCCTCTAACATTCTAGTCTCATCAATTTTTGAAAAACTTGGATGAACATAACTATGATTTCCTATTTCATGTCCCATCTCATTAATCTTTATTAGCTTTTCTTTATTCCCTTCTGGATAAATAATCCACTTGCCCATTACAAAAAATGTCGCTTTTACATTATATTTATTTAGTACATCTAATATGTCATACAGATATTCATTTTCAGCCCAATTAACATCAAAGGTTAATGCCACTTGCTTTTTATCTGTATTCACTTTAAAAATAGGCTTCTTATCAAGATTACCATTAACTAACATAGATTTTGCTCCTATAATAGATGTAACCATAGTTCCAATAATCAAAAATATAGCTATTATAATCTTTCTTTTTCTAAACATATCACTCCTCCTTTGTCCATAATAATTTATATTCTTTATTTATAATATTAATGCCTATATTATTCCACAATTCTAAATTTATGTTATAATAAAATAGACCCTTATATAATGGAGGTTTAGTATGTACGAAAATTCAGCAGAATTAGCAGAAAATAAATTATTAGTTTTATATGTTATAAAATCATTAAAGCATCCAATATCAAATACTCAGTTAACTGAAATAATTTTAGAAAATAATTTTATTAATTATTTTACTTTACAGCAATATATAACTGAGCTATTATCTTCTGAGTTTCTAAAATATATAGAAAAAAATGATAAAAAGCTTTTAACGATTACTACTAAAGGTGAAAAGGTGCTTTCGTTCTTCACGCAACGAATTTCACCAATAAAAAGAGATATAATTGATAATTATATCTCCTCAGTAATTGATAATATAAAAAAGGAATTAACTATTTATAGCGATTATACTATAGAAAATAGCGATTCTTTTATTGTTAATCTTAAAGCTCTCGAAGATGAGATGCTATTAATCGACTTGAAGGTGTCTGTTCCAACAAAATCTCAAGCTAAAGCATTATGCAGCAAATGGAAAGATAATCCTTCAGATATTTATACTAGAATTATGCAAAGTTTATTTTCTGATGAAGATTAAAACAAAGTCATGGCATTGGGTTCAGACTCGATTGCTATGACTTTATTTATTTTGTTATTTTCTATAACATATATCTTTCCTTTTAAGTAATCTGAAACAAATATTTTATTTTCATGAGTAATCATTCCTTTAGGCATTCCTCCAACATATATACTTTCTTGAAGAATCATGTTGCCCTTATTTATTACGCTTATTGTTCCATCAGTAAAATTTGATACATATATGTTTTCCTCCCCCTCTATAACATCCATAGGGGAACTACCTACAGTAATTCTCTTTATACTTTTTAATGTTTTAGCTGAAATCACATCTAAAAAACCACTTTTATCATGACCTAAGTAACTTTCACATACATACAAAAATTCTTTATCTTTAGATAACAATACCTTTGTAGGATACTCATTAGCATCTATCTTTTTTATAACATTATTATTATCCATATTAATAACTGTAATATCATTACTTTCAAAATTTGCTATGAATGCTATTCCTTTTTCAATATCAGCTTCTACGCTATAAGGCCAGCTTCCTGTAGCAATTTCATATAATGCTTTATCCTCTAGAATATCATATACTACTACTGAATTTGATTCCCCACAAATAGTATAAACTTTCTTTTTATATACTATTAAATCATTAGGCGATGGTCCTATTTTTGCATTTTTTATCTCTTTAAGATATTTTTTATCAAAAAATGATATTGAGTCACTGTAACTATTAGTAGTTATAAACCCATCATCATAGACCTCGATTCCATTAGGTCCTATAGGTTTCTCACCTAAATTAAATGTTATCTTTTCTAAATGCAAATCATTTAAAATAATTCTTGAAAGGGAATCTGCTCCTGTGTTACAAACTAATATAGAGTTCACCCTTATTTCACCTCCTTTAGGTTGAAACCTCTTGTACTTTTAATATATGCATCTTTATAAAACTTGGCACATTTTTTCAATATTACATAATTTTATTTTGATTCTTTCTTTTTATTGTATAAGGATTTATAATATTATTGTTATTACTTATTATGGGGAGGCATTTAAATGTATATTTACAAGACTTCTGGTGTTTGTTCAACAGAAATACATATTGATGTAAAAGATGATAAAATTGAAAATGTTAATTTCGTAAGAGGTTGTGCTGGAAATTTACTTGGTATTTCTTCACTAGTTAAAGGTATGAATGTTAACGATGCAATTGATAAATTACAAGGAATTCAATGTGGTTCTAAAGGAACTTCTTGCCCTGATCAATTAGCTAAAGCTTTATTATCAATGAAAAATGCTTAATATACAAAAAGAGTTGCTTTAAAACGACTCTTTTTTCTTTATTACTTAATACTTTTAAGCTCTTTTATAATATCATTTTTAATTTCTTCTAATGGAAAATTCTTTCCTGGACAAAGAGTATTTCCTAACTCTTTATGAGGAAGAATATCCTTTATATTATATTTTAAACATATATATATTGAAAGCTTCTTTAACGCTTCTATTTGTTCATCTGTTAAATACTCTTCTTCGAAGTTTCCCTCTAAGCAAACACCTATAGATTTCTTATTATATCCTTTCACATGAGATCCTTCAGCCTCATCCTCTCTTCCCTTGTAAATAGTTCCATCTTTCCTTATATAATAATGATATCCAATTCCCTTCCAACCTTTATTTTTATGTAATTTATCTATATCTTCTGGAGATATGTTCTTTATTGCTGTATGATGATAAACCAATATTGTAGGTTCATTATCAATATCTAATTCTTCCGCCCATTCATATCTTAAATACTGTATATCTAAATCCTTATACATACTCTCAATTTCTTCTGTTTTAATATTAACATTGTATATATCTTTATAGCTCCATCCAACAGCTTTTAAAATTTTAGGTTTAAATAAAAATATTATACAAGCAATCACTATTATATATGTTATATATTTTAATCCATTTTTCATAAAAACACCTCTTCATATTATATCTATTATAATTTTCACATGAAGAGAACCGTTATATTTTAACCTATAAAATAATCTTTTCTAGTACAATCACCTAAATTAATTACTTTTATTTTATAATTTGTAAATAAAAAAAGAAAAGATTAAAAATCTTTTCCTTTAAAATACTATTTTATTAATTCTAAAGCAATTTCCATCATATCTGTGAAAGTATTTTGTCTTTCTTCTGGTGAAGTTTCTTCTCCTTTAAAAATATGATCTGAAATTGTTAGTATAGATAGAGCTTCTACTCCATATTTTGCAGCAAGTGTATAAAGCTCTGCAGTTTCCATTTCAACTGCTAATACACCATATTCTGCCCAAGTCTTTAATGAAAAATGATTTGTATCATCATAAAATAAATCACTTGATAAAACATTTCCTACCTTTACATTTGCATTCTTTGCTTTTGCTATATTATAAGCTTCATATAATAATTGAAAATTAGCACTTGGTGCATAATCTAAACCATTAAATCTTCTTTTGTTAATTCCAGAATTTGTTGATGCACTTTGAGCAAGTACTATATCTCTTACATTCACATTATCGTTACAAGATCCAGCTGAACCTATTCTTATTAATCTCTTAGCACCATAAAATTGTATTAATTCATTTACATAAATAGAATGTGAAGGTAATCCCATTCCTGTACCTTGAACTGATACTCTTTTACCTTTATATGTTCCTGTATAACCATACATTCCTCTAACTTCATTATAACAAACTACATCTTCTAAAAAATTTTCAGCTATAAATTTCGCTCTTAAAGGATCTCCTGGTAGCAATACTGTTTCTGCTATAGAACCTTCTTTAGCCATAATATGTAAATGTTTTGACATATTTATTCCTCCTAACAACTCATGTATTATACATAGTATATTACATACTAATATAATAGTAAATACAGGCTTTTTATTTTTTATTAATATATTTTCTAGTAATTAATTTTCGCATATCACCAATCATATACAATGATCCACTTGCAATTATTAAATCATTTTCTTTTGCATCTTTTAAAGCATTATTAAATGCTTCTTCATAATCTTCATATGCTTTACAATTTTCATTATACTTTATAATTTCATCTCTTAAGTCTTGAGCTAATTCAGCTCTTATAGAGTGTGGAGTTACAGCATAAACCTTTTTAGCTAATGGTGTAATCTCTTTAACCATCATCTCTACATCTTTATCAGCTAAAATACCTAAAATCAAATATACATCTTTATAATTGAAGTATTTTTGTATATTATTTTTTAAAGTAGTTATTCCTTGAATATTATGTGCTCCATCAATAACTATTAAGGGATTATTACTTAATACTTCTAATCTTCCCTTCCACATTACTTCTCTTACACTATTCTCAATCGCTTTATTATTTAAATGTATAAATCCTTGTTTCTCTACAACTTCCATAACCTTTATAGCCAAAGCTAAGTTATATATTTGATGCTCTCCTAATAAAGGTAATTCTAATATATACTCTTTTTCGCCTTTTATCTTTACTTTTTGAAATGTTTTATCACCTTTAACAATATCTAATAATTCGGCATCATTAAAATTAACTATATATAACTTTGAATTTTCTTTTTCGCATTTCTTAATAACTACATCCATAACTTCTTCCTGTTGAGGAAATACTATAGTAGGAATATTTCTTTTTATTATCCCACATTTTTCTCCAGCAATTTCTCTTAGATTATTTCCTAATAAATTAGTATGATCAAAGCTAATAGATGTAATTACTGATACTATAGGGATAATTACATTAGTTGAATCTAATCTTCCACCTAATCCAACTTCAACTACTCCAAAATCTATCTTCTCTCTTTCAAAATAAAGAAGCATTAAAACAGTAATCATTTCAAATTCAGTTGGGTGACCATATCCTTCCTCTTTAACCTTATCTATATAGGGCTTAATATAAGTCACCAGTTCCGCTAAAACATCTTTAGGAATATTTTCTCCATTTATTTGAATTCTCTCTTCAAACTCTTCCAGAAAAGGTGAAGTATACATACCAACTTTATATCCTAATCCATTTAGCATTTTTGTTATCATTGCTGTGGTAGACCCTTTACCATTAGTGCCTGCAACATGTATTAATTTCAAATTATCTTGTGGATTTCCTAAAAGTTCTAATAATCTAAAAGTTCTCTCTAGTCCATAATTCGACCCAAAATTTCCAACTTCAGTTATGTATTTCATTGCTTCATTATAATTCATCTTTTTACCTCTTTGCTTTAAAATCTAATGTATATTTACTCCCATTATTTAGACATAATTATAAATAAAAACTTTTAAAATATCAAATTTTACACAATAAAAAGATACCATTAAAATATTAATGGTATCTATGATTAATATTTATATTTTATAATGAAGATAGGTTATTTCCTTCATTTCCATCTGGCTTAGTTCTTAGGTACTCCTCACCTTTTCTTGAATGAGCAATTATAACTCCTTCAATCTCGCCATTTTTTGCTCTATTAACACCATCTGCTTTTTCAAGCTTTTCTCCACTATCTAATATATAATGAGTTATTTCTCCACTACTATCTTTTATAGTGTCTGTAATTCTTTGTGCCATAAAACATCACCTCTTAGTAATATTTTAAGCTAGTACAGATATTTTATACGTATTTTTCTTTAAAAGTTCTATTACTTATATATATAGCTACAATGAAAGTAATTAATTCTGTTATCGGTACACTAAGCCATATTCCACTTACTCCTAAAAAACATGGTAATACAAATATTAATATTCCTACAACTATTAACCCACGTAATGATGAAATAATTATTGCTACTTTTGGCATCTCTATAGCTTGAAAGTATCCAGCTAATACCATGTTCGCTCCCATTATTATAAATGCTGTAAAGTACATTCTAATGGCAACAACTGCAATTTGTTTTATCTCTTCAGTTGGAGTTACAAATACTTTAATCAATTCTTCTGGGAATAAAAACCCTAAAATAGTAGCCGTTAATCCAAATATAATAGCAACATAGAATGCTATCTTTCTAAACTTCATAGCTCTTTTATATTTTTTAGCTCCTATATTTACACTCACTATAGGCTGTATTGTCTGACAAATTCCATTACTTATAGAAATAAAAATTATAGCTGTGTTAGATATTATGCTATATGCTGTTACGCCAGTCTCTCCTATAAATTTCAATAGTTGAAAATTAAATAAGTATATTATTACTCCTGTAGACATTTCTATAAAGAAACTTGGAATTCCATTGCTAATTATTCTAGATAAATATTTATATCTAAAGCATCTATAATTTAGTCTCAAAGTATTTTTTTTAGATAAAAAATGTGTTAACAATATCCCCATACTTATAGTATATGAAAGAACTGTTGCAAGTCCTGCACCATACATTCCCATATTCAGAGGAAATACAAATATATAATCTAATATAATATTTATTAATCCACCAGTAATTGTAGCTATCATAGCAAGCTTTGGATTCTTATCTATTCTCACAAATCCTTGAAGTGTAGACCCTATTGTAAAAGGAACAAAACCTAAAGCAACTATTTTCATATATTCTTCTATCAAACTAATAGTTATATCAGTAGCTCCTAGCATTAGGGCTATATCATCCATAAAAAATTTACCCACAACTAGAAAAAGTGCTGCTGAAGCTATAGATATATATACTGATAAACTAAATATATCTATGGCCTTATCATTATGCCCCCTTCCTCTTTCTATTCCTAAAACAGTAGAACCACCTACTCCTATTAAATATCCAACTCCAAAGACTAAAGAGTATATTGGTAACACTATATTCAAAGCTGCAAGTCCGTCACCACCTACTCCTTGTCCAATAAAAATCGTATCAAATAGAATATATATAGATGTAACTAATGCAGCTCCTACCGTTGGAAAGAAATATTTTAAAAATAATTTTTTTACATCATCCTTTACTAAATCCATGATTCCCCCTAATTTTCTATATAAAAGACTGCCCCTTACGAGACAGTCTCAATACTACTATTTAAATGCTTCAATTCTTACTAAAACTGCATCAAGCATTTCTTGATACTTAGCCATCTTAGCTTTTTCACCTTCAACTACTGCTTCAGGAGCTTTTGCAACAAATCCTTGATTAGAAAGTTTCTTTTCTATTCTAGTTATTTCACCTTCTAATTTAGTCTTTTCTTTGCCTAATCTTTCAACTTCCTTATCCTTATCTACTAAGTCAAGAAGTGGCATAAATAACTCTCCACCTTTAACTACTAAAGATACTGCATTTTCTGGAACAAGAGCTTTATCAGCTATAAATTCTACTTCTGAAGCTGAACCTAATTTTTCAATATATGGTATACCTGCTGTGAATGCGTCCTTAGCTTCATTAGAAATATAGCAAATAACCTTAGCCTTTCTTGATGGTGGTACATTCATTTCAGCTCTTAAGTTTCTTAATCCCTTAATAGATTCTATGATATAATCCATATCTTTTACTGCTTTTGCATCTACTAAACTTTCATTACATTCAGGCCAATTAGATATTGCTATAGATTCACCATTAGTTAAAGTAGTATATATCTCTTCAGTTATATATGGCATTGCTGGGTGTAATAATTGTAAACCTGTAGTTAATACAGTATACAATACGTTGTAAGCTACTCCCTTTGCTTTTTCATTATCACTAAAGAATACTGGTTTTACAAGTTCTATATACCAATCACAGAATTCAGTCCACATGAAATCATAAACCTTTTGGTTTGCTATACCAAGTTCATATTTTTCTAAGTTTTCTGTAACTTCTTTAACTACAGTATTCATTCTTGAAAGAATCCACTTATCAGCTAAGCTGTATTCTGTACAATCAGCATATTTATTCATTAATTCAGTATCAAGGTTCATCATAACAAATCTTGATGCATTCCAAATTTTATTAGCAAAGTTTCTTGCTGATTCAACTTTTTCTGGAATATATCTTATATCATTTCCTGGTGAACTTCCTGTTACTAACATAAATCTTAAAGCATCTGCTCCAAATTCCTCAATTACTTCTAGTGGGTCAACACCATTTCCTAAAGATTTACTCATTTTTATACCATTCGCATCTCTTATAATACCGTGCATTAACACTGTATCAAATGGAGTCTTATCCATGTTGTATAATCCTGAGAATATCATTCTAGCAACCCAGAAGAATATTATATCATAGCCAGTAACTAATACATTTCCTGGATAGAAGTAACCTAAATCTGGTGTCTTTTCAGGCCAACCTAATGTTGAGAAAGGCCATAATGCAGATGAGAACCAAGTATCTAATACATCTTCATCTTGTCTTAAGTTTTCTGATGAACATTTTGAACATTTAGTTGGTGCATCAACTTCTACCATCATATGTCCGCAATCGTTACAGTAGAATACAGGTATTCTGTGTCCCCACCATAATTGTCTTGAAATACACCAGTCTTGAATATTTTCCATCCAGTTGAAGTATATTTTTTCAAATCTTTCTGGAACAATTTTAGTTTTTCCTTCTTTAACAACTTCTATAGCTGGTTTTGCTAAAGATTCCATCTTTACATACCATTGTTGAGATATTATCGGTTCAACAACAGTTCCACATCTATCATGTGTACCAACATTATGAGTGTGAGGTTTTATCTTAACTAAAAGTCCTTGCTCATCTAAGTCTTTAATCATTTGTTTTCTAGCTTCATATCTATCTAAACCTTGATATTTTCCACCTAATTCATTAATTACTCCGTGGTCATCCATAACTCTAATTTGTGGTAAGTTATGTCTTTGCCCAACTTGGAAGTCGTTTGGATCATGGGCTGGAGTTATCTTAACTGCACCAGTTCCAAACTCAATATCAACATAATCATCTCCGATTATTGGAATTTCTCTATCTGTTAGAGGTAATTTTAAAGTCTTACCAATAAGATGTTTAAATCTTTCATCATTTGGATTAACAGCAACTGCAGTATCTCCAAGTAATGTTTCTGGTCTTGTCGTAGCTATTTCTAAGTATCCAGAACCATCAGATAAAGGATAATTTATATGCCAGAAGCTACCTTCTTTTTCTTCATAAACTATTTCTGCATCAGATAAAGCAGTTGTACATTTTGGACACCAGTTTGTTATTCTGTTTCCTTGATATATTAATCCATCATTATATAACTTAACGAAAACTGTTCTAACAGCTTTATTTAGATTCTCATCCATAGTAAATGCTTCTCTAGTAAAGTCACAAGAAACACCTAATTTCTTAAGCTGTCCTCTAATAGTTCCCTTATACTCTTCAGCCCATTTCCAAACTTCTTCTAAGAAAGCTTCTCTTCCCATTTCCTTTTTAACTTTACCTTCTTTTAAAAGTTCATTTTCAACCTTTACTTCTGTAGCTATAGAAGCATGGTCTGTTCCTGGAAGCCATAATGTGCAGTATCCTTGCATTCTCTTAAATCTTATAAGCATATCTTGCATAGTATTGTCTAATGCATGCCCTAAGTGAAGCTTACCAGTTATATTTGGTGGTGGCATCATTATTGTGAATGGCTTTTTAGTTTTATCAACGACAGGAGTGAAATATTTCTTTTCTTCCCATGTTTTATAGATTCTTTCTTCAAATTCTTTTGGATTATACGTTGTAGATAAATTCTTTTTCTCTTCCATAAATAAAACCTCCTGAATAAGTTTCTTATATATTTAAAGTTCTTATATAAAGACTACTTTATAAAGACTACTTTACAAAAATTAACTTTACATAAAAATAAAAAAGAGCCTTAGTCCAAAAAAGGACGAAGACTCGCGGTACCACCTTTATTCCTGAGTGACACTCTAAATTTTAATTTAGATAATGGAACTTACATCTACTAAATATGAATAGATATTTCCTTTTTAAATCTCAGGCTCTTAATTTAATAACGACTAGATTAGCCGTCTTAACTTACTATAATTTCAGCTAAGAAACTCAAAAGCTACCTTCAGAATATTTCATATAGAAGGCTTACAGCCAAGGCCTTCCTCTCTTAATACTTCCTATTCTTACTCCTCTTTTTCACAGTTTTTATATATTAATTTTACTTTATACTATGATATTTTTTTTATTTTGTCAATATATTATCTACAATTTCTTTATTACTAACTCTATCACATTCTAAATTTTTCTTTGCAACTGATAACATTAATTTTATCCTATTAACTTGATTAACGTTAGATGCTCCTGGATCATAATCTATTGCTACAATATTAGAATTCGGATATCGTTCTCTTAGTATCTTTATCATCCCTTTTCCTGTCACATGGTTAGGTAAGCATGCAAAAGGTTGTACACAAGCTATATTATTAACTCCGCTTTTTATAAGCTCTATCATTTCCCCAGTTAAAAACCAACCTTCACCAGTCTGATTTCCTATAGATAAAATTGGCTGTGCCAATTTAGCTAATTCAGCTATATGCTTTGGTGAATCAAACCTTTTACTTTTTGCAAGTTCTTCTATCATAACTTTTCTGTAACTCTCTAAATAGCTTATAACTATATTCCCTATATTCTTACTTATTTTACTCTTTCCTAAATACTCAGCTTTATATCCTGAATCATATGCACAATACATAAAGAAATCTAACAAATCTGGAACAACAGCTTCTGCTCCTTCACTTTCTAGAATATTAACTATATCATTATTAGCCGTTGGATGATATTTTACTAATATTTCACCTACTACACCTACTCTTGGCTTTTTAATATCATTTAATTCTAAATTATCAAAATCTTTTATTATTTCTTTTATATTTTTATTAAAGATACCTCTATTACCATTTTCAAGATTTTCTTTTACTTTTTCATTCCAGAATTCATACAATCTCTCAGCATCACCTTTATTTTTCTCATAAGGTCTTGTTCTGTATAAAACTCTCATAAATAAATCTCCATAAACTAAAGCCATTATAGCTCTACTTATAAATTTAAGTGTTATTTTAAAACCAGGTTGTTCACCCATACCTAACGCATTAAGTGAAATTACAGGAACATTTTCAAATCCTGCATCTTTAAGAGCCATCTTTAAAAAACCAATATAATTTGTAGCTCTACAGCCTCCCCCTGTTTGAGTTATTAATACTGAAGTATTATTTACATCATACTTTCCTGACTTTAAAGCATTTATGATTTGACCAACTACTATTATTGATGGATAACAAGCATCATTATTTACATACTTCAACCCTTCATCAATAGATTTAATATCCATAGCTGGTAATACTTTTACATTATATCCACATTCTTTCACTGCTTTTTCTAATAAATCAAAATGTATAGGCGACATTTGAGGTGATAATATAGTATGTTTCTTTCTCATTTCCTTTACAAATATAGGTGGTTTATATTCTATTTTCTCTTCTATCGGTTTATAATTTAATCTTTCCCTTTCCTTTATAGCAGCATATAGAGATCTAATTCTTATCCTAGCTGCACCTAAATTATTTCCTTCATCTATTTTTAAAGCTGTATATATTTTTCCTTTTGAAATAATCAAATCTGATACCTGATCTGTTGTTACTGCATCTAAGCCACATCCAAATGAATTTAATTGTATTATTTCTAAATATGGATTCTTAGATATAAATGATGCTGCTCTATAAAGTCTCGAATGATACATCCATTGATCTACAACTCTTAAAGGATCATCTAGTTTGCCCAAGTGAGATATACTATCTTCTGTTAATACTGCCATACCATAAGATGTAATTATTTCTGGTATACCGTGATTTATTTCAGGATCAATATGATATGGTCTTCCACATAAAACTATCCCTTTTTTGTTATTTACCTTTAAATATTCTAAAACCTCTTCTCCTTTTTTCTCTATATCTCTTTTACATTCTAATCTCTCAACTGCAGCTTTTTTTATTGCCTCCTTAGCCTCATCTAAAGATATGTTATAATCTTTAAATTCTTCAACAATTCTTTTAGCTAAAACTTTATAATTGTCCAAAGATAAAAATGGTTCTATAAGCTTAACATTTCTCTCTTTTAATTCATCAATATTTGTTCGTATAACCTCTGGATAAGATGTTACTATAGGACAATTATAATGATTAGTCGCATCTTTAAATTCCTTTTTTTCATAAGGAATACAAGGATAGAAAATCGTCTTTATCCCTCTATTGATAAGGTTCATTATATGTCCATGACTTATCTTAGCAGGATAACAAGCTGACTCTGATGGTATAGTTTCTATACCTAACTCATATATCTTTTTGCTAGAAGCATCTGAAAGTATTACTCTAAACCCTAAATTTGTTAACATAGTAAACCAAAATGGATAATTTTCATAAATATTTAGCACTCTCGGAATACCAATAACACCCCTTTTAGCTTCCTTTATTGGTAATGGTTTATAACTAAATATTCTCTTGTATTTATACTTATATAGATTGGGAATTTCTTCATTTTTATTTTTAATTATACCAAGTGCTTTTTCACACCTATTACCTGAAATAAATTCTTCTCCATTTGAAAATTTATTTATTGTTAGTAAACAATTATTCCCGCATCTACCACATCTTGAAAAATCAGTTTCTATCTGAAATTTCTTAATTTCTTCACTAGATAGAATACTTGATTTTCTTCCTTCTATATATCTCTCCTTTGCAATTATCGCACATCCAAAAGCTCCCATTATGCCTGCTATGTCTGGTCTAATAACCTCTTTACCTGAAATAATCTCAAAACTTCTAAGCACTGCATCATTATAAAAAGTTCCACCTTGAACTATTATTTTATCTCCCATATCATTTTCATTTCTCATTTTTATAACTTTAAATAGAGCATTTTTTATTACAGAGTAGGACAATCCTGCTGATATATCTGAAACTTCAGCCCCTTCTTTTTGAGCTTGTTTTACTCTTGAGTTCATAAACACTGTACATCTTGATCCCAAATCAACTGGTGCTTTCGAAAATAATCCTTCTTTTGCAAATTCTTTAACATCCATGCCAAGAGACTTAGCAAAACCTTCAATAAATGAACCACAGCCTGAAGAGCAAGCTTCGTTTAAAAGAATACTATCTATAGTCCCATTTTTTATCCCCATAGATTTCATATCTTGTCCACCTATATCTAGAATAAAATTTACTTCCGGTAAGAAATAACTAGCAGCTTTATAGTGAGCCATAGTTTCAATTTCACCTATATCTATATGTAAAGCTGCTTTTATTAGATCCTCTCCATAACCAGTAACCGTAGAATTAACAATCTCAACGTCTTTTGGAATTATTTTATACATATCATTTAAAATTTTAATTACTTTTTTTAATGGATCTCCGTCATTACCTTCATAAAAAGAATATATTAGCTCATTCTTATCATTTATTAATGCAACTTTGGTAGTAGTTGATCCAGCATCAATACCTAAATAAGCTTTCCCTTTATAACTTAATAAGTCGCCTCTTTTTACAATAGCTTTATTATGCCTTTCTTTAAACACTCTATATTCTTCTTCATCTCTAAATAAAGGTGTCAATCTTTTAACATCACTTTCTTTAATTGCTAAAATCCCTTTGAAACTCTCAACTAAATCTTTCAAAGAAACTTGTTTATTTTCATCACTTAATAATGCGGCTCCTATAGCTACAAACAATTCTGCATTTTCAGGAGTAATAGTTTGTTCTTTAGTTAGTCTTAACGTTTCTACAAATCTATTTCTAAGTTCAGATAGAAAGTTTAGTGGCCCTCCCAAAAATGCCACATTTCCTCTTATAGGCTTTCCACAAGCTAATCCACTAATTGTTTGATTCACAACAGCCTGAAAAATTGATGCAGCAATATCTTCTTTATGTGCGCCTTGATTTATAAGTGGTTGAATATCTGTTTTAGCAAATACACCACATCTAGATGCAATTGGATAAATTACTTTAAAAGATTTTGCATATTCATTTAATCCTTGAGCATCTGTATTCAATAAAACAGCCATCTGATCTATAAATGCACCAGTACCACCAGCACAACTTCCATTCATTCTTTGTTCTAAGCCACCATTAAAATACGTTATCTTTGCATCTTCTCCACCAAGCTCTATAACTACATCTGTTTCAGGAATCATGACTTCAACTGTCTTAGAGCAGGCAATAACCTCTTGTATAAAATCTAAATTAAGCCATTTAGAAACTGATAACCCTCCTGATCCAGTAACAACAATTGAACAATCAATATTTCCTAAAGCTTCGTATGCATTTTTAACTAAATCCACTATACTTATTCTTATATCTGAAAAATGTCTTTGATATTTACTATAAATAATTTCATTTTTATTATCTAAAACAACCAACTTTACTGTTGTAGATCCTACATCAATTCCTATTCTATACATAATTCTACCTCTCTTCCTATCAATTATTTATATATCTGAAATATACGTTACATATATTAATAATATTATTATTATAAAAAAAAGATGACATACTTAATTGTATGTCATCACTAAATTTAATCATTCATCCATTCATAAGTTTTATAACTCTTTTTATTATGTGCATGAGCACCTATTTTTTCTCCATTTTCAATCCCTACTTCTGAATTACCTGTAGGATCAATTTTTCTAAGTTCATTTTTTGATTTAGATCTATCTTTCATTCTATTTTTATTATTATCCATAAACATACCTCATAAAATAATTTTTTATTTATTAATAATTAAACTTGCTTTTAATAGCATTAAATACAGGTCTAAAATCTTCTTCATTTTCATCAAATAATTTAGTTAATTCTTCTTTAGCTTTAATATACTTTTCATCATTAATATCATTATTAACTATTTTAGATGAATCTTTGTGGAATTTCATAAATATTATCGGATGTTTTTTTGCAAAAGCTTCCATCTCATCTATATGACGTTCGGGCTTAGTTGCACTTTTTAACCATTTAAAAACATAATCATATTTATCCATATTCACACTTCCTTTTATTTATATTTTAAAGTCAGTCGGATCATATGGTTTAGCTTTTGGTTCACCAAAACATGCTTTTACGCTCTCCACTTGTGGATTATGACTTATATTTTTCTTTTGTTTTTTAGTTTTTTTCATTTGATTTCCCATGTAAATATCACCTCATCTATATCTTGTACATCTTCTCTTTTCTTATCCTATTAGAAAATTTCCATTTGTTTTATAATATTCATAAAGATGATGCTTCTCTCATTGCTTCCATGTTATAAAATTCTATAATCATCTTATTTTTTAACTCTACTATATTGCTAAATATCATCTTATCTGACTATAATAAACTTATTAATTATATGGAGGTAATAATGAATAATTTATATCCGATATCTAAAGAAAATTTTAAAAAACTTATAAACATTCGATTTAATAATATAAGTGATGGTTTAGATAATTTCAGCAATGGAATATTAGAATGCAATGATAAATTACTTTCTTTTACAGAGAAAGAAAATAGATTTTTAAAATTTTTTAAAGATACTTTATTATTAAACTCTGGTCATATTATTATAGACTTCTACCTTAAAAATCTTAATGGTGAAGAAATATTACATTTACTAGAAGCCCTTGATCATAATAATAAAATAATTTTACTACAAGAACTAAAAAATCTTAAAGATGATTCTGTTTACTTTACTCTAGACAATGATAATTTAATGGACTTTATAACAATTTTAAATACTCGTGCATTATTTTTCTGCACAATATATTTAAATACTTTTCCTTTTACAATTTGGGGAAATTACGATTTAAAATTTCCTGTTTTCTTTTCCGATATTAACACTTTAAATATTTATAAAAATTTAGCTGAAAAAAATGGTCTTTCAATAAATTCAATAAACATAAAAAGGAAGGTATAGTTTAAACTTTACCTTCCTTTTTAACGTATCTTATAAAATTATTATACAAACATATTACAATAATTTTTATTCTACCCAATTAATTTTATTTATGTATTCTTCAACATATTCATGACTCATATGAGGATTTATAGTTTCCTCATGAGTAATTGTTACTATAGACATGGCTATAGCATACTTAAGAGTATCTATAGTTGAAAACTTGTTCATATAGCCATAACCTAATCCTGCAACAAATGAATCTCCTGCTCCTGTAACATTCTTTACATCAACTTTGTCACCACATGCAAGTCTACCTTCTTCATTTTTTGTTAAATAATATATTCCATCAGCATCTAAGCTTATAAATACATTTTCAACTCCTTGATCTAGAAAATACCTTGCTGCCCTTTTTAAATCATCATCAGTATCAATTTTAAAACCACATAAAGCCTCAGCCTCAAATCTATTAGGTTTTACCGTGTGGAAATACTTTACTAAATGACCAATTTTTTTCGCTTTATTTGCTGAAACAGGGTCTAATACAAATTTAGTCTTTCCTTTATACTTTTTAAGCATGTACTCTAACAGCATAGGATTATCTGAATCTACAACAGTATATTCAGCATTTTCGAATATCTCAGCCTTAGAATCTACAAAAGCTTCATCCATTTTATTTAAGCTTTCCATATCTACTATGGCTGATTCCATCTCACCTTCAGTGTTTAAAATCGCCATATAAGTTGGAGTGCATCCATCTTTTAAAACTAATGAATTATCCATTCTATAACCAATTCTTTTAGAATGTTCTAATATGCTTCTTCCATTACTATCATCACCTACAATAGAAATAAATTCTGTATTTACTCCTACTCTTGCTAAATTCTCAGCTATATTTCTACATACCCCACCTAAGGATACTTTAATGCATCCTGGAATTGAATCTTTAGGACTATATTCCTTTTTTCCAAATCCGATTATATCTACTATTGATGCTCCTACTACTAAAATATACTTATCATTTCCTATCATCATATCTCTCCTGCTACATTTTCTCCGATTTTGAGTGATAAATATATTATATTAAAGAGACTAAAAAAAATAAAGGAAAAAATAAAATTTTGTCGATATTTTTAGTTCAACTTCTCTTTTTGTTGTATTTATTGGCTTTTTATGAATTTTTACACTTTCTTTTTAAGAAACTAACAATATTAATTAAATAAAATAGTAATAATCTTGAAAATAAATATTATTAATAATATATCTTATGTGAATAATAACCATCTATAATGCCAATAATTATAATAATGGTATATATATGTACAGGAGGTCCATATGGATTATTTTAGTGAAGCGAATAAACTTTATAATTTAAAAGAATATAATAAGGCAATAGATTTATATAAAAAATCTATTGAAACTAAAGAAAATACAGCTTGTGCTTATTATAATGCTGGCGTATGCTTTATAAAACTAAAAAATTTTAACGCTGCTATAGATATGATAAAAAACGCACTTTCTATTCAAAAAGAAAGCAAATACTTCTTTAATTTAGCATACTGTTATGCTATGAAAGAAGATACTAATAAAGCTTTAATATACTTTAACAGAGCATGGTCTTTAGATAGTACAGATAAGGATTGTGAAAAAGCAATTAATTTAATTATGGCTAATAAAAAAGCGCTTTAATATTAAAGCGCTTTTACCATTCTCCTGCTATCATTTCTTTTATATGATCGTCATAGAAATTACTATTATCAAAATAATTTCCTGCCATATAAAATGTTGGATCTATAGGCACCCATCGTTCTTCTTTTTCTAAATATACTTCATTCCATGCATGAGGTCCATATTGTGTTCCATCATATGCACTACCAGTAACTAATCTAACTTTCAAATCAACAGCCCTTGCCATAGCAACATAAAGGCATGCATAGTCAAAACATATACCTTTCCTTGTTATCCAAGCTTCTGTTGCTCCACTATTCCCACTACTTTCATTATTTAAAGTTTTATATGCTTTATCAAAGTCATATTCTATATTACTTCCTATCCATACATATAAGCTTTTTGCTTTTTCTAAATCACTTTCTTTATACTTAGTAATTTCAATAGCCTTATTATTTATTTCATTATTTGACTTAACACCATCTTCTAAAGTTACACCATTATAATAAATTAGCACATTAGAAGTAGGTATATACTTATTTTCATCACTATATATTATTTTTGAATTACTACTATTAAAGTTTTGACTTATAGTATCATAAATCATACTATATCCACTAATATTCGAAAAAATATTTATAGGAAAATTTCTACCAATTGTCACATTAAATATTACAATACCTATAAACATTATCAATGTAACAATAATTCCTTTTATTCCACCTAATATGCCTGATATAAATATCGAAATTTTTTTTTGTGATATTTTATATAGGTATAATAATTTAACTACAAACTTTAAAAGTGTATAAATTATAAAATGAACAATAAAATATATCAAAACCAATAAAAGAATCCTAATCAGCTCATTCCTAATAGTATAAAAAGCAAAATAATTAGAACTTATTTTAATTATATCCGCTAAAATAGTATTCAAATTACTATTAATTATTAAAAATGATAGTAAAATTGATAAATAATATAATGTTCTATTTATAGGATATTTAATATTTTTATGTGTATTTAGTAGATTTATACTTTCTTTAATTCCAAATAAAATAAAAGCAAAGCATATGGTGTATGCTATAAGTTCCTCCATAAAGAATACTCCTTTAATTAATACTCATCCTTTTTTATAACCTCTTTCATAACATCAGATGCTAGGTCATAATTGTATCCTTTGCTTATAAGAAATCTGTATAATTTTTGTGATAGTTTATATTGATCACTTTCTCTTCTCTTTAACTCATTATATTTCTTTTGTGCTAAAATTATTGCTCCATTTTTAGAATCCTCATCATCTATTTTAGAAAGCTCTTCAATTATTAATTCATCAGAGATTCCTTTTCTTTTAAGATTATACTTAATCTTATTTTTGCCTTGGCTCTTTAATTTGTCTTTCACATACATTTTAACGTAGTTTCTATCATTTATAAGATTATATTCTCTTAAAAATTCTATCGTTCTATTTATAGATTCTTTACTATATTCTTTTGTAATCAACTTATTAAATATTTCTTTTTCAGTTTTGTAGCTTCTTTCAACTATTTTAAGAGCGGAGCTTTTACATTTCATAAATTCATCTTCTCTTGCTAATCTTGTAAGCTTCTCAACATCAATAACTTGTTTAGGAGCCAAGTTTTCTTTATATACTATTTCTGCACTTAATGAAAATGCAAATTCATCATCTATATATATATTAACTCTCTCTCTATTACGCTTACCAATCTCTATTTTAGTTATTATATTCATTATTATTGCCACCTTATGAAGACTTTAGTATATGAATAGTAGGATTATTTAATACTTTATTTGCCACATCATAAATTTTATCCTTAGTTATATTATTTAAACTATCCATATCATCTAAAAATTCAAATATATCCTCACCCTCAACTCTTTGAGTTAAAATATAGCTACATAATTCCACTGGATCCTCTAATGTTGACACTACAGCAGTTTTATGAACCTTTTTCATTATATTTAAATCTTTTTCACCAATCTCAATTTTGCCCATTTTTATTCCAGCTAAAGTCTCATCAATAGCTTCTATTGCACTATCTATATCTTCTTCATCTACAGCTGTATATATATACAATGTTTTCACATGTTTGGTTACATCAAGATGCGAGTATATATCATAAGCTAACCCTCTATTCTCTCTTATCTCTCTAAATAATAAAGAATTTGAACTTTCTCCTAATCTATGATTTAAAATTCTTAATGGTAATTCATATTCTTTATCTAAATCATAAAATGTATAAAGATATATAATAGTATTTAATTCAATATTCTCTTTTACAGTAACTTCTTTAGTATTTATATTTTTTTCGTCTTTAACTTTTAATGACTTTACTTCTCCGCTATTCCAACTTCCAAATTGATCTTGTATCATTTTAAGAGCCTCTTCATGTTCATATGATGATACTATTGTAATAACAGAATTATTAGCTACATAATGTTTTTTATAAAAAGTATATAAATCTTCATGATTAAATCTTTTTACATTTTTCTCCATTCCAGCAACATCATATCTAAGAGGGCCTTTTTTAAATGCTACTTCATTAGCTCTCTTAAAACTTAAATCTTCAACACTATCTTTACTTGTTCTAATTTCTGCTAATATTACTCCTCTTTCCTTTTCAATTTCTTCTTGAAGGAATATTGATGAAGTAACCATATCTGCTAAAATCTCTATACCATTTTTCAACTCTTCCTCTAAACAACTTATAGAGTAAACAGTAGAAGTAAAATCAGTATATGCATTATACTCTCCCCCTAAAGCTTCTAACTCATCATTTAATAGTTGAAAGCTTCTTTTATTTGTTCCTTTAAAAAGCATATGTTCAATAAAGTGAGAAATTCCTTTTTCACTTACTTTCTCATATAGTGCTCCAACTTTTATCCCTATATTTACAGATGATATCTGTGTATCTTTTTTTATTGTTAATATCTCTAACCCATTAGGTAATAGATGTTTTTTCACGTCAAAATTCAGCTTAATCATTCTCTATTGCCTCTCCCATCTCCAATTAATGTTCTAGTATAATACTATAATATGTTTAATAATTAATTACAATAATAATAATAACATAGTTTATAATTATATTACTTTAGTCTATAATTATATTTAATAAAAAACTTTACAAGGAGTATATATGGAAAGAAATATTTTAATTATAGAAGATGAAATACGAATTAGAATTTTACTTAGAGACTATTTAAAAAAAGATGGATTTAATGTAATTGAAGCTGCTGATGGTGACGAAGGGATTAATACCTTTCAAAACAACAACATAGATTTAATTTTATTAGACATAATGATGCCTAGAGTTGATGGAATTACTGTATTAGAAACTATTCGTAATGTTTCTAATGTACCAATAATTTTATTAACTGCTAAATCTCAAGAAGAAGATAAGCTTTTTGGATATGAACTTGGAGCAGATGATTATATAACTAAGCCTTTCTCACCAAAAGTTTTAATAGCTAAAGTTAAGGCTTTACTTAAAAGAACTTCTGACGGAGGCACTTCTTTTTCATCAGCTAAAGATTTCAATGGATTAAGTATAAACAAACTTGCTCATGAAGTTAAGGTAGATGGTACAACCTTAAATCTATCACCTAAAGAATTTGAACTATTAGTTTATCTAACAGATAACATAGGAATCTCATTAACTAGGGATACAATATTAGATAACGTCTGGGGAATAGATTATTATGGCGATCTTCGAACTGTTGATACTAACGTAAAGCGTTTAAGAGAAAAGTTAGGTTCTAAAGCAAACTACATAATTACTGTAAGAGGTAGTGGCTATAAATTTGAGGTAAATCATGAATAAGAGCATCTCAAAAAAATTATTTACAATAACTTTTAGTTTAATTTTATCAGTATTTATTATTAACATGGTAGTTCAACTGCTTTTCTTTGAAGATTTTTATCTAGAGAAAAAAGTTAAAGATTTAAAAAATGAAGTTAATACCTTTAGAACTATGTACTCATATCAATTAGTTAATAAAAATACTCTTTATAATGCTCTAAGCTCTTACGAAGAATCTAACAACTCCAAAATGGCTATCTTCTCCCTTGATGGTAAGCTTAAATATTTAACAAACTACGAAGGTGGTATGGATGATTCTACAGCTTTAACAGCTTTTTGTGCAGACCTACTATCAAATCGTGAACTCATTGATAGGGTTTTAACTCACGATACCGTTGAATGGACAATTTTTACTGATAAAAGTAGCGATAATAAAAAAATAGGAGTTGTTTCTCCTATGTCACTTCAAAATTTTAATGATTCCATTATAATTTCGGTTTCATCAATACAACCAATCCAAGAAGCTGCTTCTGTTATTAAAAGCTTTTATTTTTATCTATTAATTTGTATATTATTTGTTGCTATAATTCTTTCAAATATATACGCTAAATTAATCAGTAAGCCTTTAATAAAAATTAATAGAGTTGCCACAAAGATGTCTAACCTAGACTTTAATGCAAAATGTGATGTAACCTCACAAGATGAAATTGGTAGTTTAGCTAAAACATTAAACTTTCTTTCAAGTAATCTTGAAAATGCCTTAGATGACTTAAAAGATAAAAACTTAAAACTTGAAAATGAAATAGAACGAGAACGTAATCTTGAAAATATGAGAAAAGATTTCGTTACTAGCGTTAGTCATGACTTGAAAACTCCAATAGGAATAATAAGTGGATATGCAGAAGGATTAAAGGATGATATCGTAACTGGAGAAGATAGAAAAATATATTTAGAAACTATAATTGATGAAGCTAATAAAATGAATTCTTTATTAAACAGTATGTTAGATCTTTCTAGACTGGAAACTGATAATGCAACATTAACCTTAGAAGATTTTAATATTGTAAGATTACTACAAGGAATGATTAAAAAATTCTCCTTAGAACTAAGTAATAAAAAAATAACTGCTAACTTTATAACAATTCCACCATATGCTTATGTAACTGGAGATATACTAAAAATTGAGCAAGTCATACAAAATATAATTACAAATGGAATAAAGTACTCTCCCGAAGGAAGTAATATAAATATTTCTGTATTAGAAGAAAATGATAATTTTACAATAAACATAGAAAATACAGGAGTAAATATACCTGAAAAAGAATTAGAAAATATATTTGCAAAATTTTATAGACTAGATAAATCTGGTGATAGAACAAAAAAAAGCTATGGATTAGGCCTATCTATAGTTAAAAGAATACTTGATATTCACAATAGCATTTATTCAATATCTAACACTTCTAATGGTGTACTATTTAAATTCACACTACCTAAATCTACAGATATTGATGATTAAAAAATAAGCTGTGGCAAATGCCACAGCTTATCTTTATTTTACCTTTTTATATAATATAGTTGCAAACCAAATAAATGATAATCCTAACATAGTATGAGCTAATCCTGCAATATGACTTAATCCAGCAAAATCACTTCCATTAACCTGTAAAATACCTCTAACTAATAATGTTATTAACATAAATACTAATGAAACATTATAAGCTATTAACCATCCTTTATATGCTTTAGCCTTTGATATTTCAAATAACTTATCTAATATAAGGACTATTAAAAAGAATATAAAGCCTAGTATTAATGCATGTCCATGTAATGCACTTAACGTCGTTATACCTATAAAACCATTAAGTTTAGTAAACTCTCTAAAAAATACCCCAAATACTAATCCTAATACTAAATAAAAAATTGATAAATTTACATACTTTTTCATAACAACCTCCAACTAATAATTTTTCTCTAGAAATATATATTATTATAATTAGACTATCTTATCAATACTTTCAGTAAAAATAGTTTGCATAAAAACTATTTTTTTAAATTTTAACATAAAAAAAGAAGCTATACTAGCTTCCTTTAAATTCTACTTATCTTTTTAAATATTATTTCCTTCTTAATTTCCATAGAATCTTTATCTATTTGAATTTTGAATATATTAGGACAACCTTCCTCTCTCCATTTTTTCATATACTTAGGAGTAACTTCAAAGGAGTAAAAATATTTTTCATCATAAAAATCAGAAAACTCTAAAAACTCAACTTTACTATACCTATCTACTTTAATATTATCTTTATCAATATTATTAAAAATAGGAATAAAAAATCTTAATGGTATTTCATATTTGAACATACCTTTTATTTCTTTTCCCTCCATTATTGCCCTTTTTAAAAATCTTAACTCTTTATCATCTAATTCTTTGTATCCTAATTTAAATATAGGTTCTCCCCTTTTATTTTTATCTATTTTAACCTTTATCATCTGTTTCCACCATCTTAACCTAAAATATTATTTATATTATTCCACCATCTATTCTTATTATTTGACCTGTTAGGTACTTGCAGCTATCATCACATAAAAAAGATACAGCTTTTGCAATTTCATCACATTCACCAAAACGACCTTGAGGAATTTCATTTATTAAATCACTCTTTTCATCTTCATCTAAGAAATTATTCATATCTGTATTTATTACCCCAGGTGCTATAGCATTAACCCTTATTCCAAATGATGCTACCTCTTTAGCTAATGCTTTAGTGAATAAATTTATACCACCTTTTGATGCTGAATATACCACCTCACAAGATGCTCCAACATCTCCCCAAATTGAAGAAATATTAATTATATTTCCACTTCCCCTTGAAATCATATTAGCTATTGCATATTTTGATAAATACATAGCACCTAATAAATTCGTATTTATCAACTCTTCAATGCTATCATCTTCAAAATCCATAAATAATCCAACTTTTGATATTCCTGCATTGTTTATTAATATATCTATTTTACCAAATGTACTTACAACATCTTGGATTAATTCTTTACAATTTATAGCACTCGAAATATCTTTTTTGTATAACTTTCCATATCCACCATCAGATATTATTTCCTCTAATGTACTCTCTGCTCCTTCTACATCCTTAGAAAAATTAATTGCTATACTTGCTCCCTGCTTGCTTAATTCAAGAGCTATAGCTCTCCCAATACCTCTTGATGCACCAGTAACTAGTACAACTTTTCCTGTTAGTTTTCCCATAAAATTTATCACCGTCTTTTAGTTTTATACTTTAATTTCAAGTTTATTTTACTATTAATGAAATATAAAGTAAATTCTTATAAAAATATCTTTTTATCTTAATACTTCATTAAATACTCTTAATGCATTTTTACTAAATATTTTATCAATTTCACTTTCTTTGTATCCTTTATCTTTTAACCTATATGCTAGCATATCCATTTTACTAATATCTTCAATCTCCACCTTGTTGCTAATTCCGTCAAAATCACTTCCTATAGCAATTACGTCTATACCACCAACATTTTTTATATAATCAATATGTCTAACTATATCATCTAACCTTGATATCTCATATTCACCTAAAAAATTGCTACAGAAGTTCATTCCCATTACACCTCCTCTTTCAGATAATTTTCTTATCATATTATCTGTAAGATTTCTAGGGTGATTTTTTATTTCTCTTGCATTTGAATGTGATGCAATAAAAGGTTTCTTACATATTTCTAATACATCAAAAAAACCTTTATCAGATAAATGTGATACATCTGGAATTATTCCAACTCTCTCCATTTCAGCTACAATTTCTCTACCACACGGGGTTAAGCCTTTATCTTTATAAAGAAAATCTATATTAGGATATCCTATTTTATTAGGAAAATTCCATGTTAAGGTAATTATCCTAATTCCTAAATCATATATTTTTTTTACTCTCTCAACTTTTCCTTCTAGAACTTCCCCCTCTTCTATTGATAAAAATGCCCCTATTCTTCCTTCATTATTGACCTTTTCTAACTCTTTTATATTAGTTACTATATTAATACTTTCCTTATTTTCATCTAATTCTTTTAAAAAGTTATTATACATATTCAGAAATTCCTCATAAGGATTTCTACAATTGTTCATATCTATAAAATGAGCGAAAACTTGTGCATTAACTCCACCTTTTTTTAACTTCATTATATCTACAGAATATTTATTTTCACTTAATTTACCACCTTCATAATATAATCTAGCAGCTGTATCACAATGTAAATCTATCATTATCCCCTTACCTCTTTTTCTTATTATTTTCTCTATTAACTCGTAATCTTTCTTCCTTAGCCCATGATAAAAATGTGGAAATCTTTCTTGGCCCACCAATAATCTTTCTTTTTACCCATAATACTCCTGAATCTTGAGCATCAACACTCCATTTTATTAATGCTATATCTCCTCCTTCTACCTCTATAGATGTCATTGCATAAGGTAATATACAGCATCCATCATTAAAATATGGTGGTTCAAATTCACCTGGAAATCTACTATTATGTGTATGTCCACACAATAACATCTTCCCATTATCTCTAGCCCAATTTTGTAGTTCTAAATCTACTCTTGTCCTTCTTGTCTTATTTTTAGCTGAGCTTGAAGGATCTCTAAACCCTGCGATTCCAAATAAAAATTTCCAAATATATCTTACCAAAAATCTACTTACAAACCACAATTCATTATTGCCAAAATCCATTTGATTCCCATGAGTAACTAAAAACTTTTCATTTAATGGTGTATATAACATATTCAATCCTGGATAAAATTCTATATCCTCTATAAATTTTAAAAATTCTCTTCCATAGTCAGCACCAATTTTCTTTAATGCATTCTCTTGAATATCCTTAAATTTTTTATTTCTTTTAATTATATCATGATTACCATAAATTATATAAATATTATCTTTCTTCTTATATTTATTAAATATTTTAAATACTTCTTCATATGTATATGCTATTTCATTAAAATTTTTATTCTTCCATAATTCATCTCCATCTCCAACTTCAATATAAGTATATCCATTTCTTAAATAATATTTTAAAGCAGTAATATATATATTAGCATTAGGTAATAATGAGTCAAAATACGTTCCATCACCCCTATGAACATCTGATATAAATACTAATTTTGATGAATCATCAAAAGGTATAGTAAAAGCATTATCATATAAATAGTCTAATTTGTTTTTCATAAATAACCCTTCATAAAATTTCTTTTTATATCCTATGTAAAATTTTCTTTAAAGGTTATTTAAAAAAACATATAAAAATTATTACTACATATAAAAAAACAAATTAGAGCAAACTATTATCATAATTTCGTTTTTAAAAAAGGAGGACTAGATGTGTATCATAATAGCTTTAGACTTAAGATTATATTAGTTCTTTTCCTAGCAATTTATAATATTAATACTATTTGTTTTGCCACCCCATTATCTAAAGATGAGTTAACTGTTATGAAAGAGGAAATAATAGATTTAAAAAATAATACAGATAATTCTGAAGAATTAAAAAATCAATTTCAAGCTTTATTAGAAAACTTATTTTTAAATAGAAATTCTGCTATACTATCTAAAGATACTGAAGGTTTAAAAGACTTTTACGACTTAACTAAAAAAGTTGGGCAATGGGCATATGAAAATGAAACTACAAAAATTCAATATTTTTCAAATTGGTCTGAGAAACAAGGAGCAAAATTCGATAGAATCAATTCGATCTTAAAGGTTAAAAAAGTAAAAGAAAAAGAACCTAACCTTTTTGGAGTAATATGTTATGTATCTACTGAATTCTACTATAGTTATCTAGACTCCCCATCTGAACAAAACAGATTTAAGCTTGGAACTTATCATTATTTAAATTTACGAAAAGAAGGAGACCGTTATATAATAACAAAGGAATGGTATACAGATCCGTTAGCTGATTCTTTAAATCTTGAAAATATTAAATCTGATGAAATAAAAGATTATATATTATCTTGCAAAAAACCTGAGTTTACCATTAATGAACGTTGTCAAAAAGCCATAGACTATGCACATACATATTGCGGAGTTTCAGATAATGAAGAGTTTTTATTTAAGTATAATCCTAATTACAGAAATTTTAATCCTGAAGGTGGCGATTGTGCAAACTTTGCATCTCAAATTCTTTATGAAGGTGGTGGCTTCAAAAAAAATGATTATTGGAATTATAATAAAGGCGATGCAACTAAAGCTTGGGTAAATGCTCAAGGATTTAAAAATTATATTATAAGTAGCGGAAGAGGCTCATACATAGCTAAGGGTAGCTACCAAGAAACATATAAATCAGCATTTCAATTAAGACCTGGTGATATAGTAGCCTATGAAAAGAAAGGACGTATAACTCATATCTCAACAGTAACTGGACTTGATTCTAAAGGTTACCCTTTAGTTACATGTCACAATACAGATAGATTGTTAGTTCCTTATGATTTAGGATGGAGCAATAAAAATATAAGATTTCACTTTATAGATGTATATTATTAAAAAAAGGAGCAAAAGTTGCTCCTTTTCTTTTTATTATTCTATTGAAAATCCTGTTTCTTCAATACAATTTCTTACTTCTGCTTCAGTAACACTTTCATTAAAGGCCACTTCAATACTACTTCTACCAAGATCAACACATACCTCTTGAATACCGTCTATCTTATCTAATGCATTTTTTATTTGAGTCTTAGTGGAATTATTTATTAATCCAGTAACATTATAATGTACTCTATCCATACTTATTTCTCCTTTCTTACTTTACTCAAGAATAGTATTAGCAAAATAGAAAAGTATTATAAATATTAAAATAATGAGAATGTTACTACTACTAATCCAAATACTATTGAAACAACTGACATAAGCTTAATTAATATATTTAATGCTGGTCCTGACGTATCTTTAAATGGATCACCTACTGTATCACCAACAACAGCTGCTTTATGAGATTCTGATCCTTTTCCTCCATAATTTCCTGCTTCAATATATTTTTTAGCATTATCCCAAGATCCACCTGAGTTTGACATCATAACAGCTAGTACAAAACCTGATACAGTTGCACCACATAACAATCCTGCAACTCCATTTGGTCCTAAAATCAATCCAACTATTAGCGGTGTTGCTACAGCTATTATTGCAATTTTAACTAACTCATGTAATGCTGACTTTGTACATATATCAACACATGATGCGTAATCCGGTTCTGCTTTACCTTCCATAAGACCTTTTATTTCTTTAAATTGTCGTCTTACTTCAACAACAATCTTACTTGCAGCTTTTCCTACTGCACTCATTGTAAGTGATGAAAATGCATAGGTTACTGCACCACCTATAAAAATACCTATTAAAACTTGAGGATTTAATATAGATAAATCAAATGTAAAATCCAAATTGTTTTTTATAACTAAAGATTCTATTGAATCCTTATAGGCAGCTATAAAAGCTAATGCTGTCAAAGCTGCTGAACCAATAGCAAATCCTTTACCAGTTGCTGCTGTTGTATTCCCTAATGAATCTAATGCATCAGTTCTCTTTCTAACTTCTCTATCTAATCCTGCCATCTCTGCTATTCCACCAGCATTATCAGCTACAGGTCCATATGCATCTGTAGCTAATGTTATACCTAAAGTAGATAACATACCTACAGCCGATATAGCTATACCATAAAGACCTTGATTAAAATTATTTAATCCTCCTGCACAAATATAACTAACTAAAATTGATATACTTACTATAACTACTGGGCAAGCAGTAGATAACATTCCTACAGATAATCCATTTATTATAACAGTAGCTGGTCCTGTTTCAGAAGCCTTTGCTATAGATTTAGTAGGTTTATAATGATCACTTGTAAAATATTCAGTAAAAAATCCTATTAATAATCCAGCTATTAGTCCGCTTAAAATAGCAAAATATATTCCTATATGTTCTTTTCCAAGAATATTTACAACTATAAAATAAGAAACAATTGCTATTATTATTGAAGAAAAATATACTCCCCTTCTTAAAGCACCTAACAATACTTTTTGAGATACATCTTCTTTAGATTTTACAAAAAACGTTCCTATAATAGATGCAATAATACCAACAGATGCAACTACTAATGGTACTGTTACACCATTTATAGAAAGTCCTGCTGATACAGCTAATGCACACGAAGATACAATTGATCCAACATAGGATTCATAAAGGTCAGCTCCCATTCCTGCAACGTCCCCAACATTATCCCCAACATTGTCAGCTATTACTGCTGGATTTCTCGGATCATCTTCTGGTATTCCTATCTCTACCTTTCCTACTAAATCTGCTCCTACATCTGCAGCTTTAGTAAATATTCCTCCACCAACTCTTGCAAACAATGCCATAGAAGATGCACCCATTCCAAAAGTTAATAAAGATGAAGTTATATAACCTATTCTTTCTGCCATAGGTAATGCTTTATAATACCAATTTAAAATATAATACCAAATACTTAAATCTAATAATGCTAGTCCAACTACAACTAAGCCCATAACTGCTCCACTTGAAAAAGCAACTCTCAACCCACTATTTAAACTTTTACTACATGCATTTGCAGTTCTTGAGTTTGCATTAGTTGCTATCTTCATTCCTAGATATCCACTAAGACCTGAAAAGAATCCTCCAGTTATAAATGCAAAAGGAACAAAGATTGAAACAAAATTAAATTGAGCCAATATAAATAAAATTATAAACATTCCTATAAAAAAATAGGATACTCCTTTATATTGTCTTTTTAGATATGCATTAGCTCCACTTCTTATACTATTCGCAATATACTTCATCTTATCCGTACCTTCATCAACCTTAAATATAATACGAGTAAAATATACAGCAAAAAGTAATGCTAGTGTAGCACCTACTGGTGCAAAAACTACTAAATTCATATATACTCTCCCTTTAAAAATTCTTTTATATAATAATATGAAAAGAATTTTTATTATAGAATATATATTTTTTTATTATGTCAATTTAAATTATATTTTTATTTTAAGTTTAAAAAGTCCCAATTAAGGGACTTTAAAATTTTAAAAACCTCTTTTTTTAGCTTCTACTCCACTTTCATTTAACTCTGGTTCTTCTATAGTAGTATTAAAGCTACTTTTAGCATATTGATTTTGAGTTTTTGTGCCATTCCTTAAATAATTATCTTTTGTGTAGTCTCTTCTATTATTATTTTTCATATTTTCCTCCTTTTATAAAACATCTCTTAATATGTATATAGTTAATCATATTGGTAAAAATAAATAGTGGAAGTTGTATATAAAATTAAAAATGTGTGTCTATTTGATCTCTTTGAATTCTTTTAAGATCTTTAAGTCTTAAGTGAGTTTCTCTCATTATTTCATCCCAAGGATCTCCATCTATTATCATCTTTTTTGCAACAGTATTTGCTAAAGCTATGTCTATTTTTTTTCTTTGCATATTACATTCCTCCTTAAAAGTATTATCATTATTATTTTGCTATTTTTAAAAATAATTATCCTTGTTATTTTAGTCATAAATCTCCTTTTACTTAATATAATGTAATGTAATGTTAATAAAAAGGAGAGAGGAAAAATGAGTAAACAAAAAAGAGGTAAGTATATTAAAACTATTCCTGGTTGGAGGGGCACTTGTCCAGTATGTGGAAGAAAAAGAGTAAAACTAGTATGGACAAAAAAAGGTGAAGACGGGAAAACATTAAATATTTGTAAATTATGTTCAATTAAAAATTAATTATAAAAAAAGTTTACAGACTTAATCTGTAAACTTTTTTATTAATTATCTTCTCTTTTTAGATTTTTCTCTTCCTTTACTAATATCTTTTCCTTTATGCTTTGAGCTATTTTTAGAATTTTTTCTATTATTAGACTCTTTATTTTTATTGTTATTACTTGATTTTTTCCTCACTAAACCATGTGCCTCTTTGTATCTTTGCTCTTTTGATTTAATTAAGCATTTTGGCCCATTTCCAATTAAATCTTCTCTGCCAGCTTTCATTAAAGCATCATAAACTATATTATAATTTTTAGGCTTACTAAATTGTAATAATGCTCTTTGCATAGCCTTTTCTTCTTTACTTTTTGGAACATATACTTCTTTCATAGTTATTGGATCTAATCCAGTATAAAACATAGTTGTTGATAACGTTCCTGGTGTTGGATAAAAATCTTGAACTTGTTCTGGTTGATATTTAATATCTCTTAAATATTCTGCTAGTTTTATAGCTTCTTTTAATGTACTTCCTGGATGACTAGACATTAAATAAGGTATAATATATTGCTTCTTTCCTAATCTCTCAGTAATTCTAAAGAATTTTTGTCTAAATTCTTCATATGTTTTTCCTGCAGGTTTTCCCATATGTTTTAAAACTTCTTCTGATACATGCTCAGGTGCTACTTTTAACTGACCGCTTACGTGATGTTCTACTAATTCCTTAAAGAATGTATCATCTTTGTCTGCCATAACATAATCATATCTAATTCCAGATCGTACAAAAACTTTTTTTACTTTAGGTAGTTTTCTTACAGATCTTAAAACATCTAAAAATTCTTTGTGATCTACTTCTAGATTCTTACATGGACTTGGACTTAGACATTGCTTAACTTTACATGCACCTATAGTTAACTGATGTTTACATGCTGGTTTTCTAAAGTTAGCTGTTGGTCCACCAACATCATGTATATACCCTTTAAAATCCTTCATCTCTGTCATTTCTTTAGCTTCTTTTACTATTGACTCTTTACTTCTACTTTCAACAGCTCTTCCTTGGTGAAATGTAATTGCACAGAATGAGCAATTTCCAAAACATCCTCTTGAACTCATAATACTAAACTTAACTTCTTCTAGAGCAGGAATTCCTCCTGCCTCTTCATATGATGGATGATATTGTTTTGTAAATGGAAGATCATAAACTGCATCTAGTTCTTCCCTATTTAATATAACTTCTGGCTTATTTACTACTAAATATTTATCACCTTGATCTTGTACTATAGTTCTTCCTCTTATAGGATCTTGTTCTTGATATGTAACTTTAAAAGCTTCACAATACTTTATTTTATCTGTTGATACTTCTTTAAATGAAGGAATAACTATATGTTCTTCATATACTTCATCTAAGTCATCTACTAAATAGCAAGTTCCTGGTACGTGTCTAATATATTTTGCATCAAATCCCTCATTTAAGCATCTTGCTACTTCAACAATTTGTTTTTCACTCATTCCATAAATTAAAAGATCTGCTCCACTATCAGTTAAAATAGATTTTCTTACTTTATCAGCCCAATAATCATAATGAGCAAATCTTCTTAAACTAGCTTCTACTCCACCAATACAAATATTTATATTTTTATAAGCTTCTCTTATTTTATTACAATAAACTATTGTAGCTCTATCTGGTCTTAGTCCCATTTTTCCACCTGGAGAGTATAGATCCTTTTCTCTTAATCTCTTACTTACAGTATAATGATTAACCATAGAATCCATATTACCTGCATTTACTAAGAATCCTAAACGCGGTCTTCCAAGTTTCATAAAATCATCTGTACTATGCCAATCTGGTTGAGGAATTATTCCTACTTTATATCCCTCATTTTCTAAAACTCTTGAAATTATAGCAGTTCCAAAACTATGATGATCTACATACGCATCTCCTGTCACTATAATAAAATCGCACTGTTCCCAGCCTCTTTCTATCATATCTTCTTTACTTATAGGTAAAAATTTATTCTCCATTTAATCACATCTTTCATTTTCTTTTTATTTATATTAAAAAATATTTCTTTTTAATTCGACATCTATTAATATAACATCTAATTCTATTCTTGTTAATACTTCATATTAAATTACCATAATATTTATTATTAACATATTCTTCCCCATAAGACACTTTTTCTAACATAATACTATCTTCTCTTTTATATTAAGTGAAATATAATTATTTACAAGATATAAATTTTTATCATAAAAAATAAAAACTTACAAAAAAAAGACTGCTACACTTCTGTAACAATCCTCTTCCAATATATAATTTTATTTAGGATACATATTAATTAATAATAAAAATCCTGGTATCCATGCAGTAAATATACCATCAAAAATTGATAAATATCCTACAAATTTACCTAAATCTTTTTTCATTACTAATTCTATAAAACCTGTTAACCATAGTAATCCCCATAGTAACCATATAAATATCCAATATATATTTCCTATTGTGAAATCAATAAACTTTAATGTTGATCCATCAATAAATGCTAATGGAACTGTATTTATTGCTACGAATAAACAATACCAACCGTATAATCTACCATCTAAATTAAATATACCTCTTGCTGCAATATATAAATATGTGAAACCAAATAACAATCCAGTTCCAGCTGCAAAATAGTTACCTTGAATAACTGCTACAATATTTAATATAAATGATAGCATTCCAGTAAATACATTAAATACTGATGCTGATTTTGCATCTACATTAGAAAGTCTTCCAACTCCATTAAGTATAAGAACTACTCCAACATATATTAAAACTACTCCTAGCATTTTTTCCCTCCTATGTTTTTTATGTTTTTTCAATTATTGTTCTGGCTTGGTTTCATAATTTTCTTTAAAGAACGCTTGATCTAATCCTTTTAATTGAATCTCATCACTTACTTTTATAGATTTAATCTTATCTACTACTTTGAATATAATAAAAGTCATCAAAACAGAATAAACAATTATTATTCCACAACCTAATAATTGAATTAAAAATTGATTTAAACCAGCTGAAACCCCATTTACTCTTGGATCAGCTAATACACCAACTAATAATGTACCAATAAATCCACCCATTCCATGAACGCCCCATACATCAAGAGCATCATCCCATTTTTTTCTTTCAAATTCAACACAGAAGAAACATACAACTGCTGCAATTGCTCCAATTAATACAGAACTTAATGGGGTTACATATCCTGATGCTGGTGTTATTGTTGCTAAACCTGCAACTGCACCTATTATTATTTCTAAAAATGATGCTCTTTTACTATGCATTGCATATAAAATTGCCCAAACTATCATTCCTGTGGCTCCTGCAATTGCTGTATTTGTAAATACTATTGCTGCAGTTTCAGCTGCTGCTAAAGTTCCACCTGCATTAAATCCAAACCAACCAAATAATAACAAGGCAGCTCCAATTGCAACTAACCCTAAATTAAATGGTCCATGCTCATTTTTGTATTTTCTTTCACCTAAGACGTATATTCCACCTAAGCATCCAAATCCTGATGTTATATGGATTACCGCTCCACCAGCAAAATCTACAAATCCTAGCTTACTTAAGAATCCTCCTCCCCATACCCAGTGAGCGACAGGGAAGTAAACTAGTATCATCCAAATTATTAAAATTTTAATCCATCCACTTACAGTTAATCTATTTGCATAAGCTCCTGTCATTAAAGGAGCTGTTATTATGGCAAACATTAATTGATACATAAAAAACATTAAAAATGGTATATTATCGCTATAATTTAAATTAATCATATATGTAATATCTTTAAAAGCAAAGTATTGAAAAGGATTTCCAATAACTCCACCAATATCATCACCAAAAACTAAACTAAATCCTCCAAATACCCATAATAATGTTACAATTCCTATTGAAATAAATATTTGAAACATAATAGTTAAAGAATTTTTTCTTTCAACCAATCCACCATAAAAAAATGCTAATCCTGGTGTCATAATTAAAACAAGTGCTGTAGCTAAAATTATAAATGCTACATCGCCATGAATAATCATAAAATCACTCCTTCTTAGTTTATCTTTTGCTATTTTAAGATAATAATCCTTAGTTTTTTCTCATAACTAAATCCTTAGATCCTAGAAAGTTTTTACGTATATAATTATGACAAACACTCATGGCTGACTCTATATGCTGTGTTAAGTTACCTAATACTCTAAGTACAAAACCATTTACCTCTAATTCTGATATTCCAAAATCTATTGGTAAATTGAGTTTTTCCACTTCTCTCCTTAATTCTTCAATAACATTACTAGTAATATTTTTATTAATAATAAGTAATGTTCCAAAGTTTAAATACTCCTCAAAAAAGCCTAATTTAGTTACATCATTCTCTCTAGGATTAACTATTAAATTATCTAATAAAACTATTTTATTATTAATATAAACATTACTCTTTAGCTGAACATTACTATATGCAAATTTATCACCTTCTGGTGACCATCCTGCAGTAATACCATCACTATAAATAAGCGTAGAACTTTCATCTAAATAAATATTATTAACTTGTTTATAAATAGCATTTTTATATAAAATAACTGTATCAGCTATGTATTCCAAAATACTATTTTTCCCCAACTCAATAGTAGTTTCTTGTAACACCTTATCTCCATGCTCACACTTATAAACTTTTGTCGATGCTTGTGTAGTTATTATTGCACGAGTATTATCTTTAAGGATAAATATATTTTTGTACTTTTCCCCTTCAATATATCCTCCACCAAGTTGTAACAAGTAATATGTTGGAATTCTTTCCCTATCATTTCTTATGTTTGCAGATACTTTTACTAATCCTTCATAGTACTTTTTCGTAGTTATTACTCTATTATCTCTTTGCTCTAATACTAATTCAATAGTACCAGCATATTCTTTTTTTACTAACTGCTCCATATTAAGAAATACCCTCTAGTAAGCAATTTTTCTTTATCCAATTAATTACTTCTTGAATTCCTTCATCTGTTTTTAAATTGGTAAACATAAAACTATTTTCGGATCTAAAAGCTAATGTATCTTTTCTCATAATCTCTAAATTTGCTCCAACATATGGTGCTAAATCTATTTTATTTATAATAAACAAATCACTTTTTATCATTCCTTGACCTGCTTTTCTTGGAATTTTTTCACCTTGCGCAACATCAATTATGTATATTGAGAAATCTACTAAATCCGGACTAAATGTTGCTGCTAAATTATCTCCTCCGCTTTCTAAAAATATAATATCTAAGTCGTCAAATCTACTCTTTAATTCTTCAAGAGCTTCAAAATTCATTGATGCATCTTCTCTTATGGCAGTATGTGGACATCCTCCAGTCTCAACTCCTATTACCCTATCCTCAGATAAAACTGAATTTTTAACCATAAACTTAGCATCTTCTTTTGTATATATGTCATTAGTTATAACTGCGCAACTATAATCTTTGCTCATTACTCTTGTTAATCTTTCAATAAGTAAAGTTTTACCACTACCAACTGGTCCACCAACACCTATAACAACTGGCTTCATATTTTCAACACCCTTCTATTTATAATCTTTATTTAATATGAATGAGAGAACCCCCTCATTCATATTAATATATGTATTAATTTTTATATTTTTATAGCTATGACATGAACAATCTAAATTCCATTGTTTCATGTTTAATTTGTGATAACTCTAATCCTGGACTATTAGCTCCAAAATCATCGTAATCTAAATTCATTATTTTTTCATAAAGATGTATAAATTCTTCACTATAATTTTTTAATAGAATTTGCCCATCTTTCTGTCCTAAGGGAATAGTTCTTACTGCATTACTTATTAATGTTGAAACGGTACTATACATATGATAAATTATTGCTTCTTTTAAATTAAAGTTTAGAGAATACATTAATATTCCAAAAACTAGAGCGGGATGGCCAAATATTTCTTTTTTCCTTAACTTATCATTATAATCTTTTAATAAATCAAAGTCATATAAATCCATAAATAACTTAATCATTCTACTTGCAACTAACTTTCCTCCATTGCGGCTTTCTTTAGCTACAGTTTGAACCGTTATTAGTCTATCAAGTTCGTATATAGATTCCATATCATTTTTTTCAAGAAAACTATATAATAACCTTATAGCTAAACCATCACTATAAATAAATTGTTCTTTTAAATAAACATCAAGCCAACTATTAAAAGTATTAGTATCATAAACTTTTTTTAATCTTAAATAAGTTTCCATTCCATAAGAATGATTAAATGATCCTATAGGAAAGTTAGAATCACATATTTGGATAACCCTTAAATGTTTTAATATATCATTATCAATTTGCATGTGCATGAGTATGAGTGTGTCCAAACTCAACATGTCTGAACGCTTTCTCTAATTTTAAATTTTCTCTTGAATAGTTAATTTTATCTCTTTTTAACTCTTCTTCTACTAATGAATCATATTGTATAATCATCTTTCCATCATTAAACTGTGCTTGTAAATGTCGATTACCCAAAGAATGAGCAATTATCCCCATTTCTGTAATATTATCAGGCTTAATAACTAATACATCTTCGCCTTTTACTTTTATTACTACAAGATTTTTGCCATCATTTAAAAGAATATCTCCATCTTTTAATTCTTCATTTTTATCTAAAGCAATGCCATACTCGTTATTATGATCAGATGTTACTCTTAAAATTCTTTTTAAAGTATCATCACTATTTATAAATATTTTCTCAATATGATAATTATTTATATTTTCTATATCCCTTATATTCCCTTTTATTTGGTTAAAGATCATATAGCTCTCTCCTTATAATTAGAATAAAAAGTATCTTTGAGCTAATGGTAATTCACTTGCAGGTTCGCATGTAATTAATTCACCATCAACTGTAACATCATAAGTTTGTGGATCTACTCTAATTTCAGGAGTAGCATCGTTTAACTTCATATCTTTCTTAGTTAAATTTCTAATTCCACCAACTGGTAATACAGTTTTTTGTAGTCCTAACTCTTCTTTTATTCCATGTTCATATGCATAGTTAGAAACAAAAGTTATACATGTTGGGAATTTTGCTTTTCCAAATGCAGCATAACAATCTCTGTATACTACAGGTTGACATGTTGGAATAGATGCATTAGCATCTCCTATAATTCCTCTAATTGCCATTCCACCTTTAATTATTAGATGTGGTTTAACTCCAAAGTAAGGTGGCTCCCAAAGAACTAAATCTGCAAACTTACCAACTTCTACAGAACCTATATATTTATCCATTCCTTGTGCTATTGCTGGATTTATAGTATATTTAGCAATATATCTTCTAACTCTGTTATTGTCGTTATACTCACTATCATTAGGGAATGTTCCTCTTTGTTTTTTCATTTTTGAAGCTGTTTGCCATGTTCTTGTCACAACTTCTCCAATTCTTCCCATAGCTAATGTATCAGAACTCATAATACTAAATATTCCCATATCTTGGAATATATCTTCTGCTGCTATTGTTTGGTGTCTAATTCTTGAATCAGCAAAAGCTATATCTTCTGGAACTTTAGGATCTAAGTGGTGACAAACCATCATCATATCTAAATGTTCTGCAACAGTATTTACTGTATATGGTTTAGTTGGATTAGTTGATGCAGGTAAAACATTAATTTGAGATGCAACTTCCATCAAGTCTGGTGCGTGACCTCCACCAGCTCCTTCAGTATGATAAGCATGAATTACTCTTCCTGCAATTGCTTGAATTGTATGTTCTACAAATCCACCTTCATTTAATGTATCACTATGTAATGCAACTTGAATATCATATTTTTCAGCTGTTTCCAAAGAGTAATTTATAGCTGATCTTGTAGCACCCCAGTCTTCATGAACTTTTAATCCAATTGCTCCAGCTTCAATTTGTTGTGCATTTACATCTATATTAGCTCCGCTTCCTTTTCCTAATATACCAACATTTACAGGCCATCCTTCAGCAGATTTTAACATTTGTTTTATGTTCCAAGGTCCTGGTGTTGAAGTAACAGCATTTGTACCATCTACAGGTCCTGTTCCTCCACCTACTAATGTTGTTATACCACCTTCTAATGCAACTTGTGCACATCCTGGGTGAATATAGTGAACGTGAGTATCTATTCCTCCAGCAGTTAATATTCTTCCTTCTCCAGCTAGTGCTTCTGTTCCTACTCCTACTACGAAATCAACATTATCCATAGTATCAGGGTTACCACCCTTACCTATAGCAAGAATTTTTCCATCTTTGATTCCTACGTCAGCTTTATATATACCAGTATAATCAACTATTGTTGCACCAGTAATTATCATATCTGCAACTTCTGGATGCTTATTAGTTTGGGTCGCATTTTGCCCCATACCATCTCTTAATGTTTTTCCACCACCAAACTTACACTCATTTCCATATCCAGTGTAGTCTTTTTCTATTTTTATAAAAAGATCAGTATCGCCAAGTCTTATACTATCTCCTTCAGTTGGTCCAAATAACTCTGCATATCTATGTCTATCTATTTCGAAACTCATTACTTTTCACCACTCCCTTTTGACATTCCATCTAAGAATCCATCGCACATGTTTCTTATACCATAAACTCTTCTATATCCACCAATGTCTATTAAATTAACTTCTTTTTTATCTCCAGGCTCAAATCTAACAGCAGTTCCTGAAGGAATATCTAATCTTTTTCCCCAAGCTGCTTTTCTATCAAATGCTAATGAATCATTTACTTCATAGAAATGATAATGAGACCCTATTTGTACTGGTCTATCTCCAGTATTTACAACTTCTAAAGTTATAGCATCTTTGCCTTCATTATATAAAATATTTCCTTCTTTTATCTTTAATTCTCCAGGTATCATACTCTACCTCCTTATTGTATTGGATCATGAACTGTAACTAGTTTTGTTCCATCTGGGAATGTACATTCTACTTGTACTGTATGAATCATTTCTGGAACACCTTCCATTACATCATTCCTTGATAATATTGTTGTACCATATTGCATTAATTGCTCTACAGTTTTACCTTCTCTCGCGCCTTCTAACATTTCATCAGTTATTATTGCCATAGCTTCTGGATAATTAAGTTTTAGGCCTTTACTTTTTCTTTTTCTTGCTACATCTGCCGCAACAGCAACCATTAACTTTTCTTGTTCTCTAATAGTTAAATGCAAAACAAATTCCTCCTTGCTATTTTGTTATGTATAAATTTACAATAAATTCATTACATATAGGTTATTTTTCCAAAGATAACTCTTTTTATTCATTTTTTCATTTGTTAAAAGTTACTTTCCCATTTAAATCATAATAAGCTCCAACTACCTTTACCTTGCCTTCACTTATAAGATTTTTTATTATCTCATCCTCAGATATCTCTTTTACTACTGAATCTATATTAGCTCTTATAGCATCATCAATTGTTCCATTTGAATTTACATTTGGTTCAATCTTTTCAACTATATCTTCAATATGTCCTGTAGCTTTTTCACCTTTTACTACGCTGTTGTAAGTTGCAGTTACTGCTCCACAACTTTGATGCCCTATAACAACAATAAGAGGACTATGTAAATGTTCTGCACCATACTCAATAGATCCTAATGCATCATCATCAACAATATTTCCAGCTATTCTTATATCAAATATCTCTCCTAAACCAGCATTAAATATAGTTGTAGGTGTTACTCTTGAATCTGAACAAGAAACTATAACAGCATAAGGATTTTGCCCATCCTTAAGCTCATTTCTTCGTGCAGAATCTATATTTCTTAGCTCACTTTTATCACTTAGAAATCTAGCATTCCCATCTTCTAATAATTTCATTGCCTCTTCAGCTGTAGTTACCTTTGTATCAACATTTACATTTTCTCCTATACTAGAATCATTCGTTTTATTTTCACTTTGACTAGTTGAAGTATTATTTGAAGTATTACTTCCATCATTTACCCCTTTCGATGTGCACCCTGCAAATATAATTGATGTTGCTAATAGCATTGCTATGAAAGCTTTATTCATATCAATAACCTCCTTTAACTTTTATATTATAAAAATTCTTATAAATAACACTTTCAAATTAAGTTTGCCCAAATACATATAAATTATTGAATAATAATAAAAAATATAGACATAAGTATTATTTTTACTTATATCTATATTTCTGATTTAAACTTATTTAATTACTAGTTCTACTGGACAATGATCCGAACCAAATATTTCTGTATGTATTTTAGCACTAACTAACTTATCTTTTAAAGCTTCTGATACTACAAAATAATCAATTCTCCATCCAGCATTATTTTTTCTTGCATTAAATCTATATGACCACCAAGAATAGCTTCCAGTTAAATCTGGATAAAAATATCTAAATGTATCTATAAATCCTGAATTTAGTAAAGTAGAAAACTTCTCTCTTTCTTCATCAGTAAATCCAGCATTTTTCCTATTTGTAGAAGGATTTTTCAAATCTATCTCTTTATGTGCTACATTTAGATCTCCACATAAAATTACAGGCTTATTTCTTTCTAAGCTTTTTAAATAGTTTCTAAAATCATCCTCCCACTTCATCCTATAATCTAATCTAGCTAATTCATTTTGTGAATTTGGAGTATATACAGTAATTACATAATAATCATCAAATTCTAATGTTATTACTCTACCTTCTTTATCATGCTCTTCAATATTAATTCCATATGAAACAGTTAAAGGTTTAACTTTTGTAAATATTGCTGTTCCTGAATATCCTTTTCTTTCTGCGTAGTTCCAATATTGATAATATCCTTCTAACTCTAAGTTTATTTGTCCTTCTTGTAATTTACTTTCTTGAATACAAAAAATATCTGCATCTACTTCTTTAAAAAACTCTAGAAATCCTTTCTGCACACAAGCTCTTATTCCATTTACATTCCAAGATATTAATCTCATATTTTCCTCCATTGCTTATCATTTATATTTTAATATTTTATTTATACTATAATCCATATAGATATAAACTTTAAAGCTTTATTTCAAAATAATACTTTTCCATAATTAATCATTAACTTTAATTAATCTTTAACTATATAATGGGTGCTTCTCGCATAAAGCTGTTACTCTATTTTTCAACTCTCCTAAATCTAAATCTCTATTAGATATTGCATCATTAATTATTGAAGCTACTTCAATAATATCCTCTTCTTTAAATCCTCTTGTTGTAACAGCAGCAGTTCCTATTCTAATACCTGAAGTAATAAACGGACTTCTTGTTTCATTCGGAACAGTATTTTTATTTACAGTAATTCCAATACTATCTAATAGTTTCTCTGCCTCTTTTCCTGTAATATTCTTATTAGATAAATCTACTAATAACAGGTGGTTATCTGTTCCATTTGATACTATCTTAAATCCAAAATTAATTAATTCTCTTGAAAGGATTTTACAATTTTTAACTACATCATTTATATAAGTAACAAATTCTTCTTCTAAAGCTTCTTTAAAACACACAGCTTTTGCTGCTATAACATGCATAAGTGGTCCACCTTGCATCCCTGGAAAAATATTCTTATCTAATTCTTTAGCATACTTTTCTTTACATAAAATTAATCCACCTCTAGGTCCTCTTAATGTTTTATGTGTTGTGGATGTAACAAAATCTGCATATGGAATAGGTGAAGGATGTACCCCTGCTGCAACTAATCCAGCTATATGAGCCATATCAACCATAAGAATAGCTCCTACCTCATCACATATATCTCTAAATTTTTTAAAATCAATTATTCTAGAATAAGCACTAGCTCCTGCTACAATAAGCTTAGGTTTTGTTTCTACAGCTATTCTTCTAACTTCTTCATAATCTATCTCTTCTGTAATTTTATCTACACCATAGAAAGCAAATTTAAATAACTTTCCTGAAAAATTTACTGGTGACCCATGAGTTAAATGTCCCCCGTTACTTAAATCCATTCCTAATACAGTATCTCCTGGATTTAATACTGAAAAATATACAGCCATATTAGCTTGTGATCCTGAATGTGGTTGTACATTAGCATGTTCAGCATTAAATAACTTTTTGGCTCTCTCTCGTGCTATTTCTTCTACTGTATCAACTATATGACATCCTCCATAATATCTTTTATTTGGATATCCTTCCGCATATTTATTTGTTAGATAAGAACCCATTGCTTCCATTACAGCTTTAGATGTAAAATTTTCTGAAGCTATTAACTCTATTCCATTTTTTTGTCTATCTAATTCACCTTGAACTAAATCAAAAATTTCTTTATCACTATCTTTTAAATTATTAAAATTCATTCTCATCACCTTTTTCTTTTTTTCTAAATTATAATTTTTTTCTAAATACATATCAACTGTTTTTTTCTCTTATCTAATGTTATAATACATAAGTAAAATTAATTTAGGAGAGATAATTATGAATGAAATACTTCAAGTTGCTACTTTTGCAGGACAAATGATTCTTGAAAATGGTGGAGAAACTTATAGAGTTGAAGAAACAATTTGTAGAATTTGTAAAGCTTTTGGTGCTGAAGAAGCAGAAAGTTTTGCTACTCCAACAGGAATTATGGCTTCTATTTGCCATAAAGGTCAAACCTATTCTCTAATTAAGAGAGTGTCAAAAAGAACTGTTGATTTATATAAAATCGATTTAGTAAATGACTTATCTAGAAATATTCTTACAAAGAATCTTTCAGTTAAAGATTTTAAGTCTGAGCTTCAAAAAATAAATATTAGTGAAAGATATTCAAATAATATAACATTACTTTTCTCAGCTTTAGGTGCTGCAGGTTTTGCTATATTATTTGGTGGTAATATGAAAGACTTTCTAGCAGCTTTTATAATAGGATTTATTATAAAATTCATAACAATAAAAGGAAGTGATATGCAAATAAATCAATTTTTTATAAATAGTCTATCTGCTGCTGTAGCTTCATTCTTAGCGATAATACTTGTAAAAATAAATTTAGCAGCAAACCTTGATCAGACTATAATAGGATCTATTATGCTATTAGTTCCTGGTCTTGCAATAACTAATGCTATTAGAGATACTATTGCTGGCGATTTATTATCAGGACTTACACGTGCAGCTGAGGCTTTTTTAGTTGCTATCTCAATTGCAGTAGGTTCAGGAGCTGTATTAAGCTTTTGGTTATCTAATATTGGAGGTATATAGATGTTAATTTTTCAAACTTTTTCAGCGTTTTTAGCTACATTAGGATTTGGAATAATTTTTAATATTAAAGGAAAAAAACTTTTTTTTGCATCTCTTGGTGGGGCTATTGGTTGGTTTTTCTATTCATTATCACTAAAATTTAATTTTTCTGAGCTATCATCATTATTTATATCTGCTATATTTTTTAGCTCTTATTGTGAAATATTTGCAAGAATATTAAAAACACCAGTTACTACTTTAGTAATTTGTTCACTTATTCCATTAGTACCTGGTGGTGGTATGTATTATACTATGCTAGAAGCCGTAAATGGTAATGTATCAAGTTCATTAGATCTAGGTTTAAATACTCTAGCATCTGCTGGAACACTTGCTCTAGGAATAATTTTCGTATCTACTATAACAAAATTAGTAACTACACATAAAAGACATTAAAAAAGGAAATGAACTAAATCATTTCCTTTTTTAAGTTAAGGAGAAATATAAAATCTCATTTGCAAAATGTCTTAACTCATATTTGAATTGTACAAGTTAATAAATTATTTGTCAATAATTTATTATTTTTTTTATCAATTTACTAATAAACTATATCAATATATTTATTTTTTAATAATCTACATTATTTGTAATTCTAATTACTTTATAAAAGTATTTATATTTTTTATAAGCTTCTTTATACTCTCATATTCTTTAGATTCTTCATCTAATTGCAAACAATTATTTGCATAACTCTCAATAAGTAGTCCTCCAACCTTATTAATAGCAGATCTTACAGCTGACACTTGAATTAATATATCATCACAACATACATTTTTTTCAACCATACCTTGTATGCCTTTAACTTGTCCTTCTATTCTCTTTAGTCTATTTATAATATCTTTATTAAGTTTATCATTACTATCCATTATTTTCTCTCCTAATACCTACATATGCTATATTGTAACACTTAAATTAGAATTTGTGAAATTTTGTTATAAAATCATATTTCAATATATAAATTATTATAAGAAAATCTTTTTTAATTATAAAATCCCAGCTTTACAGCTGGGATTTTTCTATTTTTTCTTTGTTAACTTTTTATATAATTTTGCATTTGAAATTAAGTCCATAAAATCATCAGCCATTTCAACTAAAAGATTTCCTTTTAATTTACCTTTATGAAGTTTTCTCTTAACATTTTTCATAGGACCTTTTTTCATCTTAAGTTCCTCCTATCTTTACTATAGTAAGTACAATATATATTTTATACAAAATATAATTTTTTATCCTTGTACTTTTGTAAAACAGATTATAAAAGTAAACTTCATTAATACAAAAGAGCTAAAGTTATCTCCTTTAGCTCTTTTACAATTATTCAGCTTTATCTACTTTAGCAATTCCTAATTCATCTAATTGTTTTTGATCAACTACGTTTGGTGCTTCACTTAAGTAACAGTATGCATTTTGGTTTTTAGGGAATGCAACAACATCTTTAATATTGTCTGTTCCAGATAAGAACATTACCATTCTATCAAGTCCAAATGCTAATCCTCCATGTGGTGGTGGTCCAAACTTAAATGCATCTATTAAGAATCCAAATCTTTCTTGAGCTGATTCTTCTGTAAATCCTAAAGCTTTGAACATTCTTGTTTGTAAGTTTGAATCATGTATTCTTATTGATCCTCCACCTAGCTCTTCACCATTAAGAACTAAGTCATATGCCTTAGATCTAACTGCTCCTGGGTTTGATTCTAACATATCTAAATCTTCATCCATTGGTGCTGTAAATGGATGGTGAGCTGCAAAATATCTTCCCTCTTCTTCATCATATTCAAATAATGGGAATTCTGTAATCCAACAGAAGTTAAATTCTGATTTATCTTTAATTAAATCAAATTGTTTAGCTAATTCTAATCTAAGTGCACCTAAACTTTGGAATACAACAGAATTTTTATCAGAAACCATAAGTATTGCATCTCCATTTTCAGCTCCCATAGTTTTAACTATGTTCTCTGTAACTTCATCAGTTAAGAATTTAGCTATAGAAGATTTATTCCCATCTTCTTTAAGTTGAATCCAAGCAAGCCCTTTAGCTTTATATGTCTTAACAAAATCAACTAATTTATCTAATTGCTTTCTTCCTAAATCAGCTCCACCTTTTAAGCATAAAGCTCTAACAGATCCACCATTTTCTATAGCAGATTTAAATACTACAAAATCCATATCTTTAACAGCTTCTGTTATATCAGTTATTTCCATTCCAAATCTTAAATCTGGTTTGTCTGAACCGTACTTTTCCATAGCTTCTTTAAATGGCATTCTTCTAATTGGAAGTTTTATTTCATGACCTAATACCTCTTTAAATACATGGGCTACAAGACCTTCATTCATAGCCATTACATCATCTTGCTCAGCAAAACTCATTTCTAAATCTATTTGAGTAAACTCTGGTTGTCTATTTGCTCTTAAATCTTCATCTCTAAAACATTTAGCTATTTGGAAGTATCTATCAAATCCAGATACCATTAATAATTGTTTAAATATTTGAGGTGATTGAGGAAGTGCGTAGAACATTCCTGGATAGTTTCTTGATGGAACTAAATAATCTCTAGCTCCTTCTGGTGTACTCTTAGTTAGTATTGGAGTTTCAACTTCTAAGAAACCATTATCACTTAAGTAATTTCTTACTGCCATAGCCGCTTTACTTCTAATCATAAAAATTCTTTGCATGTCAGGTCTTCTAAGATCTAAATATCTATACTTTAGTCTTATATTCTCTGCTGCATCTAAATCTTCCTTTATATATATTGGAGGAGTTTCAGATTCTGAAAGAACTTTTATACTTTCACACATTAACTCAACCATACCAGTTGCCATATTTTCATTAGGAGATTGTCTCTTAACTATTTCTCCTGTAACTGCTATACAGTACTCTGGTCTTACAGCTTTTGCTTTTTCAAAGCTTTCAGCATTTATTTCTTCACCAAAAACTATTTGCATTATTCCAGTTCTATCTCTAAGATCTATAAATTGTAGACCTCCTAATTTTCTATTTCTTTGAACCCATCCCATAAGAGTAACTTTTTGTCCTATATTAGTTTCTCTAGGTTCTCCACACATAAGGCTTCTTTTTAAGCCATTTAAAGCTTCACCCATCGTCATTTCCTCCTAATTATCTTATTACATTAACTATTTCTTCTATATGATCTAAACTTACTTCAAATTGTTCTCCATCACTCATTCTCTTAAGTTTGATTACTTTATTTTGAAGTTCGTCATCACCTAAAATTGTTGTAAATGCAGCACCTATTTTATTAGCATACTTCATTTCTGCTTTTATGCTTCTTCCCATATGATTTACTTCTGTTTTTATACCTACTTCTCTTAATTTATTTGCTAAAGTAAATGCAGCAAGCTTTGCTTCCTCTCCTCTAGCTCCAATGTAAAGATCAAAAAGAATTTCGTTTGGAATCTCAATACCTTCCTTTTCTAAAATCATTATTAATCTCTCTACACCCATACCAAACCCAACAGCAGGCATCTCAGGTCCACCAAGTTGTTCTATTAGCTTATCGTATCTACCACCACCACAAACTGTGAAATCATCATTTAAAATTTCAAAAATAGTTTTAGTATAATAGTCTAATCCTCTAACTATACCTGGATCAACTTTATATGGAATACTTAATGCATCTAAATACTCTTTTACCTTTGTAAAGTGAGTATCACACTCATCACACATAAAATCTAATATTATTGGTGCATTCTTAGTTATTTCATTACATTTATGATTTTTACAATCTAAAATTCTCATTGGATTCTTTTCAAATCTAGATTTACATAAATCACATAAATTATCATAATTCTCTTTTAAATATTGCTTTAATGCTTCATTATATTTAGGTCTACAACTTGGGCATCCTAAATTATTTATATTTAGGCTTAAAGAGCTTAATCCTAACTTTTTTAAAACATTCATTGCAAAAGCAATTACTTCAGCATCCATTGAAGGTTCTTTAGATCCAAATATTTCAGTACCGAATTGATGGAACTGACGGAATCTTCCCTTTTGTACATTTTCATATCTGAAACATGGTGTAACATAATATAATTTTGTTGGTTGAACCTCATTAAATAATCTGCTTTCAATAAAAGCTCTAACAGCAGGTGCCGTTCCTTCTGGCTTTAATGTTATGCTTCTATCCCCTTTATCATTAAAAGTATACATTTCTTTTTGAACAATATCTGTTGTATCTCCTACACCTCTTTTAAATAGTTCAGTATGTTCAAACATTGGAGTCCTTAACTCTCTCATTCCATAATATTTTGCTATCTCCTTGAACGTATTTTCAACATATTGCCACTTATACGCATCTTGAGGTAACATATCTTTTGTACCTTTAGGTGCTTGTATATCCATCCTACTTTTCCTCCTAATTACGATAAAGGGTATCTAATAAATTAATTTTACCATTTACCATTTCTTCTATTCTATTTGAATATTCTTTGATATCTTTTATATTTCCAAATCGCTCTATTCTATCTTCTTCTAAAAATACTACTTTAGTTACAGCATCTGCACCTAAAGCTATTATAGTTTGCTTATCTTCAATCATCTGAATATTATATATACATTCATTACCTTCTTTAGAATATCCTAGATTCTCCATATTTCCAACCATATTTTTTTGTCTATACATATAATACGGTTTTAGTCCTAACTTTTTAGCAAGTTCCATACTTTCATTATACATAGAAGCCAACTCTTCTTGCTTCTTTACTTGTATACCTTTCTTTAAAATAAAGTTTTCATAAAGTATAGATGCTCTTTTTAAAGAAAGTCCATGTACTGTTAAACTATCTGGTTTAAGATTATAAATCTCATTACATGTAGTCTTAACATAATCTAATCCTTCACCAGGTAATCCAATTATAATATCCATATTTATATCATTAAAGCCCATCTGTCTTGCAAGATTAAACTTTTCTTTTACATCATTTACATTATGTCCTCTTCCTATTGCCTTTAATGTATCATCATTCATAGTCTGAGGATTTATGCTTATTCTTGTAACATTATAATTTTTCATTGTTTGAAGTTTTTCAACTGTTATACTATCTGGTCTGCCGCATTCAACTGTAAATTCCAAAATGTTTTTATTTTTTACAAAAGCATTATACACTTCTTTCATAATATTTTCAAATTCTTCATTATTTACTGCTGTTGGTGTGCCTCCACCAAAATATACTGTTTCAATTTTTAAGTTTCTTTCTTCAACGTATTCGCTAATTTTTCTTATTTCATAAGTTAAAGCTTCTAAATATGGATTAACCAATTTTTTACTTCCTAAAATTGAATTCGCAGTGAATGAACAATAAAAACATCTAGTGGGACAAAATGCCATCCCTATGTAAATAGATATCTTTTTTTCATCATCATTTACAAATTTCTCTTCAGTTTTTGCTACTTCTATACATAGTTTTGCCTTTTCTTCTGAAGCTAAATGCTTTTCTTTAAAGATTTTTATAATTTCCTCTTCACTCTTACCTTCTTCTAAATATTTTAAAGCAATTTTAGAAGGTCTAATTCCAACTAATATACCCCAAGGATATTCTTCATTAGTTAATTCTTTTAATGACATAAAGACTAATCTCTTTATATCTTCCTTAATTTTTTCTCCGATTTTTACAGATTTATTAAAATCTTTATAAGAAAATTTAACTTCATCTTCAAGCACTTCTACAACATATTCCCCATCATCTTCAAATTTAATTTCATCTAACGAAAAATATATATTAAACATTTGATATACGTCATATCTATATTTAAGGTCATTTAATTTAATTTTAATTTCCATTTTCTCTCCCTACTGTAAGAAAGGATTTCTCATTCTTTCGTAAATAATTGTTGAACTTGGTCCATGCCCTGGATATACTTTAGTATTCTTATCTAATACCATAAGTTTTTCTTCTATACTACTTATAAGTGTATCATAATTTCCACTTATAAAATCTGTTCTTCCAATTGAACCTTGGAATAAAGTATCTCCAGTAAATACATTATCTTCAACTAAGAAGCACATTCCACCTTTACTATGCCCTGGAGTGTGTAGACATTTAACATTAATATTGTTGAAATCTAATATATCCCCATCACTTATTGCATTATAATCACTAGGTAATTTTGCATATACAGTATTATCCTTTTTGCAATTGTCTACTTCCCCTTCATTCACATATAAAGGCACTTTATACTTTTCTTTTAGCTCTTCAACTGCTCCAATATGATCAAAATGAGCATGTGTTAAAAGTATTGCCTTAACGTTACATCCTAATCTATCTATCTCCCTAATAATGCTTTTTCCATTAGCACCTGGATCTATTACTAATGTATCTTTACTTAATTCATCTATAACGAAATAACAATTAGCTCCATATTCGCCCATAGGATAAGTATTAATTATCATAGTAGTCACCTCTTTTTTTATATTAAAACACTTTTTTACTATCTAACAAAATTGTAACCGGTCCATCATTTTGAATTTCAACATCCATGTGAGCTCCAAAAATCCCCGTTTCAACTTTTATTCCAGTTTCTTTTAGCATTTCTATAAATTTATTATATAGCACTTCTGCCTCACTACCACCTAAAGCATTCATAAAATTAGGTCTTCTACCTTTTCTACAATCTCCATATAAAGTAAATTGTGATATAGCTAAAATTTCGCCATCAATATCTTTTACAGATAAATTCATCTTATCATTATCATCATGAAAAATTCTTAAGTTAATCACTTTATCTACTATATATTTCAAATCATCTAAAGTATCATCCACATTTATTCCAATAAGTACATTTAATCCATACTGAATACTACCAACAATTTTTTCGTCGACTTTTACACTAGATTTTTTTACTCTTTGAACTACCGCTCTCATTTTTTCCCCTTTAACTTCTTAATCTATAAACATCAATAATGCCTTTTAACTTACGTATCTTCTTCATTAAATCCTTAAGCTGCTCAATAGAATCTATTTTCACTTTAATACTTATAAATGCTAAATTCCCCTTAGTAGACTTTGCATTTAGTCCATTAAGTGATATTTTAGCTTCATTAATTATAGTCATAATATCTGTTAATATTCCCATCCTATCTTCAGCTTTAACTTCAATCTCTGTTATATAACCTACCCCTTGAGAATTTCCCCAAGAAACTTCTATAGTTTTTTCTCCATCATTTTCAATAAGAGATTTTAAATTATTACAATCTCTTCTATGAACAGATACTCCTCTACCCTTGGTGATATATCCCAATATATCATCTCCAGGTACTGGATTACAACACTTTGCAAATCTAACCATTAAGTTATCTAATCCCTTAACAGTTATACCATAAGTATTTTCTTTTTTACTTCTTTGATTCTTTGCTATATGCTCATCAATAGTCTTTTGTATCTCTGCTTCTTTATTCTTATCGTCTTTTACTAAATTCTCTTCTTTTAATCTAGCAATATATGATGAAGCTGTTATAGCTCCTAGTCCTATTAGTGCATATAAATCTTCCAAATTATTTATATTATATCTCTTTGCAAACTTATCGTAACTCTCGCCTTTAGCTATTTCATTATACACAACGCCTTGCTTTTTAAGTTCTTTTTCGAATATCTCTTTACCTTTTGTTATATTCTCTTCTTTCTTAGCCTTCTTAAACCAAGCTCTTATCTTACTTTTAGCTTGATTGCTTTTAGCTATACTTAGCCAATCCATGTTAGGTCCTTTAGCATTATTAGAAGTTAGGATTTCAACTATTTCACCTGTTTTAAGCTTATAATCTAATGGTACAATTTTACCATTTACTTTAGCTCCCACACACTTATTACCTATATCAGTATGAATTCTATAGGCAAAATCTATTGGTGTTGCTCCATTAGGTAAATCTATTACAACTCCCTTAGGCGTAAATAAAAATATCTCGTCCGTAAATAAATTTATTTTAAATCCTTCTATAAACTCTTCTGCATCCGACGTTTCCTTTTGCCACTCTAACATGTCTCTAAGCCAAGCAAGCTTATTTTCAAAATTCTTTTCTTTCCCTTCTCCTGATGCATCGCCTTCTTTATACTTCCAGTGTGCAGCTATACCATATTCAGCTGTTCTATGCATTTCAAAAGTTCTAATTTGAATTTCAAAAGTTTTACCTTGAGGCCCTATAACTGTCGTATGTAAAGATTGATACATATTCGGCTTAGGCATAGCTATATAATCTTTAAATCTGCCTGGAATTGGTTTATAAATGGTATGTACAATTCCTAAAACCTCATAACAATCCTTTACTGTATTAACTAGTACTCTTATCGCAGTTAAGTCAAATATTTGTTCTATATTTTTATTTTTAGTAATCATTTTCTTATAAATACTATAAAAATGTTTAGGTCTACCATCAATATCTGCATCAATTCCAGAGTTCTCAAATTTAACGTGCAAATCATCTATAATAGTAGAAATATATGTTTCTCTTTCTACTCTCTTTTCAGCTATTTGTTTAACAAGGTCATAATACTCATCTTCATGTAAATATCTTAAACAAAGATCTTCTAATTCCCATTTGATTTTTGATATACCAAGTCTATGGGCTAGAGGTGCATAAATATCTAAAGTTTCCCTTGCTTTCTGCTTCTGTTTCTCCTTTGTCATATACTTAAGAGTTCTCATGTTATGTAATCTGTCAGCTAATTTTATAATAATTACTCTGATATCATTAGCCATTGCAAGCAACATCTTTCTAAAATTATCAGCCTGTTGCTCTTCCTTTGACTTATACTCCATCTTAGTTATTTTTGTAACTCCGCTAACTAAATTCGCAATTTCTTCATTAAATATTTTCTTTATATCTTCATATGTATAATCTGTATCTTCAATAACATCATGAAGTAACCCTGCTACTATGGTACTTGTGTCCATTCCCAACTCTGCTAATATAGTTGCAACATCTATTGGGTGTATAATATATGGTTCTCCAGACTCTCTCTTTTGTCCTTTATGAGCTTCATCAGCAAGCTTAAAAGCTTTGATTACTAAATCTATATCAACATTTGTACAATTTTCTTTAATCTTATTTATTAATACTTCAATCATTAGCTATTTACTCCTTTAGATTACCTCAAAATCCTAAAGTCAAAGGCTGGTTAATTAACCAGCCCTTATCATTCTAATTATATATTAAAATTTAGGGTTTTACAATAGAATTAAATATCATATTGAACTAATGACATTACTTCATACCCTTTAAGTTTATCTCTTCCATGTAACTCTGTTAACTCTATTGCAAAGTCTAATGAAACAACTTCTCCACCTACTTGTTCTACAAGTTTAGCTACTGCTTCTATAGTACCTCCTGTAGCAAGTAAATCATCAACTATTGCAACTCTTTGCCCTTTTTTTATTGCATCTTTGTGTATTTCTAATACATCTACACCATATTCTAATGCATAATCCACTGAAACTGTTTCAGCTGGTAATTTACCTTTTTTTCTTACTGGAACAAAACCAACACCTAAAGCATATGCAACAGGCACTCCGAAAATAAATCCTCTAGCTTCAGGCCCTAATATAACATCAACATTTTTATCTTTTAAATGTTCAACAATTAAGTCAATCGACTCCTTAAACGCTTCTCCATCTCCAATTAAAGTCGTGATATCTTTAAAACTAATGCCTTCTTTAGGGAATCCTTCAACTATTCTAATTTTATCTTTTAAATTCATATTAACTCCTCCATGAATTTTATTATTACCTTAATTATACATTTTCTTTAGACTTATTCAAATACTTTGTAATCTGTTCAGCTCTTTCTTTTCTATTTGTAATGAGCAATTCAATTATTATTCTTGCATTGTCCATCATCGTTACTACATTTATAGTCGGCGTTATAATCTTTATAATTTGCTTTATGTCATCATCATTCATCTCAGTAATATTATACGCATCTTTTATAGCTCTTAGTCCATAATTATTCGTATTAGTTAAGAACTTTTTACCTTCTTTTAATATGACACCATTTTCGCCCTTAAGAGGAACATTGGCTGACTGTTCTCCAATAAGTATTAAATCTAGATACTTATTTATACTCTTTATGTTATAATATATTGCTATTGCCTGCATTAGTTTAAATACTAATCCACTTATAGACAAATTCTTATATCTATATTGACACCCTTTTTGATTAGGGTTTATGTATATGTACTCGCATTTTGTTTTTAGGTCTTTGTTTTCTAAGACCATTAAATCTATGTTTAACTTTTTACAAAGCTCTTCTTCTTCTTTCGACTTTAACCCAATACCTAAAGTGATAAGTACTTCAGCACCTAAAAAATGAACATTATTAATAATGTCCTTTGATGTTATACTAGAATCACCTGACGAATCATCGTGAACTACATATTCAATATCTGCATTTAAATATTTCAAAACCAGTATTAGGGATGAAATAGCACATAATCCATCTACATTAGGTATCCCATAAACCACTATTTTTTCTCTATTATTAATTGCAGATACCATTCGCTCAATAGCTCTATTCATATCCTTAAGTATAAAGGGATTATATCCAGTTATGTAATTTGGACTATATATACTTTCCCAAAACTTACGCATTTTAAACTCCTCCATAAAAATAAGAAAACATCTATATTATAATTTAAATTTATACATATTACAAATGTTTTCTAATAAAAAAGTCTAATTATTCTAAAGTTTTCTCTCTTTCTCCATACAAAAAGGAATTAACTTAAGTTAATTCCTTCTTATTTTCCCTAATTATGCAACTTTTCCTCTTTTATTTTTATGTTTATTTCCATCTCTTAGTTTAACCCATATTGGTGATGCTATAAAAATTGAAGAGTATGCTCCAGCTGTTATACCGATTAAAAGAGGGAATGAAAACTCTCTTACTGTTGGTACGAATAAATTTACAGCTCCTATAGCGAATAATGTAGTTATAGTAGTCTTAATTGATCTTCCTAATGTTTGAGATATACTCTTATCTGCAATTTCAGCTGATGTAGCTCTTCTCATTGTTTTAGTATTTTCTCTGATTCTATCAAATATTACTATTGTATCATTCATAGAATATCCTACCACAGTTAATATCGCTGCAATAAACGGAGTATTAACAGGTATATTAAATATAGCATACACAGATATAGTAATTAACACGTCATGTAATAATGCAATTACTGCTGCAATACCATAATCCATTTTAAATCTTATAGCTAAATAAATAAGCATTACTATACAAGCAACAAATAATGCTATTATCGAATTTCTTGTTAACTCTCTTCCAACACTAGCTCCTACTTGAGTTTGTGATAATAGTGCTGTATCTTCTAATGAATAAGTTTCTTTTAACTTATCAAAAAGTTCTGTTGTTTTTGTTTCATCTAAATCTCTATCTTTTATTTCATATTGAGTATCTTCTACAGTTTTAGTTACAGCATCTGGTACAATTGCCTTAACTACTTCATCTACTTCTGGTTTATTATATTCTTTTCCAAAGTCAATAACTAACTTTGTACCACCTTTAAAATCTATACCGAAATTTAACCCTTTAGTTAACATAAATCCTAAACCAACTACTATTACTATAAGGGATATTGAAAACCAAATTTTAGATTTTTCTACTATCTTTGTCATCTTTTTACCCCCTCTTAACCTTAAAATGCCATGGTTTGCTTAACATCCCCATATTTATGGCCCATTCTGTTAACTTCCTAGTTACAAAAATTGCTGTAAACATACTTAACACTATACCTATCATCAATGTAACAGCGAATCCTTTTACAGGCCCTGTTCCCATGAAGTAAAGAACTAATGCTGCAATAACAGTTGTAACGTTAGAGTCAATAATAGATGTTAATGCATTGTGGAATCCTGATTTTACAGCACTCTTAGCTGAAATACCTTTAGCCATTTCTTCTTTTATTCTTTCAAATATTAATACATTGGCATCAACTGCTAAACCTATAGTTAATAAGAATCCAGCAATACCAGGTAATGTAAGTGTTACATTCGCCTCTACAAATACTATTAACACTAAAGTTGTATATAGTGTTAATGCTATTGAAGCTATTACTCCTAACATTCTATAGTTTAATATCATAAATATAAATATTAATAAAATACCAACTGCTCCTGCTTTCATAGCATTAGGCATAGCTTCTGCTCCTAATTGAGCTCCTACATTTTCAATTGAAGCAACTTTTAAAGTTACTGGAAGCGCTCCTGAATTTATAAGTCCTGCTAAATTTTTAGCTTCATCTATAGTCTTACTACCAGATATCACAGCTTCTCCACCTGATATTACTGATTCAACTACTGGACTAGATATTAAATCTTCATCCATATAAATTGAAATTGTTTTATTTAAATTCTTTTCTGTAGCTTCAGCAAACTTTTGTTTACCTTCTTCATTTAATTTTAATGATACAACTGGCTTACCTGTAGTACTATCTGTCATAACGCTTGCTTCTTCTACATCCTTACCATTAAGAACTTCATTGCCTTCTGAATCTTTAAAGGTTAGGTTACCTGTTTTTTGTAGTGATTCAACTATTTCTTTAGAGTCTACTTGTCCTGGAATATCTACTCTTATTCTTCTATCACCTTCAACAGTAACTGTTGTTTCTGCAACTCCAAGTTTATTAACTCTTAAATCTAACAGTTGTTTTGTCTTTTCTAGGTTATTATCTAAATCTTCTTTAGATAAGTTTTCATCTGTTATCTCCATTAATACAGAAACTCCACCTTGAAGATCCAAACCTTTAGTAATTGCTTTATCGAAAGATTTAAATTCCCATCCTCCAATTTCAACACCTTTAAAACCAGCAAAACTTAATGATATTATAATAATAACGGCTAATATAAATAGTGTCGCACTTCTACCTTTTTTCATTTTCTTCCCCCTCTTTACGTTTTCATATCACATTAATTATATTATGTATATGACTTAATATCAAGTTTGTTGTAATCTTTAATACCAAGTATACCAATTAAATCCTTGAATAACATCATATTTTCTAATTTTATAGATAAAATTCACTTTTTATCTTATTTATTGCTATTTTTATACTATAACCACTACCGAATAGTGCCATTTTTTAAATAAATACTAGTACTTATAATTGCTCTATAAACTGCCAACATATTATAAACTTCTTTTATACACTTTATACTTCCTGTATCTAGAACTAATTTTACTATACATACTAAATATTATTTATTATCACTTTATATTTCTTATTATCATTTTAAATTGTTTAAACTTGTTTTTAATCGTTATTTCATTTAAAATACTATTTAGATAGGAGGAGTTAAATTGTTTGCAGAAGAGAGATTAGATCAAATATTAAATATATTGAATTCAGAAGGAAAGATTAAAGTAAAAAATCTTAGCCAGCATTTTAATGTTACTGAAGATTGTATAAGAAAAGATTTGAAACACCTTGAAAATCTAGGCCATTTAAAAAGAACTTATGGTGGTGCTATAAAAGTTCGTCAATCAACAACTCAATACGACACAATCGAGCGTAGCAAAACAGATGTTTCTATTAAAAGCAAAATAGCCGAGAAAGCTTTTAATTTAATTAAAGATAGGGAAACTATTTTTTTAGATTTATCCACTATAAATATGCTTATTGCAAAATTGTTATCTCAAAGTAATAAAAGAGTTACTGTAGTAACAAATATGTTAGATATTATAAATATATTATCTTCAACTGAAAACAATGTTACAGTAATAGCTACAGGTGGTCTTTTAAACAAAAGCCTAAATGGATTTGCTGGTGCTACGGCTATAAGTTTCATAGAAAAATATAAATTTGATATTTCTTTTATAGGTAGTTGTGGTATCGATGTTTTTGATAAAAGTATTACTACTTTTGAAATAGAAGACGGATTAACTAAAACCGCTATTATAAAGTCTAGCAAAAAAGCTTTTTTAGTTATGCAACAAACTAAATTTAATACTGATGGCAACTTTAAGTTCTCAAATATTGAGTCTATAAACGGTATTATAACTGATTCATTGCCTTCTATAGATATTGTAGATATATTACATGAAAATAATATTATAATTTTGTAAAATAACATTCTTTTCAAAAAATGAAATTGGCATCTACTTTTCAATGCTATAATATTTTATGGTATATTATTAAACTTTTGGAGGAATACTATGAAACTTTTAGCTTGTGATTTAGATGGAACTTTAGTTGAAACCGAGAAAAATTTTATAAGGAAAGATAATATAGAAGCTATAAAAAAACTTAGAAAAGAAGGCCATAAATTTATTGTTTCTACAGGAAGAGATATAAAAGGTATTAAATCAATTTTTAAAGACAACAAAGAAATAGAATTTGATTACTTAGTACTTTGTAATGGCGCTCTTATATTAGATAATAATTTTAATCAAATATATAAAAATACTTTGCCTCATAATGTTGTAAAATCTGTTTATGATGATATTTATAAAAATAATAGCCATAAAGATGCTGCAATGTATGTAACTTATGAAAATACCAGTTCTATATTTTACACCGGTTGCAATAAGGAATTTAAAGATTTCCTAGGAACTTTTGAAAATATCAACAACGAAGATGAAGTATTTTCAAAAGAAAGAGAATATAATTTAATAAGTATATTTTCTAAATCAAGCAACAATGATAATGCCGAAAAATTAAAAGAACAGTTATTAGATACTTTCGGCGAGTCTTATGGAATATTTAGAAATCAAGCATTTGTTGATATGGTTGGGAAAGATTGCAGTAAAGGTTCTGGCTTAAAGAAGATAATCGAAATAGAAAATTGGGATGCAAATAATTTGTATACCATAGGTGATTCCTATAACGATATATCTATGTTTAATATAACAGATAATAGTTTCACTTTTAATCATGTAGAAGATGGTGTAAAAGCACATGCTAATCATACTGTAGATTTTGTTCACGAATGCATTGACATAATTTTAAATTCTTAATTATAAATGGACCGGAATATCCGGTCCATTTTCTATATTCTAGCTTTTAAACCCCTTTAAAAGATCTGCAAATGGATTATTTATATCCTCTTCAGCTTCTTTTTTCATTTTTTTCATTATATTATTAACTTCTCTTTTATTAACTTTATCAGATTTCGAACCAAATCTTTTATTAAATACTGAAGCTTTTTCTCTAAAACTGCAATTTGTATTTGGACAAACGTAAATTTGACCTTCTCCTTGTCCTCTTAACTCTAATTTTTTCTTACACTCAGGACATCTAGCATTTGTAGTTCTACTTACATTCTCTCTATAACCACACGCTCTATCTTGACAAACATTCATAGTTCCATTTTTTCCTTTAACCTCTAAAAGATATTTTCCACAATTAGGACATTTCTTACCTGTTTTATTATCATGAACGAATTTACTATTATCACTTTTTACATCTTCTACCAAAGCTGTAGCATAATTTTTCATTTCTCTTATAAACTCATGTGCATCAGATTTACCCTTGCTTATCTCATCTAGCTTCTTCTCCCACTTTGCAGTTAAAATTGGCGATTTCAATTCATTTGGCACTAATTCTATTAATTGTTTTCCCTTAGATGTTGGATAAATTTCCTTTCCTCTCTTTTCTATTACAAAAGAATTAAATAGCTTTTCAATAATATCAGCTCGAGTTGCTACGGTACCAAGTCCCCCTGTCTCATTAAGAGTTTTCGCCTCTTCACCACTTACATTTACAAATCTTTGTGGATTTTCCATAGCAGACAATAATGTAGCTTCTGTAAATCTTGACGGTGGTTTTGTTTGTCCTTTTTTAATATTAGCTTTGGTAATAGTTATTTTATCTTTTATATTAATTTTAGGTAAAACTTGTTCTTTTATATCCTCCCCATGTTCTTCATCAATTAATTCCTTATCATATACCCTTTTCCATCCTTTAGCTTTTATAATTTTACCTTTAGCTATTAGTCTTTCTCCGTTTACTTTTGCTTCAATTGTTGTTTGAGTATATTCAAATGGCGGTAACATTACACTTAAAAATCTTTTAACTACTAAATCATATACCTTTCTTTCTTCTGAACTTAAATTTGAAAGATTAGGTTTTTCCTCAGTTGGTATTATAGCATGGTGATCACTTACTTTAGAATTGTCTACAAATCCTTTATGTGCATTTATTTTGCTCTTCATTAACTCTTGTGCTACTATTCTATACTCACCGATAGCAACAGAATTTAACCTATCCTTTAAAGTAGGAACTATATCTGTAGAAATATATCTTGAGTCTGTTCTCGGATAAGTTAAAATCTTATGATTTTCATATAACCTCTGCATTATTGAAAGTGTTTGTTTAGCTGAGAAGCCCCATAATTTATTACAATCTCTTTGAAGTTCTGTTAAATCATATAATGCCGGTGAAAATTGTTTTTTATCCTTCTCTATTATATTAGTTATCTCACCAATGCGATTATTTATATTTAAAAATACCTTATTAGCATATTCCTCATCAAAAATTCTTCCATTATTATCATTATTAACCCAATTCAAAGTTATCCCATCAGAATTACCTTCAATTGTAAAATAATCCTTTGGTTTAAAATTCTTAATTTCTTCTTCTCTATTAACTATCATTGCAAGTGTTGGTGATTGAACTCTTCCTGCTGAAAGCTGTGCATTATACTTACAAGTTAAAGCTCTAGTTACATTTAATCCTACAAGCCAATCAGCTTCAGCTCTGCAAACTGCAGCCTTATAAAGATTCTCATATTCTTTACCTGGCTTCAAGTTATTAAACCCTTCTAATATAGCCTTAGTAGTTTGTGATGAGATCCACAATCTCTTAATTGGCTTTCTTACTCCAGCTTTCTCTATTATCCATCTTGCAACTAATTCTCCTTCTCTTCCAGCATCAGTTGCAATAACTATTTCTGAAACATCTTCTCTATTCATTAATTTTTTTACTTCATTATATTGCTTTCCAGTCTTTTTAAGCACAGTAAGCTTCATATGCTTAGGCAACATAGGCAATGTTTCCATAGCCCATTTCTTATATTTCTCATCGTATCCTTCTGGATCCATAAGGCCAACTAAATGTCCCATAGCCCAAGTTACTATATATTTATTTCCTTCTATATATGAACCTTTATTTTGATTCAATTTTAATACTTTTGCTATATCTCTTCCTACAGATGGTTTTTCTGCTAAAACTAGTATTTTGCTCATATTATCTCCTTTTCTCTTAGGAATTTTATTATATTATATCATACTTTGCAGTAAATCATATTTATATTATATATAAAGAAAATTTACTTGGAGGTTATAAAATAAAAATTTCTCACTTGAATTTAAAGAACAGCATAAATTATATAAAAATAATATAGGTGAATATAATGAAAAAATTTATAATTATTACATTATCAATTATTATTATTTTCTTACTTGGATTAAATATTTATATAGTATCAAGTAATGATTCTATTTCTTCAAGTGTAGATAATTTACAATCACGAAAATCTGAAATAGATTCTCTGAATAGTTACAGTACAAATATAATTAATTTAGCTCATATTCAAAAATCTTTTCTATTAACCGGTAGCGAAAACTTTAAAAATCAGTATTCAACTTCTTTAGAATCTGCATATAACACTCTCGACGAACTTTTGTCTAATAGTACTATAACAAACTCCGACAAAGTAGAAATCGTTAATTATTTAAACGACTACGAAAATATAAATAATGACTTTTTTGAAAACCCACCTACTCTACCTTTATCTCAAGAATTAGAGGATAAAGTTTTGAAAAGTGATGAAATCCAAAATAATATACTTGGTAAACTAAGTACTATTATTGCTGCTAAAACTGATTCAACATCTAAAACGTCTTCAAATATAAGCAATTCTATATCATCTCAAAACAACATAGTAAAAGTTTTAAGTAGCTTTTTTACACTCGTCATTTCTGGACCTATTTATTATTTCATAAAGAAATATAAGAATGGCGAGATTACTTTTAACAATATAATAGATACTATAAATGAAGGCGAAAAAATAGTAGATAAATATTCTAATGTCCTAACTTATATAAATATTACTGAAAAAATTAACTCTCAACTTGAAAAAGATTGGCAGGAAGTATATAACTTAGTTACATCTCTACAAAGTTCTATTTCTAATATACGGTCTCAATTATTAAAATTACAACAAAGCGATTCTTACACTTTTAAAGAAAAACTTGAAGAAATAGAAATTCAAGTTTTAGAAATAAAACTACTTGTAAAGCAACTCCCAAATTACCATCAGTTTATAAGTGACTTATCTAAAAACCTAACCAAATGTACTGAAAATAAAAAATAGGCCATATCTCGGCCTATTTTTTATGCAAAATCTCGCGTAAGATTTCTAACCCACTTACCACTAAAAACTCTAATAACACTTATAATTGACTTAATTATCTCATCACTTTTAACTATAAAAAACACCACAGCTACTGGCCAATTTAAAATAAATGCTGCTATAAAGCCTAAAGGTATAGCTACAACCCACATAAATATAATATCGTTTATTAATACAAATTTAGCATCTCCTCCACCTCTAAGTACTCCCATCATAAGGTTTATTCCTAATGACTGGAATATAACAATTATAGATGTTACAGACATTAAGTCGATTGCTATACTTTTTGTTAACTCTGATACATTGTAAAAATCAACTACAAATGGCTTAATTATTTGAATCACTATAGCTGCCATAATTCCCATTAGCACACTTAATACACCTATTGTTCTTGCGTACTCTCTGGCTTTATCATTTTTACCTTCACCAATAGTATTACCTATAATTACTGCAGTAGCATTTGATAGTTCAAAAATAAATACAGTTACAAAATTAAATACAACATTACTTATACTATTTGCTGCAACTGTTTCAGTTCCAAGTCTACCAATTATTATAGATATCATAGTAGATCCACTAGACCAAAGTAATTCATTAAATAAAACTGGCGTACAATTAGCAATATAATCTTTTAATATTACCTTATCTACTTTTAATAAATGTTTTACTTTTAAATTTATCTTATTTTCAAAGAATACCATGAAGCACATTACAATAGTAAATTCAGTTATCCTTGCAATAACTGTGGCAATAGCTGCACCTTTTACTCCTAATGCCGGCGCTCCAAGCTTTCCAAAAATGAATACCCAATTAAAGAAAGCATTAACTACTAGCGATGCAGTGTACACTACTAGTGATATTCTAACTGTTTTAACCGAGCGTAGTATCATAATCGTACAGTTAGTTATTGCATAAAATATGTATCCTATAGCCACTATCCTTAAATAAGCACTTCCTGCTTCAATAACATTAATATCAGAAGTATAAAGCTTTATAAACATACTCGGAATAAACATTGCTATTCCTATAAAAATTGATGTAATTACAATACATACTCTATACATTAATGCCAATATTTTATGTATGCTTTTAACATCACCTTTTCCCCAATATTGTGATATTAAAATATTAGATCCCCCAGCTAGTCCAAACATTAAAACCATAAGAATAAAAAATAAATTATTTCCTATAGCAGCTGCTGATAATTGAATTTCTCCTAACGATCCAAGCATCATTGTATCTATCATACCAACTGCAAAGTTTATTAAATTTTGTACAGCAATCGGCAAAGCTATACTCATAATAAGTTTGTAGAAGTTCTTTTCTTTGCTAATCAACATTTCATTTTCCCCTTTAAATAATTTTCTTTAGTTATTATAATACATATCTTAGTATTTTGCTAAGATTTTCTTAAAGTTTATTTTCATATTTTGAAATTTCAAATATACTTTTGTAATAAAATAAAGCCCTTTTAATTTGTAAAAGAGCTTTAACTGTATCTTTCGTTTTTTTAATAGGATCTTCTTAACCTATCCTCTTGTAAATATAAGTTCTGTATCACTACTAAGTTCGTTATTTAATATATAATTATCTTTATCAAATAGTTTAATATCTTCAACATTAGTAATCTTATTTTTTATAATGTAGTTAACTAATAATCCTCTAGCCTTCTTAGCATATGTTCCTACTACTTTATATTCTTCTCCTTTCTTTTCTTTAAATTCAACATTTATCACTTTGTATACTTTATTTATTTCCTTTAAATCAAGTACTTTGCTATACTCATTAGAAGCTATATTTATAAGAACCTTGTCTCCATAAGATTTTTCTATTTCCTCTAAAATAAATTTAGTTAATTTATCTTCCCAATAATTATATAAATTACGGTAAGTCTTAAATTTAATTTTAGTTCCCATTTCTAATCTATATTCCTTTATCATATCTAACGGTCTAATAATTCCATATAACCCTGATAAAATTCTTAAATTACTTTGAGCAAATTCTAAATCTTTTTTATCAAAACTCTCAGAAGCTATTCCTCTATATACTGCCCCATCAAATGCTAACAATGCTTCTTTGCAAGCTATCTCATCAGTAAAAAATTTTTGATATCTATTATAGTTTTCTTCTGCTAACTTTTCTGACATCTTCATAAGTGAAGCTAACTCATCAATATTATATTTATTTAATACTTCCACCAACTCATTTATTTCATTATTAAAAATCGTATTTGAACTATATCCTGCTTTATTTTCTTTAGTAAAATCTAAAGTTTTTGCAGGAGAAATTATCATTAACATAACATCTCTCCCCTAATTTTTTTAATTATATATTATATTAAACAATAACTATTATCAATTATTTTTTTATTTTAAATATGTTTAAAATAAAACTTATAATATACTCATTATATATTATTCAACAGATGTATATGTTTACTTTGATAACTTTTAAAGTTCTTATAACTTATTATAAGTTGAAATTATTTTTGATTGTTTATATACTACTTATATAATAATACTTTATATACTAAGGAGAAATATATGAACTATTCATCTGATTTGCATACACATACTATTGTAAGTGGTCATGCTTACTCAACATTGCTAGAAAATATAGACCATTGCTCTAAAAACGGAATAAAAATCCTTGGAACATCTGAACATGGTCCAAAAATGCCTGGTGCACCACACTATTGGTACTTTGGAAATCTTAAAGCAGTTCCAAGAGTTATAAATAATGTTACTATCTTAAAAGGATGCGAAGCTAATATATTAGATGTCGATGGTAACTTAGACATGCCAAAAGACTTAACTACATGTCTAGATTATATGATAGCTTCTTTTCATGAACCTCTTTTCCCAATGACTTTATCGAAAGAAGAAAAAACATCTGCTATTTTAAATACTTTAGATAAAAATGAAAAAGTGGAAATTTTAGGGCACCTAGGGAATCCTAATTATGTACTAGACTATGAAACAGTAGTAAAAAAAGCAAAAGAAAAAAATATTATGATTGAAATAAATAACAGTTCTCTTATGGGTTCCTCAAGAAAAGGAAGCGATGTAAACTGTGAAACTATAGCTAGACTTTGTAAAAAACATGGTACTAAAGTCATCTTAACTTCAGATGCTCATATAAACACAGCTATAGGTAACTTTGAAAAAGGCATAGAATTATTTAAAAAAATAGAGATGCCAGAAGAGCTTATTATGAATGATCCTGATAAACTAATAGCTCATCTAAAATCTAAAGGTAGATTATCTGATTTATAATCATATTTCACCAACTATTATAAATATTAAAAATTATCTTTAATAAAAATGGAGTTACTTACGCAACTCCATTTTTTATTATACTTATATAAGATATAATGTCAGAAGCTTTATTGTATTCTCCAACGCTGTGTAATGGGTTCTTTCCATTCCATGTGATGCATGAACTCCTGGTCCTATTAAAGCTCCTCTTATATTATTTCCTGCTTTTAATGCAGCGCCAACGTCTGAACCATACATTGGATATATATCTACCGCATAGCTAATATTATTTTTCTTAGCTAAATTAACCAAATCTGTCACCATATTATAATCATATGGTCCACCAGAATCTTTTGCACATATTGAAACATCATATTCTGTACAACTTAAATCTTCTCCTATACAGCCCATATCCACTGCAATCATCTCTGTAATATCACTTGGAATATATGATGTTCCATGTCCAACCTCTTCATAGTTTGATATTAATATCTTTGTTTTATATTTAGGCGTAATATTTTCTCTATGGAACATTTCTAATAATGCCATTAATGCCGACACACTGCCCTTATCATCTATAAATCTCGATTTAATAAATCCACTTTCAGTTATAGTAGTTTTAGGATCAATAAATACAAAGTCTCCTGGAGCTATTCCTAATGCTTCAACATCACTCTTATCTTTAACAACTTCATCTATTCTTATTTCCATATTATTAGCATCACGCTTTTTAGTTGTAGCATCTTCATATACATGAGCTGCAGGACTTGTGCTTAAAAAAGTACCATCATAAACTTTACCATCTCTAGTTCTAATCTTACAATACTCACCATCTAAAGTTGGTACAATAGGCCCTCCGATTAAAGTGAATCTTAAAGTACCCGACTTAGTTATTGATCTCACCATAGCACCTAAAGTATCTACATGTGCAGATAACCCGATTACTCTTTCATCACTACTTCCTTCAATAGTTATAATTCCTCCACCTTTGTTGTTTCTTTCGAATTTATAACCAAACTCTCCTACAAGTTCTTCTATCTTATCCATTATCTCAAAACAAAAACCTGTCGGTGAATTAAACTCTAGTATCTTCTTTGCTGTAGATAATAAGTAATCTTTATTAACACTATAATTTGTACTCATTTACATTTCCTCCCTAGTAATTTATTAAATAATCTCTGATACTACTTCAATACCATTTGATTTCATATTAGATAAAGCAAATAAGTTCATCTCATCACCTGGATGCCCTGGTATATCAAAAGTTTCAACACAATTAGCTGGAACTAATACCCTCTTGCCTAGATTCATTTGATTAAAATATGTCTTTAATGTTAACGTAAATTGAAGCACACATATATCTGTAACACAACCAACAACAATAAAGTTATCTACTTTGTCAATTATTCCATCTAACCAACTTTTAAATTCTGGTGCATGGAATCCATTAGTACTATTTTTCTTTATAATTCTAATAGTTTCATCTTCACTTACAGATTCTTTTAATCCATCTATCAACTCTTCTTCTTTAGTATTTACAATGCAATGTGATGGATAAGCTTTTAATTCCTCTGCATCTTCATTATGTGAATCAACAAAATAAACTTTACTATATCCTTTAGTTCTATTATTTAATTCTAATAGATTAGTAGACATATTTTTAACTCTAGGAGAAGATAAAATTCCTTCTTCTACAAATCCTACAACCATATCTACCACTATTAAAGCTGTGTTTTCTAAAGGTAATGATTTTAATTCTATAGGTAACAGGTTTAACTCTTCTATTATTTCTTTCAAAACTTTTCCCTCCTACTCTTATAATTTTTCCTTATATTATATATAGTACCAAATTATTATTCTAAGTAAAAGCATCTAAATAAAAATAGGAACTGTATAACACAGTTCCTAAAATACCTATCTTATTTTTTATGACATCCACATGATCCTTTAGCTAAGTAATATAAAGTTCTTACAGGAGTACCTGTACCACCTTTTACTATATACTCACTAATAGGTGCTTTTGTATCTGAAGTTCCTGCTATATCAAGATGAATCCATGGCTTATCTTGTACAAATTCTTTTAAGAACATTCCTGCAACAATTGTACCTGCTCCATTTGGATCTACATTTTTAAGATCTGCTTTTTCTCCTAATATTTGCTTTCTATAATGTTTAAATGTTGGCATTCTCCAGAAAATTTCATCAGTAACATCTGCTGCTCTCATAAAATCATCATAAAAGTCTTCGTCATTAGTCATTAATGCAGTTGTATAATTTCCTAAAGCTACTATCGCTGCTCCTGTTAAAGTAGCTAAATCAATAACCTTTGTTGCTCCTTCTTTTTCAATAATATAAGTTATAGCATCTATAAGTGTTAATCTTCCTTCTGCATCAGTATTTAACACCTCTATAGTCTTTCCAGCCATTGATCCAATAATATCTCCAGGTTTATAAGCTTCTCCAGAAACAAGGTTTTCACAAGCTGCAACTACCGCAACTACATTTTTCTTTAATTTATTTTTTGCTATAGCAGACATAGCCCCAATTACTACTGCTGCACCACCCATATCTCCATTCATTCCAACCATAGAGTTAGATGGTTTTAATGAGTATCCACCTGAATCATATGTAAGACCTTTACCTACTAGTCCTAATACCTCGCTATTTTCATTGTCTCCCATATATCTCATAACTATAAGTCTTGGTTTTCTAGAAGATCCCATACCTACAGATAAGAATGCTTTCATTTCTAAGTCTTTACATTCTTTTTCATCAAATACTTGAACTTCAAAACCAGATTCTGCTCCAATTTTGATAGCTTCATCAGCTAAGCTTTCTGGGTACATAGCATTTGCTGGTTCATTTATAAGGTCCCTAGCCTTAATTACACCATCAACTATATTATTAACTTCTTCTAATCTTTCAGTAGCCTTTGATAACTTTTCAGTTGGAACTCCTGAAATATAAACCTCTGGATTATACTGACTTTTTTGTTCTTTATATTTATCAAAACTATAAAGAGCTAGTCTAACTCCTTCAGTTATCCCTTTTATTCTTCCACCCACACATATCTTATCAGTTCTGAAAAACTCTATACCTATTCTTTCTATTTTTAATTCTTTTGCTTTTTTTGCAGCTTTTGCCATTGCATTTCTTAATACTTCTCCATTTAGAAGTTCTTTTTTTCCTAAGCCAACAAATATCTTATATTTTACTTTTTCCTTCAACTCTGTAATGTAGAATATTTCTCCCTCTTTACCTTTAAATGAAGATATCTTTAATATATTATCTAATTCAGCAGAATTATTTTCTCCATCTTCAAAAGTAGGTATTATTAAACCATCAACAAATTCAAATGATACATCTTTGATACTTATATTCATAATTATTCCTCCTTTATTAATTTGCTATGTTTCTTAATATATTACCATCATTTTTAACCATTTTCTAGTAAAAAGTAGTCATTTTTGAAGTTTTTATAAAAAAAACTATCTTTTTTTATCAAATAATGCTTATCTATATATTTATTATGACCTCCATTACTTTCTACTATGCTTATTAAATTCTCACTGAATATATAGTAACAAAAAAGAGCAACCTTAATTACTATTTAATAGTAATTTGGCTACTCATAACTTCTATTCTTCTATTCTTCTATTTTCTTTTCATCAATTCTAGAGTTATATAAAATCCCTAAAATAATTATTATTGCTCCAATTAACTTACTAAAAGATATCTCAGACATCACAAAAAAATCTATAATTATTCCTGTAATAACTTGTCCAACAAATAATAATAAAGTACTATACACTACAGGTATCTTAGGTATTATTATATTTGATAAATAAACTACACTTACACCTATTGCTCCACCTAAAAAAACATAGAATGGCATCTTTGCAAATGTTTCTGTAGTAACATTTATACTATTTCCTAATACGACTAATACTAAAGTTGAACAAATTAATCCTACAATATAATTTATGCAAGTACTTTGCAGAACTCCAATTTTCTTACCTAAGGATGAATTTACTATCATCGATAATGTAGTTAATATTCCACCTAACATAGCTAAAATAATCATTTACTACTCCTCCTTAAAATACAGTCATAATGACTAACCCTACTAACACAATAGCAAAGCCTATAAGTTTTTTCTTATTAAATCTATATTTATTCATTCCAAATAATCCAAAATGATCTATAAATGATGAGAATATTAACTGTGCAAATACTGCTAGAGAAGTTGTTAATGCAACTCCTATTTTACTTATTGTAATCATATTAACCAAAGTTAATGCCACTCCTATTGCACCGCCAAAAAACATATATATAGGAAGTTTTTCTCTAACTGTAATTTTTGCTCTTTTAATTAACATTATAATAGCTATTGTAAAAAGTCCTACTGTATGTATTATAATCAAAGAATATGTTAATCCCACATTTCCTTCTAAACTCCCATTAAATGAAAGCATAATCGATATAAGTGCACCAATAACTAGTGCTAAAATATTATACATTTATTTTCCTCCTAAACTTATTTATTCTATATATAAGTTACTAAGTCTATCAAATTTATTATAGGACATTTGTCCTTTTTTCTTATAAATAGTATAATTTTTTAGGAGGTAACTTAAATGAAAGAGATAATAAATGCTGAAATTCTTAAACACTACATAAATGAATACTCACTAGCAAAGTATTTGAATAAAAATTTAATAAATTCTTGTAAAATTTATACTTTTGAAAAAAATGAATTTATATGTACATTGAACGAAAAATTAGAGTATATGTATTTCTTAGTGAAAGGAAAAGCGAAAGTTACAACACTACTTTCTTCTGGTCAATCTCTTTTACTATGTTTTAATAATCCATTATCGATAATAGGCGACTTAGAACTATTAGATAATCCTTATGCTGATTGTAATGTAATTACTCTTGAAAACTGTATTTGCTTAGCTATTCCAATATGGTCTATACATAATCATGGATATAATGATCCTCTTTTTTTAAGATTCATCATATCATCACTTGAAAATAAGCTTAGAAATAATTCTATTTATAGCTCCATAAATATTTTATATCCTCTAGAGAATAGATTTGCTAGCTATTTGTTATCAGTTCTTCCTTCTAACTCTACTTCACTTACCATAGAAGGTGTAAATCACATATCTGAACTACTAGGCTCTAGCTATAGACATCTAAATAGGGTTATAAAAACTTTAGTAGATTCACATGTCATTAAAAAGAATAAAAATGAAATCCAAGTTTTGAATCTAAAAAAGCTTGAATCTCTAGCAAAAGATATATATAGATAAAAAACATACGGCTTTTGCAAAGTGCAAAAGCCGTATGTTTTACAATAACTTTTCTACAAAAATTGTTGCTAAACCTAAGAAGAATAAGAATCCAAGTACATCTGTAAATGTTGTTACAAATATTGATGATGCAAGCGCTGGATCAACTTTTAGCTTCTTAAGTACAACTGGTACTACAAATCCTGATATAGTAGCTACTATCATATTTAATATCATAGCTACACCTATTATTAGTCCAAAGAATAACTTTCCTTCCCACAGATATCCTAGTACAGCTATGATAGCACCTATTACTACTCCAGTAACAAGTCCTATTCCTATTTCCTTAAAGAATACTCGTTTCATATTATCAAAATCTAATTCGCCTAATGCAAGTCCTCTTACGATTATTGTTAATGTCTGTGTACCTGCATTTCCACCCATTCCAGTTACTATAGGCATAAATGTTGCTAGTGCTACAATTCTTGAAATAGTCCCTTCAAACATACCAACAACAGCAGATGCTAAAATAGCAGTAAATAAATTTACTATAAGCCAAGGAAGTCTACTCTTAATAGATTCAGATAAAGTCCCACTAATTCTTTCGCCTTCGTCAACTCCTCCTAGACGATGGATATCTTCGGTACTTTCATCTCTTAAAATTTGCATAACATCATCTACTGTAACTATACCTAGTAATCTATTATAATTATCTACTACTGGCATAGTTAAATAACCATACTTTTCAAATCTATGTCCAACTTCTTCCTGATCTAAATCATAAGGTATCCCTTCAACCTTAACATGGATAATATCAGAAATCTTAGTCTCAAAACTGCTAGTTACAACTTCTTTTAATGATACTACACCTTTTAAACGATCTAGTTCGTCTATAACATATAAATCATATATATTTTCAACATCTTCTGTTGTACCTTGAAGATATTTTAAAGTATCTTCTACAGTCATTTCTCCTTTTACTGAAACAAATTCTGTAGCCATTATACCAGCAGCAGTATCAGGTTCATAACTCAATAATTGACGTGTTCTTCTTGCATCTTCTGCTGTCATCTTTGAAAGAATCTTATTTGCCTGTTCTTGACTTAAAATACCTAAAAGGTCTGTTAATTCATCTGAAGACATTTCTTCAATAATATTTTTTTGCTTATTTTCAGAAAACTCAGTTAAAATTTCATATTTTTCTTCATCTTCTGCTTCATCAATAATAGATGCTATACATTTTTCAGATAATCTATTTAATATATCTTTTCTATCTTCTTCATCTTCTCTTAATATATCAAGTATATCTACAGGGTGAATCCCTTCAATATATTTCATTATTCTATCTTGTGGTGCATGAAGCAAAAACTTTCTTAACTCTTCTTTATTCATATTTAATTTCATGGTTAATTCCTCCCTTTAGACAGGAAAAAGACCACTTTCATCAGTGGTATAATGAATCTTAATCCTATCTTTCAAATATTCAATTGTATTTATCCACCTATGGGCCGGATAAGAATCCATTAATACCACCTCCTATTAATTTTCAAATAAAAAAGACTTTTTGCCCCACGACAAAAAGTCCTAAAAACAACTTTTAAATAATCGTAGAGCTTTAGCACTATAAAGCGTAGACTTTTTCAGTCAGCTACATTAAAAATCACCTTTACGATGATTCTTGTTAACCCATTGGAATCTCTAGATTTTTCTGGGCAGCAGCATATTTCTTTATAGGAGCCTCACCTAACAATATTATATCTAATTCTATTATTTATGGTACAAAATATACTTACTCATGTCAATATAAAAGTTGATTTTATATTATTTTTTTTTTACAAATTCTATAATTGTTTTACTTATTCATTCACTTAAATTAGGAAAAATAGGCAAATCAGCAATATTAGTATTTTTTCCTTCTTTGTTGTGTTCTAATTTTCTTTCCTCTTCCCTATCACCTTTAACCCCTTCAATATTTAAATCACTTAAAACTTCTTCATTTGAAGCATCATCATTTATTTTTAAGCCATCAATATTATTGCTTATTCCTAAAGTATAATCATTCGTAAAATTATGAGAAGATAAATTTTCTGTATTTTTTAATGCAATTTTATCAAATATATGTTTTGTCATATTTTTACCCTCCTTTATACTTTTAGTATTCCAATGCTTATTGCAATAATTCAAAATTTTTTATAATTTTAGTAATACTAATGAAATTATTATCAAAGCTAAAAAAGATTACTGATTATTATTTATATGTTTAATTGTAAGTAATTAAATCTAACAAAAAATAATCTAGTTATCAGATATTAATGTCTAATAACTAGATTATTTATTCTCCCTAAACTTCTTCGTAAACACTCTTTAATAATTCTATCTCTTTAGCATATCCATCTAATTCATTAGGTGTTTCTAAAAAGAATGGTAAATGTCTTAACTTAGGGTGATTAATAATTCTTTTTATTCCTTCAAAACCTATAAAACCTTCACCTATTTTTTCATGTCTATCTTTATGGCTTTTAAATGGATTTTTTGAATCATTAAGATGTATTGCTTTTAACTTATCAAGTCCTATTATTCTATCAAATTCATCTAATACTCTATCTAAATCATTAACTATGTCATATCCAGCATCATATACATGACAAGTATCTAAACATACACCCATATGGTCCTTAAGATTTACTCTGCTAATTATTTCTGCTATCTCTTCAAAACTTCTTCCAACTTCAGTTCCCTTACCAGCCATTGTCTCTAACAAAATAGTAGTTGTTTGTTCTGGTTTAATAACTTCATTTAATAAGTCTACAATATAATTAATGCCAACTTCGGCTCCTTGCTTAACATGGCTTCCTGGATGAAAATTATATAAATTATTTGGTATATATTCCATTCTAATTAAATCGTCAGCCATCATTTCTTTAGCAAATTTTCTCGTATTTTCATCAGCTGAACATGCATTTAGTGTGTAAGGCGCATGAGCTAACAATACTCCAAAGTTATTATCATTAGCTAATTTCAAAAATGCATCAATATCCTTTTGATCAATGTCTTTAGCTTTCCCACCTCTAGGATTACGAGTGAAAAATTGAAATGTATTCGCTCCTATTTTCAATGCTTCTTTCCCCATATTTTCAAAACCTTTTGTCGTTGATAAATGACATCCTATTTTAAGCATGTATTTTTCCTCCGTATCAATAAATCATCTAAATTAAATCTAATTTTAATTATATAATTATTATTCTATCTCTTATATTATAATAGTATTTATTTTAATATTTGTAAATAATAATTATTAATTAATAAAGTATTCTATTGCATTTATAATTTATTTTTCTTATAATTTACTTAAATAATTAGATTATCAGCGAGGACTAAAAATGATTAAATCAATTAATAATATATCTGCTTTAAAATTAATAGATGAAACGAAAGATTTACTTATACTAGATGTAAGAAGATTTAGTGAATTTAAAAGTGGTAAAATTCCTAAATCTATAAATATTCCAGTTGATGAACTAGAATATGAATTAGAAGAAATTGAAGAGTATAAAGATAAACCTATCTTAGTATATTGCAAAAGTGGGATACGTAGTAGTGTAGCTTGTTCTCTCCTTGAAGAAGAAGGTTTTTCACATCTATACAATTTAAGAGGTGGAATACTAGATTATACTGGAACTATAGAATAAAAATTAGAGGCCGTTCATTTATTTGAACTGCCTCTAATTTTTTTTGTGTTTTTTTCATCTCATTAATATTATGCTAAATATAATTTAATTTTATCTATACTATTTATTATAATATTTTTTTCAAATTATCTATTCTATATTCTTTGATAACTTTTTCTTTACCTTCTGTAACTATTATCAAACTAGCAATATCACCTTTACAATTAAAAATGCTTCCTTTTGTTTTACTTCCAATTACATTTACTGATGTACCTTTTTTTAAAGGTTTAATTTTATCAGAATTACAAAATTCACATCTTTCATTTGATTGAAATACTCTTCTACATTCTAAACAATAATTTAAAGATTTCATCAACTCTCTCCTTCACATAAAATAATATATCTATATAAATCACATATTAATTTATATGAAGTTGTCTACACTTTTAAAACTATTAATATAACTTATTTATATCATTTTTATTTTATAAGCTTTGTAATCTCATTATAAGATTCAGGTATAGTAAAAATTATATTTTCATCTATTCTAAGTTTACATTCTGTTTTACTTTCTTGAATTTGATTTAAATATAATGAATTTGATTTTATCTCTTTAAATTTTGTCGGTGCTAAACTTATGTTAAAATACTCACCTTTCATACCTGTAATTTTAACAACATTACTGTTATTCCCACTTTTAACCTTTAAACTTATAATATTATTGCCTTTAAGCATTACTTTATCTGTTGGATAATACTCAACATCAATTATTCCAGTTAAAGTTATAAACCCTCCACTTATTTTCTCTCTCCATAACATACTAATTTCATATTTATTGCATAAATCTGAAAGTAACTTTCCTAATTCATGCGTTGATAACATATATTCCATTCCAAATCTCTCCTATTTACTTTATCTAAAAACTTGCGGCTTCGCAGTATGATTAATATAGTTAACAGCTCTCATCTTAAATCTTTCTACCTCATCCAATTTATAAAAATGTAATAAATCAGATATTAAAAATAATGAATTCATTATTGAATATCTAAGATTATTTACTTGATCTATTCCTGCTCCAGTTTCAACAATTTCATCACTTTTAAACTTTAATACTTCAATATCATTCAACATTCTATCAAACTTACTAATTACTTCTTCCTTGTTTGTACCCTTAATATCATTAGAAATTAATTCATTTAAATATGTAATTAATTCATTATTTAATATTGAAAATTGTTCATATGTATTTAACATCATACATGTACCTCACTAACTATCTATCCCTTGTGGAAACTTAAAAATATTCAAAGGATCATATTTACTTTTTATCTTCTTAAGCTTAGATAAATTTTCTCCAAAATACTCTTCCTTATAATTCTCTAATTCTAACAATGGAAAGTTTATAAAAGAACCTTTAGTAATATTTTTTATATAACTAAACTTATCTAAAAACCATCTCTTATTTAATGGGGCATATTTTGCTTCTTCCCATACAGATTGGAATCCCATAATAAATTTTGCATCTCTATAATTAAAAGCTGTCTTATCATTTTTAAAATCTAGAACAGCTCCACCTAGTCCATAAAATGTAATAGCTGTATATATAGCTCCTTCTGCTCTATCTTCTATTAAATTTATTAATTCTTTGATTTCATTTTTTGAGTACTCTTTATATACAAATCTTCCTGATGATTTATAACTCTCATAATCCGGATGACTATCTTGTATTTTTCTGTTAGCCTCCAAAACAGTTCCATACTCCATTTTAAGTAATAAATTCGTCGAAGCTTTTTTTAATGGTTCCAGTATTTCATTAGCTTCTTTTTTATCACCATATAATAAAGCAGTAAATTTCACACCTTTACCGTTTTCCTTAGAATTATAAATACTTAGCTTTCCATTAAATCTTTTATCTAAATTTTTATACATTTCCTGCCAAGTACTTATCAATTCAACAGCTTCATCAATATCACAATTATTAAAATCTCCATTAATTAACGTGGCCATTTCTATTTTTTTAGGTAAAGCAAATTTCATTGATATAACAACACCAAAATTCCCTCCACCAGCTCCTCTACAAGCCCAAAATAAATCTTCATTTTCTTTCTCATTTACGGTTAATATTTCACCATTATAGTTAACTAACTCTAACTCTATAAGTGTATCACACGATAAACCAAATAATCTTGTAGAATATCCCCAGCCGCCTCCAAGAATTAACCCTGAAACGCCAACTGTTGGACAACCTCCACCTGGAAAAGGATAACCTTTATTACCTAAAGCCTCATAAATCTCTCTATTTCTTACTCCTCCACCTAATTTAACATATCCTCTATCTTCATCTATGCAAATACTATTAATTTTACTAACATCAATCACTAACAAATCATTTCCTGTTGAAAAACCTTCATAATTATGACATCCAGATCTTATTCTAAAAGATATCTCATTCTTTCTAGCCCATTTAATTGCATTAGATACATCTTCTTTATTATTACAATAATTGATTATATAAGGATATTTCTCTATAGCCCTATTCCAGCATTTTCTACTTTCCTCATACTCAAAATCATCTTTTGTAATAACATCTCCAGTTAGCATAGAATAATCATAGTTATACATTTATTCACCTCAATTTTTCTATAAAATATTCTTTTACATATATAATAATATATTTATTAATTTTTTTATAGTATAAAATAATTATAATTTATTAATAATAATTACAAGAACTAAATTAAAGGAGTATTTTATATGTCTAAAATGAAAAAGATAAACGATCTTACTGATGTACAACTCAAATCTTGTACAAGTCATGCTAAGCCTTCTAAAGAACCTAATGATGGTTATTTTATAGAAAAAAATCCTAATGACAGTTTTTCCTGCGAAGGTACAGTACGCTACGGAGAAGAACAGGATGTTGATGATTTATAAATAACCTTATTTGTAACTTAACAAAAAATGCTGAAGAAATATTACACTTTTTAGTGTTTATATATTTTCTCTTCAGCATTATTTTAATTCAATTAAATAACTTTAATTTTATATTTATTAAGATTTATTGACTTTTGATATCTGTATCTTTTTAGCTACTACTTGTGGAGGAATTGATTTAGTCATTGCTTTATCTAATTTAGCAAATATTAAGTCCCCAACGCAAACTTCCTTTTCCACTTTCTCTTGATTTCCACATTCATTTCCTAGTATTTCAGTTTCTTCAGTAACTATTAAAATTAATTCTTCTTCGTATACTGAGCATCCTTTAATATATCCTTTTGCTTTAACTCTAACACTATTTTCTTTTTCATCTTTTATGACTTCTGAAACCTTTCCCATAAAAATAGGTGATTTCTCTTTATTACTTGCAAAAGTAGAAAACGATAAAGATAATATAAGTACTAATGTAATTACTAAAACTCTTTTAAGTTTCATTTTTATTTCTCCTTTGTAAAAATTAATATTTTATAAAGTTATTTTCTCTCAATTTACTATGTAATATTCCTTTAATTTTCTATATTGTATATAAAAAAGAGATATGAAAACTTTCACATCTCTTGGTTTCAATTATATTTATATATTCTTAGCTAATCCTAATTTTAAAAAATATCTTCCGTACTTCTTTGCAAGTAATGAACCCAAAGGAACCCCTATCACTGTAACAACAATAAATTCTCCAAATGCTACTTGAAGCATTGTTATAAGCATTGGTACATTTATAGTTATATGAAGCATCCAACCAATTATTAATCCATTAAATATTGTTGGCCAAATTGATGAAACTAACAATGATACCTTAATATTCTTTATAGTATTTTTAGTCCAGTATATAACAACACAACTCATAAATGTTGCTAAAGAACCAAAAACTACATCCATTATTCCATATCCACCTAATATATTAGATAATAGACATCCTAAAGTTAGTCCTAAAATATATAAAGGATCAACAAAGGCTAATAATACCATAATTTCTGATAATCTGAATTGAACTGGGCCAAAACTTATTGGTGCTAATATTAAAGTTAATACAGCGTACAGAGCAGCAATAACTCCTGTTACTACAATTCTTTTAGTTAAATTTTGATTCATTTTTATTTCCCCCTATTTCTTAAATAGAGCCTCTTAACTTGAAAATAATAAAGGCTATAGATTTATAAAAATCTATAGCCTCAGTTACAAACAAGCATAAGTAAATAAACAATGTATAAATATTCTTATACATCTTATTTAACCTAGTTTTATTTATAGACAGGAGGCTTTCGAACTGTCTTCTATTAAATTTATCTCGTTTATTATAATTTAATAACGCATTAAAATCAAGATATATATCACAATTATTTTTCATACTTTATGAATATTTTGCCATAAAGCGGTAATATTATATAAAGAAAGAAATGTGGCTTGTTGGTCAAGAGGTAAAGACATCACCCTCTCACGGTGAAATCAGGGGTTCGATTCCCCTACAAGTCACCACTTTATATAATTAAAACTTACTACATAAAAAAGAACCCATCTTCATCTAAAACATTTTGCTTAGATGGAGGTGGGTTTTATAAAAATGCAACATTACTTTCTATTACCTCAATAAAAGCTTTTGCAATTTCCGGGTCAAATTGTTCACCACTACATTTTCTTAATTCCTCAATACCTTCCTCGTAACTTTTTCTTCTATTATAAGGTCTATTAGAAGTCATAGCATCGAAACTATCTACAACAGTTAGCACTCTTGCTAAATAAGGAATATTCTCTCCACTTAATCCATCTGGATATCCTTTTCCATCATATCTTTCATGATGATGTTTTATAAGCGGAATTACATCCTTAAGAGATTCAACAGATTTTATAATCTCTACTCCATTCTCTGGATGCTGCTTTAACTCTTCCCATTCTTCCTTTTCTAGCTTCATTCTCTTAACCAATATTTCCTTAGCTATATTTATCTTACCAATATCATGCATATATGCACCATATATTAAATTACTTTTATCAACATCAGAAAGATTAAGCTTGTCTGCCAAAAGTCTGCTATATATAACTACTCTTTCAACATGACTATATGTATATCTATCCTTTGCATTAATTATACTAATTAATGTTTTAATAGATGTTACAAGTTCAATATCTTTATCATCAATATTTTTCTTTAAATCATCCAATATTGATATATACGTTTCTACTCTATTTTTATTAAAGAATTTTGCTCTATATAAAGCATCATCAGCACTTTTAATAAGCTCAACTTCATCCTTAGCTTTATCCGGGAAAACAGAAACTCCTATTGAAGTTGTTATTTTACCTTTCGGCTGATTTTCTTCCCCTTCAAAATATGTTTCTTCTACATTTGCTCTTATTCTTTCTGCTATTTCTAAAGCTTCTTTTTCAGTAGTATCATCTAAAATAACAGCAAATTCTTCTCCACCATATCTTGCAACAATATCTTCTTCTCTCACCGAATTAGAAACAATAGCAGCTAATTCTTTAAGAATATTATCACCTTTCTGATGACCGTATAAATCATTGTAATGTTTAAAATAATCTATATCTATAAAGATCATGGATACAGGTTTACTTTCCTTTCTCCCAATCTCAACTTTCTCTTTTAATTTATCTTGAAAATATCTATGATTATATACATTAGTAAGACCATCATAATTAACCATATTCTCAAGTTTTTTTATATGCTCACCTTCAATTTTAACATAAAACCCTAAAGGCCAAGCTGTCAACATAAAAATTCCGACTAATATTAAATCATTTTCAAAATACCAATTTACTCCACTACCTTGAAACATTAATAAATCCATCATCAATATAATTATCGACGAAATTACAGCAACAATTAGCCCCTTTTTCATTCCTGATTGTATAGTCGTAGTAATTATTATAAATAAGTAAAGAAATTTATATTGACTCTCATAACTTCCTGAAATAAAAATTATAATTGAAAATATTAAAATAAATATAATTTTTTCTATTTCACCAATCAATATACTATGCTTATTTTTTATCCTATTTATTGTTGAGAATGTCCAAATAAAGTATATTAGTAATAATAACAATAAAGGTAAAAATAAACTCAAATTAGAATAGATTCCCCCTGGAAAACTAAACATTAAGCTATCATCTGTAAAAAAGTATTTACATAGAATTATACCACTTAATAAAAGTGATGCTAATTTAACAATTGATACTATTTCATTTACTTGTTTCCTCTTATCATTTTGCATAAATTATCCCTCGTAATAATTAAAGTGAGGCTGAACTACAGCCTCAAGCCTTTAAATTTTATTCATCTCTTAGACAAGCTGGTTCTTCTGGTTGGTACCATCCCCAAATACAAGCAGATGTTGCTACTACTGATGCTACTAAAGTTGCTATAGTCGCTATTCCCATTAATATCTTCTTTTTCATTCCCTACACCTCCCTTCATATAAAACTCTCATTAATCTCTTATCAATTTCTCCTAAAATTTTATGTCCTATTTGGGTTAATGAAAATATCTGCCATATTATACTTAAATAAATACACATAGTGTATACAGCAAATTCACTATTTCCGCCTAATTTCAACGCTATTATATTTAGTATAGATATAAATAAATAGATAGTTAAAATTATAATTGAATTTTTCTTCAATCTTGTTCTTTTTTCTTTTTTACGAATAGGCTTTGAGACACTATCGACTGGTGCTAGCTTATATATCAAATAATAAGAATATGTAAATATTATGACTCCAAGGAAAATAATTAAATCTACATTTATATTTATACTTTTACTTATTAACGCTATAATAATAGTCGCAAATGTCCCTATTATTAAGCATATTCCAGGTTCACTAGCATGAATCCCCCCTGAATTTTTTCTTAAAATTGATGTAACAAAAGATACGATTAAAGCCTCTATAGTAACGTTGAAAATTGCTCCAAAAACAACTACACATAAAAGTGATAATGTTATTTGAATAAAAGCAAAAATCCCATACTTAACTACATCTTTTTTTTCACACTCCAAATTAACTTCTTTTGTTATTATTTCAGTGATTGCTTCAGCTATACTATCAACACTAAACATAGCTTAATTTATTCCTTTTACTTAAATATGTGTAGTAACCAATAACAATTACCCCAAAAATTATCAATGAAGGTAATCCTAATATTATTTTTAATTTTGAATCCTGAAACATATTTTGTAACTCTTCTCCATAAATACTACTAAGTATAAGAACACTTATTCCTTCTAAAACAAACAAAAATACTGTAGTAATTATTGTTGATTTTATTGCATTAACCATATTTATTTTATTAATACTAGTAGCAATTACAGTTAATATAATAATATTTAAAATTGTATGTACTCCATAATTTATAGGTAACATTCTTATTATAAACACACTTATCCCTAATAAAAAACTTGCCATTAAGTATTTCTTCTTTTCTATTTTTACCTTTGAGAAAGTATATGCTGCAAACATAAATATAAAAGCTTCTGGTATTAATCTTGCAATAAATTCAAATATTGGAACTTTTAACATTTTAATTCCTCCTTAGTTTGTACATTAATTTTTCTTATAGAGTTAAATATTATTAAAAATACAAATATTCTTATCAATACATCTCCAATACTAAGTATACTGTACCCTAAATCTATGTAATCGGTTAGTATCTTAAATTTAGTCGCCTCGCTGCCTAATATATGCAGATTATCTACTAAATTCAAAGTATCTTTATTAACATATCCTGTAAGACATGATATTGTAGGATAGACTGGCATAAATCCTCCATTAGCTTTAATAACAATATCATTAAGCAAACCTCCTAATAGCGTAAAAACTGCTCCTATTATAGCACTCCAATATATTTCATATTTAAAAACTAAAAACAAGTATGAACATAAATATGCAGATTTCATCACTCCCATATATCTAATCGCTTCATAATTTTCTAAAAATATCATAGCTTGTCCGATTAAATACAGAAGCTCTAACAAAATAGTTGGATATATTGTCCACGTTTTAAATAAAGGTTTTATATCAAAGCCCTTGATTTTCGAAACAATAAATGCTATCAAAATTGTTTCAATCATATTTCCCCCTAAAACCGAATTTTACATATAACTTTTTTAATTATCTAATTTCTGTAAAGTTTTTTATATATTTAAATACTTTAATTATATTATAGTACTAATTAAATATTTTTTCCATATTTTTCGTATTATTTCGCTATTTTTGTTTGTATTTCATAGAAATAACAAAAAAATCACCAACTATATAATTTAATGGTGCTTTTTGTATATTTATTATTCTTTTTTAATAACAAACTCTTCATCTTAATTATTAAGTATAAAGATACTATTATCACTATCTTCAATATTTGTTAAAATTAATTCTATTTGTACAATAGTCTATTCTCTGATAAAATATGTACAGATTAAACAATACTGAGAGGAGTAGTTCTATATGCAAAAGTTATTAAGCAAAACAAGACAAGCTATAAATGATTTTAATATGATAAGCGATGGTGATAAGATTGCTGTTGGTCTTTCAGGTGGAAAAGATTCCGTTACTCTTCTTCATATCCTAAAAAATTATCAAAAGTTTTCTCCTCAAAAATTTGATTTGATAGCTATAACTTTAAATCCTGGAGATGTGGACAATGGTCCTCTACATACATTATGCAAAAAAATAAATGTTCCTTTTTACGAAATTCAAACTGACATAGCTAAAATCGTTTTTGATATTAAAAATGAAAAAAATCCTTGCTCTTTATGTGCAAAATTGAGACGTGGTGCATTAAATGATGCAGCCATGAAACTTGGCTGTACTAAGGTTGCATTAGGACATCATAAAGATGATGCAGTAGAAACCTTTGTTATGACTATGTTTTATGAAGGTAGAGTAAACTGTTTTGCTCCAAAATCATATATGGAAAAATTTAATCTTACAATAATTAGACCCATGGTTTATATAGATGAATATATGATAAAAAAGGCTGTTAAAGATTATAATTACCCAATTATAAAGAATCCTTGTCCTGCTGATGGACATACTAAAAGACAAGAGGTTAAGGATTTAATAAAAAATCTAAACAGCACTTTTCCTAATCTTAAAAATAAACTCTTTTCTGCTTTAAATAATTCAGATCAATTATATATATGGAATAAGGACGAAATTAAAAAAATATAAAAATACCTGGCGGTAAACTTCCGCCAGGTATTTTTATATGAAGCTTTTTAATACTTCTCTAAATTTTTCTAAAAACTCATTAATCTCACTATTACTTATACAAAGGGATGGTAATAATCTAATAATAGTTTTGTTAGTCACGTTTAATAGTAATCTATTATCTAGAGCACAATCTCTTATTGCTATAGCATTTTCTCCTACATCTATACCTATCATCATTCCCCTACCTCTAATTTCTTTAATTAATGTTGGGAATTCTTCTTTAATATTTTCTAGCTCATTTAAAAGATAATTACTTTTTTCCTTTACCTCTTTTAATAAATCTGTATTTACTATTTTATCTAAAACGTACGCCCCAGCTGCACAAGCTACTGGATTCCCTCCAAAGGTACTTCCATGGTCTCCAACCTTTAACACTTCCTCTAATTTTTCATTAACTAACATTGCACCTAAAGGTAATCCTCCACCTATAGATTTTGCTAATGTAACTATATCAGGAGTAATATTGTATTTTTCAAAAGCAAATAAATCTCCACTTCTTCCTATACCAGTTTGAATTTCATCTATGACAATTAGAAAGTTATGCGTCTTTGACAACTTTACTAATTCATTCATAAACTCTTGAGATACTTCTACTATTCCACCTTCACCTTGAATTACCTCTAAGAAAACTGCACAAGTATTTTCACTTACTTTCTCTCTTAAAGACTCTATATTATTAAATTCAAAATAATTTACTCCAGAAAGTAAAGGCTTAAAATCGTTTTGATACTTTTCTTGACCTGTTAGTGTTAATCCTCCATAAGTTCTTCCATGAAATGAATTTAACGCAGATAATATCTCAATTTTATTATCATTAATCTTTCTTCCATATTTTCTACATAATTTTATTGCTGCTTCATTAGCCTCTGTCCCTGAATTTGAAAAATATACTTTTGATGCAAAAGAATTATCTACTAATAGTTTAGCTAAATTTACTGTTGGCTCTGAAACAAAGTAATTAGATAAATGAATATACTTATCTACTTGATTTTTTATTACATTAGCAATTTCTTTGTCATACCCTAAATTGTTAACAGATATGCCACTATACATATCTAAATATTTATTATTATTCTTATCATATAGATATACTCCATCTGCTCTTTCCACTTCTAAATTTAATCTATTATAAAGATTTAATATATACTTTTTGTCATTATCATGCAAAGTCCCCATTTTTCTGCCCCCTTATGGTGTAAAAGATATTTATCTTAAATCTTCTAAAATTCTAGTCTTATCTGCAGTCTTATCATCTTTTTCCTTAATTACCTTTGCAGGAGTTCCTGCTACAACAGTATTAGGTTCAACATCATTGATAACGACTGATCCTGCAGCTACTACTGCTCCCTTACCTATTCTAACACCTTCTAATATAACTGCATTTGCACCTATCATAGCATAATCTTCTACTATTACTGGAGTTTTACTTGGTGGTTCTAATACACCTGCTATTACAGCACCTGCACCAACGTGAACATTTTTACCGATAGTTCCTCTAGCTCCTACTACTGCATTCATATCAATCATTGTATTTTCCCCTATTTCAGCACCAATATTAATAACTGCTCCCATCATTATTACAGCATTTTTCCCAATACTTACTCTATCTCTAATTAGTGCTCCTGGTTCAATTCTAGCTTGAATATTCTTCATATCTAATAGTGGTATAGCTGAATTTCTTCTATCATTTTCTAATTCATAATATTCTATTTTATCTTCATTATTTTCTAATATTTCCTCTATTACTTCATATTCACCAAAGACTATTCTTGAATCTCCACATCCAAAAACTTTACAATTTGAAAAGTTTATATTATCCATGTCTCCTTTTATGTATAATTTTACCGGAGTAACTTTCTTTGCATCCTTTATAAATCTAGCAATTTCATATGGATCTGTAAAATTATTATTATTCATATTTTTTCTTCCTTTCTATAACCAAATTAATTCATTAAATCTTCCATTTTATATAAACCATTCTCTTTATTTACAATAAATTTTGCCGCTTTTACTGCTCCACTAGCAAATACATTTTTAGATAAAGCAGTATGTTTAACTTCTAATATCTCATCTAATCCTGCAAAAATAACAGTATGCTCTCCTGGAATAGTCCCTCCTCTAACAGCATGAATACCAATTTCTTTTTCTTCTCTTTTCGCCTTCTTACCTTCTCTACCGTATTTGTATTCCATCGAATTATCTAGCTCTTCATTAATAGCATCTGCTATCATTAAAGCAGTTCCACTAGGTGCATCTACTTTTTTATTATGATGTTTTTCTATAATTTCAATGTCGAAATTTTCTTGTAATGCTAGCGCTGCTTTCTTAACTAAATCTATTAATAAATTTACTCCAAGAGACATATTAGCTGTTTTAAAAATTGGAACGCTCTTTGCTACATTTTCTATTTTTTTATAATCTTCACTACTTAATCCTGTAGTTGCTATTACCATTGGAGTATTATTTTTTTTACCATAACTTAAAATATCATCTAAACAACTAGGATGTGAAAAATCTATTATTACATCAGCTTTACCTTTGTAATCAAATATATTATTAAAAACTTCATAACTATTTTGATACATTTCCGTATTTTTATCTATTCCTGCTACTATCTCTACATCTAAGCTTTCTGAAACTATTTTTGTTACAGCTCTTCCCATAGCACCATTACATCCATTTAATATTACCTTTAACATATTATTTCCTCCAATTCCTTACACCATACTCTTCCATGGCTTGTATTAATATTTTTTTATTTTTATCTTCCATGTCAGTTAGAGGCAACCTAAGATTTCCCACTTCCATTCCTAAAATGTTCATAGCTGTTTTAACTGGAATTGGATTAACTTCAATAAATAAAGCATTTATAAGATCTAACATTCTAAGTTGAGAATTTTTAGCTTGTAAAACATTACCTTCTAAATACTTCATTACAATATCATGAGTTTCTTTTGGTAATATATTTGCAACTACCGATATAACCCCTTTTCCCCCTAATGATAATACAGGCACTATCATATCATCATTTCCACTATAAATATAAAATTCATCTCCACATAATCTTGCTATTTCAGCTACTTGTGATATATTGCCGCTAGCTTCTTTTATAGCTTTTATATTTTTTATTTTAGAAAGTTCATATACAGTTTTAGGCAAAATATTTACTCCAGTTCTTCCTGGAACATTATATAAAATTATAGGAATATTAACTTCAGTAGCTATTGCATTATAATGCTCTATTAACCCTTTTTGTGTAGCTTTATTGTAATATGGAGTTACTAATAAAAGTCCATCAACACCTACTTCTTCCGCATATTTACTTAACTCAATTGCATAACTAGTATTATTTCCACCAGTACCAGCTATTACCGGTATTCTCTTATTAACTTTATCTACTGTAAACTTTATAGTTTCTTTTTTCTCATAATCACTCATAGTTGATGACTCACCAGTAGTTCCACATATTATTATAGAATCTGTTTTATTTTCTATATGAAATTCTATTAGTTCAGATAACTTTTCATAATCAACTTTATTATTTTTAAATGGAGTTATTAAAGCAACTCCGGACCCTTCAAATAAACTCATATTTTCTCTCCCCTTCAAGCTTTACATATCTTTCACTAATATTTCTGCAATTTGCACTGCATTTGTAGCGGCACCTTTTCTTATATTGTCAGCTACTACCCATAAATTCAATCCACTTTCTACACTAAAATCTCTTCTTACTCTACCTACAAAAACTTCGTCTTTACCTTCGCAATTTATGGCCATTGGGTAAATATTATTTTTAACATCATCTTGTAGAATGATTCCTTCTGAATTTTCTAAAAGCTTAAACACATCTTCAACATCAAAGTCTTTTTCAAATTCTACGTTTATAGAAATACTATGACCATATTTTACTGGTACTCTAACAGTTGTAGCTGTAATTCTTAAAGTATCATCATTTAAAATCTTTTTAGTTTCTTCTATCATTTTTATTTCTTCTTTTGTGTAACCATTATCCATAAAACTATCTATATGAGGAAGACAGTTATATGCAATCTTATATGGATACTTTTTATTTTCTAATCCTTTTATTGTGTTATCTAAATCATCTATACCTCCAACACCTGATCCAGATACTGCTTGATAGGTTGAGTAAACAATCCTTTTTATCTTATAAGCATCATGTAAAACTTTAAGAGGTACTACCGCTTGAATTGTAGAACAATTTGGATTAGCTATAATTCCGTTATTCCACTTTATATCCTCTGGATTAACCTCTGGAACTACTAGTGGAATATCTTTATCCATTCTCCAAGCACTACTGTTATCAACAACTACAACTCCATTTTCTCTCGCTATTGGAGCATATTCTTTGCTTATTTCACCACCTGCTGAAAATAAAGCAATATCTATATCTCTTTTAAAAGAATCATGATTTAATTCTTCAACTATAATATCTCTACCTAAAAAATTAGCACTCTTACCTGCTGATTTTTTTGATGCAAATAAATATATATTATTTATAGGAAATTTTTTCTCCTCTAATACTTTTAAAAATGTTCTTCCAACCATTCCAGTTGCACCAACTATTGCTAGATTTGCTTTTTTCATTTTATATTCCACCCCAATTAATCTTAATATTTAATAAACATTTAATCCTTCACAGATTTTATGATAAAGTTCCATTCCTTCTACCAAAACTTCTTCATTGAAATTAAACTTTGAATTATGAAGTTGATGTGTATATCCTAACTCCTCATTTTTAACTCCAAGCATAAAAAACAAGCTAGGCACCGCTTCTTGATAATAAGCAAAATCTTCTGCTAGCATCATTGGATCGATATCTACTAATCTTTCTTCCGGTAAAAATTTAATTAAACTTCTTAATAATTTTCTATCATTTCTTACTGCTGGATACATATCTCTAAATTCAATGTTTATATTTACGTTAAACATAGTTTCCAGTCCCTTACATATATCACTCATTCTACTTTTAATTTTAGAATATACCTCTTTATCAAAAGCTCTTAATGTCCCCTCTAGCCTAATATTTTCAGCTATTATATTACGTCTTTCTCCTCCATTTATTGTACCTATGGTTAAAACAGCTCCTTCTATTGGATTAATATTTCTACTTATTATACTTTGGAAAGAGTTAATCAATTGAGCCGCTACTATTATTCCATCATTGGCTTTATGTGGTGCTGCTCCATGTCCACTTTCTGCTTTTATATCTATATCAAACTCCGCAGTTTGTGCCATCATTGGGCCAGCTTTTATACCTATTTCACCTTCATTCAATCCAGGAAATAAATGAAGTCCAAAAACATGTTTAACATTGTAATGATCTAAAACCCCTTCATTAATAATAACTTCTGCTCCACCAGGCCCCTCTTCAGCCGGTTGAAATATAAATAATATCCCTTTATTTACTGACTTAATAGTAGATATATAATGAGCAAATCCTAATAAAATAGACATATGTCCATCATGTCCACAAGCATGCATGTAATCAACATTTTCCGACTGGAAAAATACATTAGTTTCTTCTAAAATTTTTAACCCATCTATATCAGCTCTAAATGCTATAGACTCCTCTGAAATTTCTCCTTGTCTAAATGCTATAAGACCAGTTTTTGCTACAGATTTTACCTCGTAACCAAAGCTTTCTAATTTTTCTCTTATATATTTAGAAGTATTTACTTCACAAAACCCTATTTCAGGAATTCTATGCAGCTCTCTTCTATATAATCTTACTTCATCAATAAACTTTTCTTTCTCAAAAAACATTTAAACACACCCTTTAACTATTTTCTCTATCTAAAATTATATTCTCCACTACAAATAAACTCTGCAGGCCCTGTCATAAATATTTCATCATCTTTTTGCTCAATTATAAGATTACCACCTAGTACTTTTACATTTATCTTTTTATCACAACCTTTTAAAATTGAGCTTATAACTGCTGATGATGCAGCTCCTGTTCCACAAGCAAGAGTAATCCCAACACCTTTTTCCCATGTGATTACTTCTATATTTTTATGATCAATTACCTTGCAAAAATTAACATTTGTTTTTATTGGAAATATATCATTATATTCTATTGCTCGTCCAACTGCTTTTATATCTAAATCATTAAAATCATCAACAAATAATACTGTATGAATCGTTCCAACTACTAAAGAACTTATCTTAAAGCAGCTTCCATCTACACTAATTTCTTCATTAATAAAATATTTATTACCATTACTTACTGGTATTTCACTTGATACAAAAATAGGTTTGCCTAAATTTACTTTTACGAAGTTTACTTTACCATCGTCTACTATCACTTCTGGCCTCATAATTCCCGCTAAAGTCTCCACATTAAAGTTTTTTCCTTTTACAATTCCATTTTCATAAACAAACTTTGAAAAACATCGTATACCATTTCCACACATACTAGCTATAGATCCATCTGCATTATAAAACTTCATTCTTATATCAGCCTTAGTTGATTCTGATACAATAATCATTCCATCTGCCCCAATTCCATAATGTCTATTGCAAACTTTCTTAGCCAACTCACTGTAATCTTCAAAATTCAAATCGCTTTCTCTTAAAATTATAAAATCATTTCCTGTTCCATGAAATTTTTGAAACTTAATCATTTTTGCCCCCACTATTCTATTCAAATATCTTTAAGTATTCCAATAGATTATTTAAATTTTAACTTATAAATTTAATTCTTTTGCTAGAATATTTGCTGCTTTTTGCTTGTCCTTAGAATCAATAGCAAATGATATACTTATCTCTGAAGTTGTAACTTGTTTAAATTCTATATTATTTTCAGCAAAAATCTTAAATACCTTTGCAGTTACTCCACTTTGATTCATCATCCCTATTCCTATAACAGATACTTTAGTTATATTTAATTCAACAGATATATTAATACCTAAAATTTCATCTTTAATTTTTGTTATAACATCTTTTATAGTTTCTAAATCATCTTTGCTTGCAGTAAATGAAACATTAACATATCCATTTGCAGGTGCTGTCTGACTTATCATATCTATGTTTATAAAACTTTGTGCTAATCTTTCAAAAATCATTGCTATATTATTTGATTTAAATAACACATTATTTATAGTAATCATTAAATTATTTTCACTAATTGTAAGTCCAGTAATAACTCTTTCTTCCATTCTCTCATCATACTCCTTTATCCATGTTCCTTTTACATCACCAGTATTTAATGATACATAAATTGGTACATTATATTTACACCCTATTTCAACAGCTCTCGCATCCATAACACCTGCACCTAATGATGCCATTTCCATCATTTCTTCATAGCTTATATAATCAATTTTCTTTGCTTCTTTATATACTCTAGGATCTATAGAATATATTCCATCTACATCTGTATAAATCTCGCAAGGACACTTTAGTTTTGCAGCTATTGCAACAGCTGTAGTGTCTGATCCACCTCTACCTAAAGTAGTTATATCTCCATCTTCATTAATTCCTTGAAAACCTGCTACTACTACAATTTTTCCTTCTTGTAAATATTTTTTTACCTTCCTAACGTCAATATCTGCTATTTTATTTTTTGTATGAATACCTTGTGTTTTAATGCCCGCTTGAAACCCTGTTAGTGATATAGATTTATAACCTTCGGCCTCTAAAGCCATAGATAATAATGATATAGACATCTGTTCACCTGTAGATAGCAACATATCTAATTCTCTTTTATTAGGATTATTACAAATCTCTTTAGACATATTTATAAGATTATCTGTTGTCTTCCCCATTGCAGAAACTACAACAACCACTTCATTTCCTTTTTCCTTTTCGTTAATAACTCTTCTAGCCACAAACTTAATTTTTTCAATACTTCCTACTGAAGTGCCCCCATATTTTTGTACTACAATATTCATTTCATTGCCCCCTTTAATAATATGAAATATCTTCTCTCTTTATCAAAATGTAACTTTAAATAAAAAACATAAATTCTTATTAAAACATTACATCATTTTTTAAAATATCTTCATAACTCTCTCTTTTAACTGCTATTCTCGCTATACCATCCCTTACAAATACAACTGCTGGTCTAGGTATCCTATTATAATTACTAGCCATTGAATAATTATAAGCCCCAGTACTTAAAACAGCTAAAATATCATTTCTTTCAACTTTAGGAAGCATTATATCCTTAACTATAATATCTCCTGATTCACAGCATTTTCCAGCTATCGTATATTCAATTTTTTCCTTATTATCGAACTTATTAGCTACTACAGCTTCATACTTTGCATCATACAATGCAGTTCTGATATTATCTGTCATTCCTCCATCAACAAAAATATAATTTTTATCACCGTAAGTCTTTTTTGTTCCACCAACCTTATATAACGTTGTACCTGCATTTGCAATAATTGATCTTCCTGGTTCTATCATTATTTTAGGTATTAATAAATTATGCTTTTCACATTCTTCTTTAATTGATATCACCATGTTATTTAAGAAATTACTTAATTCTATAGGTATATCTCCATCAGAATAGTAAACTCCAAAGCCTCCACCCATATTTAATTCTCTAGTAACAAAATCACATTTTTCTTTTATTTTGCTAATAAAATCAACCATAACTGAAACACTCATATAAAAAGATGTTTCCTGAAATATTTGTGATCCTATATGACAATGAAATCCTCTTAAAGTAACCCTTTCACTATTCATAAATTTTCTTACTACTTCATATATATCTTCACTAAATATAGATTCTCCAAATTTTGAATCATTTTTAGATGTTTGTATATATTCATGGGTGTGAGCATCTACTCCTGGATTTACTCTTAAAAGAACTTCAATTTTTTTATCTAATTCATTACATAAATATTCAATTAAATCTAATTCATCTCTATTATCAACTACTATTCTTCCTATACCTGATTCTATAGCCAATCTTAACTCTTCTTCTGTTTTATTATTTCCATGCATGTAAACCCTACTTAATGGAAATTTACTTCTAATAGCCGTGTAAAGTTCCCCTCCTGAAACTACATCAAGAGATAACCCTTCTTCTTCTATTACCTTGCAAATCGCTAAGTTTAAAAATGCCTTTGAGGCATATATTACTTCTGTTTCAATTCCTTTTCCTTTAAAATTATCATTAAAAACTCTACAGTTTCTTCTTACTAACTCTTCATCAACTACATATAACGGAGTTCCATATTCTTTTGCTAGATAAACAACATCACAATTACCTATTTCTAAATTACCATTTTGATTTTTTTTCATAGTTCCAAATAAATTCATGTTATATCCTCCTATTTACTAAAATTCAACTTATATAAGTTAGTAAATAAAAAACAGTCATGAGCAAAAGGTACTCATGACTGTTTTAAAACAATATAAAACAAAACCTTCTGCCCCAACAAGATGTAGCTCTTCTTTATGAAAATTGGGCAATTCTCATAAGACAGTTCTATGCTTCTTAAACATAGACCCAATAAATAGACTCTTATCTATTTATTTCGGCGATGGCCCCTTTCCTATACATTGAAGTTATCAAATCTCAGATCTGAACTTTCTGTTATAGTACTGATGACAATCGCGGCCTCTACAACAAGTTGTTTAAAACATATTAAATTCACATTAACTTAAATAAAGTTTAACATTTTCTTACATTTGTGTCAAATATTTATTACAATTTTATTATCTAGCTAAAAAAGTATTCCTCTTATATTTTCTTATATAACTATTTTTTCTTACTCTTTAGCTATATATGCTATTTTATTATTTCCAAAAAACATTTGCTCCCACAAAGCATCACTTTCTAAAACCTCTTTTCCTTTAGATGATTCTATTGTTAATCTAGCTTTTCCAATACATCTAAGATAAGTTGGATTTATTCCTCTTGATACTGAAAATAAAATTTCACTATAAGATAATCCCATAACATTTAAAAGAGATGATGCAAAAATATCCTTCTCTCTTATGAATTCTATCGTATACTTTGTTTCATTCTCATCTACATAAATAAAAGTTATATTATTATCTATAAATTTTTCTGTTAAATTATGCTCTTTTGTATTATTCCTTTCAATCTTAATTTTATTCTCATCTTCCACTAGAACCTCTTCATTTTTTGCAATAAATAAAGTAGCAGATCTTAAATAATCATATTTTTTCTCTGAAATAATATCATTAGCAACAATTGTATAAGGACCTATCTTAGCTCTACACCAATACCAATGATTTATTATTCTATCCATTTCAACATTTCCCCAATTATGATCGTGATATCCATTACCCTCTAGCTTCATGCTTAATCCATTAACTTTTACTTGTCCTGAAGCTTCTGCACTTGGTTGCGGTACTAACCATCCAAAATAAAGATTTTCGTTTTCTCCAAAAAATGTATAACCTGTTTTAGGTCTATACATAGGAAGAGTACTTTTCATAACACAATCATACTGTACTAATGTGTCTTCAAAATGAATGTAATAATTTCCATCTTGATATTTTATAAAGCTATCTCCTATTTTTACATCACATCGTTCTCTTGATGCATCTATTATATTTTTATTTTCTTCTGTTATTGTTCTACAAATTGTTTGACCATTTGGTAAGGTGACATCTAAAGTAGCTGTTGGCTTCCCTGGTCCTTTAACATCAAATCTATCTTTTGTATAAAATATTACTACAAATCTACACCCATTATTATATTCAGCATCAAAATACCACCATTCATATGAACCCCTATCTCCTGACGTTCTAAGGCCATCTTCCCATATATCTACTTTCTTACCAATCCCTAATTTATTATAATATTGATCTTCTTTAGCTAAAAATACTCTTTTGTTCATATCACTTTCTCCTCATCTCGTATAAGATATACATATGAGTTTTTTTGTCATAATGTGATTTTTAGCAAACATAATATAAAGCAAAAAAAAATCGTATTGAAAAATAAACTATATCTTTCAATACGATGTTAGAACAAAAGACTAATTATCTTCTATTGTTTTGTTCTTTTTTAGCTCTTCTGCAAGCAGCACATCTTGTAGGTTCATTAGTGAATCCTTTTTCTTTATAGAATTCTTGTTCTCCTACTGTAAATACAAATTCTTGACCACAATCTCTACATACTAATGTTTTATCTGTCATTTTTCTTTCCTCCTTGGAACTTAAAAGTACTAAAAGTGAGTAAAGTACTTTTTTCAATATTATTTATCCCCAAGAAAACGGAATATATTCATTACTTACTCAATTTATTTTATATAATCTATTATTTTTTATATCCTATAAACTTAATTATCAACTTGTATATTTACTTCTTTAAATATAATCATATTTGACATCTATTGTCGATAAATCATTCAATTATTAAACAATATGCTACTTAATTAATCTCTTATATTTTCATCTTTTGATGAACTCTCCATATTCGATATTTGATTCATAATTTCATCTTTAATCTTTTTTATTTGTTCTACTTCATCAATCTCTTTAATAAACTCTCCTTCAGTAAACTTCTCACTTAACAAAAGCATTATTAAAGATTCAAAAGCATTTGCTCCTCCATTTTCTGTATTACTTCCTGTACTTACTAATGTCTTAGGAACTATATCTATTTTTCCTTCTTTAATAGCATTTGCAAATGAAGCCATTACATCACTAACAACTTTATATTGTGGACCTCCATAAGCACTAACCTGTTCCTTAGCAGCTATAGCCTTTGATATACCTACTCTAGCCTCCTTATCAGCTTCTGCTTCAGCTGTAATCTTAATCTTAAACGCTTCTGCCTCTGCTTCCTTTTTAACTTTATATGCATCGGCCTCAGATAACTTTTGTATCTTTTCCGCATCTTGTCTTGCTTTCATAAGTTCTGCTTTCCCTTGATTTTCTTGAATCATAATATTTATATCAGACTCTGTTAATGTAGTTTGTTGCTTTGCAACTGCCTCTGCTTCTCTTAATTCCTTTTCTTTCTCAGCTGCTTTTTGTTGAGTTTCATAAGTCTGAAGTTGCTCTCTTGCTATCTGTCTACTTCTTAATTGTGTTAATATAGTTTCTATCTCATTTCCTACCTTTGGACTTGCTGGTGTTCCTATTAATACTTCTTCTAACTCTAAGTTATAATGTCCGAACTTTTCTTGCATCTCTTTTGAACTTTGAGCTTGAATCTCATTACGTTCTTGAATTAATTCAATTAATGTTTTTGTTTGACCAATGTTCTTAAAATATGCTGAAATCATTGGATCTAAAGTCTGATCTACCAGCATCTTTATATCTCCAAATCTTTGGATAACTAACGGTGCTTTTCTATAATCTATATGAAATACAACTGATAAAGGTAAGTTAGGTTCAAATGCATCCTTAGTGATTAAACTAACTTCTTTAAGATTTTCATCATATTTGTGATTTCCTATTTGATTAGATATCCATTTTAAAATTACATTTGTAGTAGGGACTTTAATTATATTACCTGCGTAAGTATTAAAGGCATATTTTCCTGGCATTAGAGGTTCATTCCAAACGCCTCTATATCCTTTTTTCACCAACTCACCATGTTTATAATCTACTCCTGAAAAATCTTCTCCCTTTGATCCTGTGTAAGATACTACTACACCTACAAACCCTACTGGAATTACTACCTTAGGAATAAATTCAATAGTAGCAAATAACCTATTTATAAAGTAAGTACCGTCAGCTAAAACTTGATATTGTCTCCCTCTAAAACCTCCGGCTCTTAAAAATGCATCTATATCTTGAAAGTTATTATGATAATTAGGATCAGCTGCATCATCTCCAACAGTAGGACATATTATATTTTCTCCTCCTAGTGAAGGACCATCATGAACAGTAACTATTCCAACTAAATCAGCATTACCTTGAATAATAACTGGCTCAAACCCTTTTCTTTCATGAATTAACTTAGCCATCGCCTTTAATGTTTCTTGTTCTGCTTTAGTTCCTGTTTTTAGACAATAAGTAACAGTTTCAGTTATAATAACAAACTGTGCTAAATTAAATGCGTAAGTACCTTCTCTTATAATTCCTCTTTGAGGTCCTTTTTGACCACCATTCATCAAAAATCCTCTTACATCTTGAAAGTTATTGCTCTCTTCTACAACCATTCCTAAAGTCTGTGTAGGTTCAAGTGCTTTACCATCTCTAGCAAATACATAAGCTACTTTTCCTTGTGGAATAGTAACTAAAGGTACAACATGAATCTTGTAAATTAAAGGAGTTCTAAAATGAATACCTCCTCTTAATAATTCTGGTTGATACCCAGCTTCTCCATTTAAAGCTATTATTTGCTCCTTTAATGATCCTTTTCTACTCCACCATTTTTCTACAATTCCCACTTTATCATTGTCTATAATTCTTAATCCAAAAATCCAAAGTAAGAACCATAAACATAATATTACCCCAATAATTATTCCTGCAATCTTGATATAATCACTAATATTCCCCAATAAATCTACCTCCTAATTATTTTTTAAAATTACTATACTTATTTCATTATTAAATATATTGTTAATTACCTTATATATTCTATTTCATAGGAGAATATTAATATTTTTATACAAAAAGGGCACTTACGTACCCTTTAAATAGTTTTAGACATCAAAATTTTCAATATTTCTTTCTTATCATTTATTACTCGTGGCATTTTAATTTGATTTTTTGATATACCTTTCTTTATCAAAGATTCTTTAATTATATTAAATGTTCCACCATTTACTACCTTTACTTTTACTTTAGCTAATCTATTATTGTTTCTAAATCTACCATAAGCTAAGTTAGCTCTTTGTAACTCTTTATCTAAAACATTTTCAAACTCTATCATATTTCTTCTTGATATATCATCTTTAAACTCAAAATAAAATATATATCTACCTGGACTTATAGTTGTATCTTCAATCGTAGTATAATCTACCAAAGATAAATTCAACTTTTTTACAGTATTTTGTATAGATATAGTTAAATGTTCTTCTGTGGTCTTCTCTGAAACCATATTTAGAACTTGATTTTTTCTATATAAAAACTCTATCTCTGGACAATTATTATAATTTCCAACAACCTTAATTACATCTCCAAGCTTGTACCTATACAAACCTGCTTGATTAGTTATAACAATCTCATATTTTTCTCCTAATTTAAGCTCATTCAATCTATACGTCTTATCAATTTCTTTATTTTCATCTTTAACAGAAATAAATTCATAAAATACTGTATCAGGAATAATTACGTACCTTATCTTATCAATATACGGATTAATTCCCATTGTAGCTTCCGTTGCTGCATAAGCTGTAGAATATATTGGCAAATTACCTGTATAATAATTAACTCTTTCATCATATATAGAAAAGTTAGCTCCAGCTACACAAGCAATATAAGTTATTTCAGGCCATATTCTTTTACATATCCCTTTAAAACCTCTTTTTCTTTCAATATCTATTTTATCAGCTCTGGCAGCATCTGGTTTAATATATTTTTTTAGTTTTTCTCTTGTGATATCATCTATATTTAAGCTCTTATTTATTCTCCCTTTTCTAATATCCATAACCAATAAATCTATTTTCTCTTCTAAAAACCTTAATAAGTCCAAAACATTTGATATAAATACGCTAGTTATATAAGATAACTTTCTTTCTTTTAATGCAAATAACAAATGTAAATACATCTGTGCCTCTTTATCTTTAACCTCCATAACTTCATAAGGTGATGTATACATATATGGTATTAAGCCCTTAATTTTCTTCATTCCACCTGAAGTTGCTGAGCATATTGGTATTCCTGACTTAGTGTATGTTGTAGTAACTGTATCTGCAAACATAAGCCCTTTCCCATATTTAAAGCTTTCCCTAAAGTTATTATATACAAACCTTTGTGAAAGAATCGCCATATATTTTGATGCTGCCATTCTTCCACTTTTAGTAACTGGAATTAGTTTTTGTTTTCCTGTAGTTCCTGATGTATGTCCAAAATACTCTACCTCCTCAGAAACCAAGATATTTTTCTCTCCATTTGCCATTCTATCTATATAGTTTTCATAATCAAGATAATTACTTAAAGGAACTTGTCTTATATAATCTTCTATTGATTTTACATTTTGAAAATCATATTTTATACCTATTTCACTTTTAGCATTTCTCTTCAATATTTTTAATAATATTTCCTTGTTTACATTCTCAGCATTTTTTGTTTCTCTATTAAACTTATTCTCAACAATTCCACCTGTAGTAATTATACTACAATACAATAATTTACTTAGTATACTCATAGATAAATTCTTCCTATTATTACATTTCCGTAAATAATATATGTTTTTTGTCGAATATATGCTACTTCGCTATATTAATCTATATACAAATAAAGCCAGGTTTTTCCCTGGCTTCTTATAAAAATTTATAAATTTTTTAACTGTTTTATCTTTCAAGAATTTTACTAACTAATACCGTAAAACATCTCTCATTGATATAATTACTATATTAAATACTTAATAATTTATCTAAATATATTGATTTCATTTGTTCGCTTGCCATTGCTTTTTTTACAGGTGAAAGCTTAAGTATAGATGATAATATAGCCGCCATGGCCCTATGGCTTACTAAAGCTCTATTATCAAAAATTAAATTTGCCAATTGTCCTTTTTCAATTGCCATAAGTACAACTCTATGAACTGAAGTTGCTGGAGTTATTATTCTCTTTCCTCTTGATTTTAGACATATACTATTTTTAAAACAATTTCTAACACATACTCCACATCCTAAGCACAAATCTTCATCTACTTTTGCTACAACTTTTTCCATAGGAGTACCTTCATTTATCGTTACCCTCTTTATTGCACCTACAGGACATGCTTTAATACATTTACCACAATTCACACAAGAATTTTTATCTATATTAGCAATATAATTGGTCGTTTCAACTGGATGCATTACTCCAAACTTTTTTGCAGCTACCATAGCTTCGCAACAACATCCACAACAATTGCAAATAAAGTTTACACCTTTTCTAACATTTTCACCACATTGAACTAAGTTATTTTCATATGCAACTTCTAAAAGCTCTAAACATTCTGATACATCAACTTTTCTTGCAAATTCATGTTTAATTAATGAAGATGCAGTATTATTAAATGTCATACATATATCCATTGGTGCATCACATGCCCTTCCAACATGTTGCATCTTATGCCTACAATAACAAGTGCTTATTCCTATGTCTGTGGCTGTTTTTATTATATGTGATGCTCTTTCATAATCTAAAACTTCTACTGAATTTTCTGAGCTTAAAACACTTTCCTGAACATAGACTCTTCCAAGTTTAGTATCAGCACTATAAAATAATTCTTTAATAAAGTCCTCTTCAACATTCATATATTGATAATACAATTCTCCTAAAAGCTTTTGATCTATATCCCCTCTAGTTCTCATCATACTAAACTCTAAAAAACCAGCCATTGGAGGTGGCAATAAAAAAGTTCTTTTACCCTCATGCTCTATATCTAAAAGTATAGCTCTACTCGCTAGTTTATCTAATATTTTTGTAGCTTCTACTACCTTCATCCCCCATATATTTGCTGCTTTTTCTGCAGTAAAGGCTTTAATAGGGAGTTGTGCTACAAGTTCAGCTTCTCTTTTGTCAAAAAGCATTTCAAGTATTTTATAAAGCGTTTCAGATGCTGGCGCTCCTTGTGGAAACCTATTTAGTCTTTCCTCTAAACTTTTGTATGCTGATTTTCCTACTACATGTGACATGCTTTTTTCTCCTTTTATAACCATATTACATTAATATTTTGCCATATTTTCATAAATATAAACATTTACGATATTATCTAGCTTACTAATCATTCAGAGAATTTTATTGTTTTTATAATCCTATCATGAGCTATTACAGTATTGTTAAATATATTAGTAGCATTATTTAAATACATTGATGGTTGAAGTAGTGATGGACTAAAATGAGTTAACAATAGTTCCTTTACCATTCCTTCTTTTGCTAAAGTGGCTGCTTCAGCAAATGTCATATGCTTATTTTTTATAGCTTTATCTCTATCTTCATCACTTCCATATGTTCCTTCGCATATAAAAAGATCACTATCTGAAATAAACCTTATTATACTTTCTATTGGTCTACTATCTGTAATATAACTAATTTTAATTCCTTTTCTTATATCTCCTAAAACCATATCTTTTGTATATACTATATTATTTTCTTTCGCTATCTCTTCCTTCTGTAATAAACTCCACAGATTTTTAGGAACTTTATTTCTCACTGCTTTATCAACATCAAATTTAGGTTTTCTATTAATATAAAAATTATATCCAATGCATGGTGATGAATGCTCTAGTTCTAAACTATTTATAACAATATCTCCTTCAAATCTATCCTCAAAACTAATTTTGTCCTTTTTAACTGATAATTTTATATTATATGGATTTTCAATTATTATAAGTTCATATGGTAAATATGGACATATTACTCTAAGTCCTTGAATAACATCCTTTATTCCTTTCGGCCCTAAAATTATGATTGGCTCCTCTCTTCCAGAGTTTCCTATAGTAGCTAAAAGTCCTGGTAATCCTACAATATGATCGCCATGACTATGAGTTATACATATTACATCAATGTTCTTAAATCCCCATCCAAGAATTCTCATAGAAACTTGAGTTCCCTCACCTGAATCAATAAGTATCTTTCTTCCCTTGAAGTTTATAAGAGCTGCAGATAAATACCTTTCAACCATAGGCATTCCTCCACCTGTTCCTAACATCGCAATATCTACCATGAAATTTCCTCCTAAGTCCTATATAAGAAAAGACGTTGCATCTTTTTGCAACGCCTCATAATCACATTTAGATAACTGTTTATCTAGTATGATTACATTTAATATTATTCATATAGGTAAAATTATTATACCTATTTTCTTAAATTACAGTCATATAATTTAATTTTATCATTCATTATCTATTTTAGTTAATAGCATCTAATGTTTCAACAATGATTTTTTCATACCCTATAATCTCACTCTTTTCAATCTCTTTCATTTTTTCATCATCTATGCTATCAAAAATTATTCCTAACATATCTCCACTATGAGCTCCAATTATACCTAGTCCACCAGTTAACTTCTTTATTTCTAGTATCTCTTCTAAAATATCATACTTTAACCTATGTTGGTTTCTAATTATACTTTCAGTAGATACCTTAGCTAATTTTTTAGTATCTCTATTTTCAAATGCTTCTCTTAGGTCAATAAGTAAATCATTTATATCTTTTAATGGCTCTAATTTCTTACCATTATACTCTACAGTATCCACAATATTTTTTCCAATAAAGCATAATACATAAAATTTAAAATAGCTACCAACCTTTTCTTTAACTGCACCTTCTTTATAATCAAAAATTGTAGCTTTATCAAATATAATGCTATCTGTAGGTTCTATTTTTAAACAGTGTCTTATAAGTTCTTCTTCATTAAAACTTCTATCTGTTAACTTTAGTAATCCATTATAAATTGCACATAAATCTGCTGTACTACTAGCAAAACCTTTTCCTTTAGGAATTGTTGAATTTATAGCTACTCCTACTTTCTTACCTTTATATCCCCATTCTTCTAAAATATTATCTATAAATTTATAAGACTTTAAATAAAAGCTTTCATTTTCTCTTTCAACTTCATCTGATAATACTATCTTCGTATATAAATTTATAGGACATGATAACAAAATATCTATTTCATTACACTTCCCTTGAATTACTTCCCCAACACTTCCAGGGTATCTTTCAATTATCTTCATACTTTCCCTCTTTAACTTCTATAAGTAAATCATATATTTTAATAAAAAATATAGCTAAAGTCATATTATATAACCTTAGCCATATTTTTGTCATCTCAAATTATAATAATCTAAATAACAGAAATACTATATTATTGGAAGTATATATCTCCTATTGTTATCATTATAAATTTCTACATCTATATTATATACCTTTTTTATGTTTTCTCTTGTCATAACCTTATCAGCTTCACCAATATCAATGACTTCTCCATCCTTTAGCATAATTATTTCATCACTAAACAACGATACTAAATTTAAGTCATGAAGTACTGCGATAATAACTTTATCATTGCATATATCTTTAAATATTTTTAAAAACTCGATTTGATACTGTAAGTCTAAATGAGATGTAGGCTCATCTAACAAAATAATATCTGTATCTTGTGCTAAAGCCCTTGCTGCAACTACTCTTTGTAATTCTCCACCACTTAACTCAGTAACTAATTTATCTTTGAATTTCCATATATCAGCTTTGTCCATAGCCTTTTTTACTATTTCTCTATCCTTTTTATTATATCCTTCAAATCTACCTTTATGAGGCACTCTTCCCATCATTACTACATCGTATACTTTAAATTCATAGTTAATATGGATATTTTGAGGAACTGATGCTAATATCTTCGCTATTTCCTTCGGAGTCATAGAAATTAAATCTTTATTATCTATGAATATAGTGCTTTTATTAGGAGCTAACAAACTACTTATATTTTTAATTAATGTAGTCTTACCACATCCATTAGGACCAATTATAGAATAGAACTTACCTTTATTAAACTTTAAGGTTATTCCTTTTAATACTTCTTTTTCATCATAAGAAAATTTTATATTATCAATATGTACTAACGATTTCATTCTATTCTATCCTTTCTTATGTTTATTCAATAAGAATATAAAGTATGGTGCACCAATCATAGCTGTAACTGCTCCTATTGGTAATTCTGCTGGTGAAGCTACTGTTCTAGCAACTGTGTCAGCTAAAACTAAAAACATTGCTCCTCCTACTGCTGCAAAAGGAAAAAAATACTTGTGTTCCGGTCCTATAATCATTCGTATAATATGCGGAATAATTAATCCTACAAATCCAATAATCCCATTAAATGCTGTGCTTGCAGCAATAATAAATGATGATACTATTATTACTCTTCTAACTAGCTTATTAGTATCAACACCTAAACTTTTAGCTGTATCATCTCCAGTTAGAATAATATCTAAATCTCTTGAGTGCATTGTAAGATATATTACACCTAATATAATGCAGGGAGCCACAATAGATATTGTTTTCCAACTTGATGTGCTTAATCCTCCCATAGTCCAAAAGACTACACTTTCTAGTTTATCCTCATTCATAATCATAAGTGTAGATTGCATTGCATTCATAAGGAAACTTATTGCTACCCCTGAAAGCAGTATGTTAGTAGTTGAAACTCTTCTCCCAACTCTCCCTAAAGTATAAACTAAAAATGTAGTGACCATAGCACCTATAAATGCAAATAAAGTAGTTAAGCTAAAACTAAAAAAACTACTTTTTAAATCGAACAGTATTGAAATAGTAGCTCCAAGAGCTGCTCCTGATGATATTCCTAAAATAAATGGATCTGCCATTGGATTTTTAAAGACCGCCTGATAACTTCCTCCAACTACAGCTAATCCCATCCCAACTATAGTAGCCATAACTATTCTAGGCATTCTTAACTTAAATATAATTAGAGCGTGGGTATTAAATGACCCACCCTCTAATTTGTTACCTATGAAGGGTATCCTTGTAAAAATAGTAGAAAATACATCTTTAACACTTATTGATGCAGAACCTACAGATACTGCTATCATTGTTAAAAATACAAAAGCTATAATTAATATCACAAAACATTTCCCTTTATTTTTTCTAATAATATCCTTCATAAAACTTTTCCTCTTTATTTATTAATTAAATGCTTCAGGATGAAGAATCTTAGCTAAAGCTTCTAAACCATCAGCAAGTCTTGGTCCTTGTCTATTTAAAAGATTTTGATCTATTTCATAAACCTTTCCATTTTTAACAGCCTCTAAATCTTTATAAAAATCAGTTGATTCAAAAGTTGCTTTTGTATCATTATCACCAGCTAAAACTATTATTGATGGATTTTTTTCAGCAAGTTTTTCTTTACTATATCCCCATCCTTCTGAATCATCAGCAATATTTTCGCCATTAGCCATTCTAATCATTTCACCGATAAAAGTATTACCACCTGCTGTTGAATCTTTCTCTCCAAATCCAACTACATAATACATGCTTGGTGCTTCTAATCCTTCTACCTTTTTAGTAACTTCTGCTACCTTTTCTTTCATTCCAGCGACAACTTCCTCTGCTTTTGGAGAGGCATTTAATATCTTCCCTAATGTTTCTATTGAATTATAAACACCTTCAAAGCTATCTTCTGAATATAAAACTATTGTTGGAATTCCTAATTCATCAAGTTTAGCTTTAGCTTCATCTGTAAAGTGAGTAGATGCCACAACTAAATCTGGTTTTATTTCTGCTATAAGTTCTAAATTTGGCTTAGTTAGTGTCCCTACTTCTTGCACTTCTAAAGCTTGCTCTGGATAATCACAATACTTAGTTCTTCCAACTAATTTATCACCTTTATCTAAAGAATAAACCATTTCAGTAACGTTTGGTCCTAAAGATATAACTGTTTCTGGTTCTTTTTCAATAATTACTTCATTACCATTTGTATCAGTTATAGTTAACGGGTATGTTGTAACTGATTCTTGTGCATTACTTGTATTATCTTCTATAGTATTCTTTTCTCCACAGCTTACCAAACCTAAAGCTAGCATTAGTATAGCTAACATCATTATAATACTTTTAAACGTCTTTTTCATATTTTTTTCTCTCCTCATATAACTTTTTATAATTTTTACTTTCGTCATTATCTAAGCCAGCTTTATCAAAAGTATCCATTTCTTTTATAATTGTTAATGCTGACTCTATTATAGAAAAGGCAATTGGACATCCACTACCTTCCCCTAATCTCATCTTTAAGTCAAACATAGGCTCTAAATTCATTTCTTTATAAACTTCATTCATAGCTTTTTCTGTAGATTTATGTGATGAAAACATAAAGTCTTTAACAGTTTCATTAATCTTATATGCACATAATGCTGCTGCTGAACTTATTAATCCATCTATAACTATTGGAACTCTATTTTTTGCTGCACCTATAAAACTTCCGCAAAGGCTTGCAATATCAAGACCTCCAACTTTACTTAATACGTCAATAACATCATCTTTATTTGGATTATTTAACTCTAAGGCCTTTCTTAAGACCTTTTTTTTATTTTCTAATCCACCTTCAGTAAGACCTGCTCCAAGTCCTACTAAATCCTCTACATCTAAATCTAATAAAGCTGCTATAACTGCTGTACTAGTTGATGTATTTCCTATTCCCATCTCTCCAGTACCTAGTAGGTTATATCCTTCACTAACAAGAATATCTACAGATTCTATTCCTATATTTATAGCTTTAATTACCTCTTCTCTTGTAAGAGCATTTCCTAATGCCATATTTCTAGAACCTTCTCTAACCTTCTTATTAACTACATTTAAATTTGATATTTGACCTTTTACACCAACATCAATTACTTTTATTTCACTTCCATAAAACTTTGCTAATATTCCAACTCCAGTTGTATAATTAGGTAAATTATTAGTTACTATATTTGTAACTTCTTGAGAACATCCACTTACCCCTTCATCACAAACTCCATTATCAGCACAAAAGATTAGTATATTTTTCTTATTAACCTTATTAAAAACTTCACCAGTCATTCCCGATATTTTAACAGCTATTTCTTCAAGTACTCCAAGACTTCTAAGTGGCTTACTTAAATTATCTAAATACTCCCATGTCTTATCCATTATTTCTTGATCTAAAGGTTTAATTTTACTTAATGCATCATCTAATAAATTCATCTAGTCTCTCCTAATATTCTCAAAACATTTTAACATATCTAATAAAATCTCATTATTTTCTCTACTTTTTACTGCTAATCTTATAAAAGAACTATCTAACCCTCTGTAATTACCACATTTTCTAATAAGTATTCCTTTGCTTAAAGCAAATTCAAAAAGTTCATTATCTGTTGAATTTTCTAATTTACATAAAACAAAATTACTATTACTATCAAATACTCTATTAATTACATTAAGTTTTCTTAATTCTTGAATTAAAAATTCTTTTTCATTAATATTTACTTTTAAAGATTTCTCTATATACTCGCTATCTTCTAATAAATACCTCAAGGATAAAGCAGCAAATGTATTTATATTCCAAGGCAATTGTTTTCCTCTAAGTTTACTAAGTATTTTTTTATCAGAGCTTATTGCCCAGCCTAACCTTATTCCTGGTAAGGCAAAATATTTTGTAATTGCTCTAACAATAATTAAAGATTTGTAATTATTTACTTCGTCTATAAAACTTTTAGCTTTATCTCCTGAAAACTCAACAAAAGCCTCATCAATAATTATTCTTTTACCATTCTTTTCGCAATAATTTAAAATGAACTTAAATTTTTCTTTATCTATGTTACTTCCATTTGGATTATTAGGATTAGCTATTATTATTCCATCACATACCTTTAATTTATCTAAAATATCTTCATAATTATAAGTCATATCACCATTTAAATAGCTATATTTAATCTCTAATCCATATTTTTTAGCACTAATTTCATATTCAGAAAATGATGGTGCAATAATACATATACTTTTTAATGTTGATATTGCTAAGTCTAATACCTCTGCAGCACCATTTCCTAAAATTATATTATCATTATCTATAGAAATTTTATGATATTTAATAATAGCTTCCTTAGTAGATCTATATTGTATATCTGGATAATAATTTATTAAGTTTGTTGCTTCTTTTATACCTTCATAAAAACTACTAGGTACACCTAAAAGATTTATATTAGAGCTATAATCTATAAGCTCCTTACCTTTTAATAACCCTTCTGTATATATATCTCCACCATGACTAGTCAATGTTTTGTTCATAAGTTAATTACTCCTACTATACAAATGCTAAAGATAAAAAATAATATTTCACTTACTATCATAAGCTTATTACATTCTTTTATATGTTTTCTATTTATCGGTTTTATATTATCGCCTATTGTAGGCTTTTCTATTACTTCTCCAAAATAGATATTAGTTCCACCTAATCTTATATCCATAGCTCCAGCTGCCGCTCCTTCAGGATAAGCACAATTTGGGCTTTTATGATTTTTTCTATCTCTTATCATAATTCTAAATGCCCTTATAATATTTCCTCCAACTATTGGTGATGAAATACACATAGCCATCCCTGTAATCCTTGCTGGAATAAAGTTAGCTATATCATCTAGCTTTGCTGGGAAATACCCAATATATTTATACTTTTCTGTTAAATATCCAAGCATAGAATCCATAGTATTTATAGCTTTATACATCATTGCTAAAGGTGCTCCTCCTATAATTCCATAGAAAAGTGGAGCTATAACACCATCTGATGTATTTTCAGCTACAGTCTCTACCGCAGCTCTTACTATTTCATTTTCTTCTAAATAAGTCGTATCTCTTCCAACGATATATGAAAGCATAAGCCTAGCTTTTTTTATATCTACGTCATCTAATGCTTTATAAACCTTCTCACTTTCTATCTTTAAACACTTAGCTGCTACTGTTGTATAAAGTAAAAAGCTATTTAATAATATATAAAGCATTTTATTGAAACTAAATAAATTTACTATTAAAAATGTAATTAGATAAGTAGTAAAACTAACTATAAGAAAAATAAATACACCATATTTTTTTAGTTCTTTATCATCCTTAGCTTTTTTTCTAAAATACTTTTCTAAAGTTGAGATGAATTTTCCCATATATATTACTGGATGTGGAAATCCATATGGATCTCCAATTATAAAATCAACTACAATTGCAATCCCAATAGATATTAAGTTTAATAGTAAAAAGTCTATCATCTTTTTATCCCCATAATATCATAGATACTATCTATATCTATACTTTCCCTAACAATAGAAGCTAGTTTATCTATTTCTTTATCTCGTATTGCTTCATATTTTGATGACTTCTTTTCAATTAATCCTTTTTCTCTTCTAATAGCGTTTAAAATAGTTTCCCTAAAAGAGCTACTATCTAATACTCCATGAAGATATGTTGCCATTATCTTTCTATCTTCACTTATATATCCATCATTAATGCTAGTTTCTTCTCCATTAGAACTAGTTAAGTTTACGAAATAATTATATTCACCTTTGGCTATTGTTTCACCCATATGAATTTCATATCCATATACTTTGTCACCTAAAGAAGTTATACCTTCTGATCTAGTCATCGTTTTTTCTGTAGTTAACTTTGTAATACACGGAATTATACCAATTCCTTTTACACTTAAATTTTCACTTTCAACTTTATGTGGATCTAATATCTCTTCTCCTAACATCTGATATCCACCACAAATACCTAGTATTCTGCCTGATTTACTGTATTCTAACAATTTTTCTTCTAATCCAGAATTTCTTAAATAAATTAAATCATCTATTGTATTTTTACTACCTGGTAAGATTACTAAATCAGGATTTCCAAAGTCATTAGCCTTAGAAATAAATCTAACACTTACATCCTCTTCAACCTTTAAAGCATCAATATCCGTAAAATTCGATATATGAGGTAAATGAATAACAGCTATATCTATATCTCCTCTACCTTCCCTTTCAATAGATGAAGCCATAAATCCATCTTCATCTTCTAAGTTCAAAGTAAAATGTGGTACAACTCCTAGTGTTGGCTTATGAATAATATCAGTTAGCATATCAATTCCAGGTGTTAGAAGATCAATATCTCCTCTAAATTTATTTATTATTACACCTTTAACTCTTTCTTTTTCTGAGTCACTAAGTAAAAGTAAAGTTCCAGCTAAAGATGCAAACACTCCACCTTTATCGATATCTCCAACAATTATTACTGGTGCATCAACTAGTTCTGCCATTCCCATATTAACTATATCATTTTCTCTTAAGTTAATTTCAGCAGGGCTACCAGCACCTTCCATAACAACAATATCAAAGTTTTCTTCAATTTTTTCAAAGTCATTCTTAAGCATAACTTTAAATTCATCTTTTAAATTATGATAGCCTTTTGCATCAGTATTTAGAAATACTTTACCATTTACTATTACTTGACATTTTCTATCACTAGTTGGTTTTAAAAGAATTGGATTCATATAAGCTTCGGGTTCTATTCCTGATGCATAGGCCTGTAATACTTGAGCTCTTCCCATCTCTTTACCATCTAAAGTAATATAGGAATTTAAAGACATATTTTGAGATTTATAAGGACATACTTTATACCCATCTTGGGTGAATATCCTACATAAAGCCGCAACTAATATACTTTTACCAACCGATGATCCAGTACCTTGTATCATTATCTTTGCCAATTTTATCCCTCCTTTAAATAACGCTCTAAATCATTATTTTAGCAAGTGAAATATCTACTACGAGCGTATATAAGTAGAAATTTCCTCTAATTTAGAAATTCTCTAGAAAAAAAAAGTAGTACACGGTTAGTGTACTACTATAGTTAAGGGTATATTTATTCCTATATACCCTCTATTCATCACATAAAAATGCCAATATTTTTATTAGCATAATATAAACGAATTTTCTCCCTAGTAGTCTCTCCCTCCGAAAGCTCTTAGAATCCATCTAGGCAGGTTTCCTGACTTATGAATCATCCTCACTTTCACCTTCCCCTAAATCTTAGAGTGGTATGTTTGAAAGTTTGTCCTCAATCACAGTAGCGGGGGCTGTTGTAGCTTTTACTACATTCCCTTTTACCCTTCTTTTACGAAGGCACCTAAATTTCTATATAATTTTCCTCACTCATTATATTGTAGATATTATAAATTAGCAATACTTTTATTTAAAATTAAAAATTACAACTTAAAACAATTAATAAAATTAACATTACCAATTCATTATTTGCACCTAAAGAATCTCCTGTTATTCCATTTATTTTACTATTACAATACTTATTAAATAGTATCGTTGTAATACTTGATATAATGACTATAATTAATAATCTTTTTATATCCAACATAAAAATAGCTATTAATATAAATAATAAATAATTAATTATAACTTCTTTAAAAGTCACAGTATTTATAAATAAATTTCCACTTCCAATTTCTTTAGCAGCTTTTCCTATATAACTTATTAATACTATACTTACTCTACTTATCATAGGTAATAATATTATTATATAACTTGTTATATTATTTAATATAGTTGTATATCCTATAAATTTAATTAATATATTTATTATTATTCCAATACAAGCAAAAGTACCAATTCTGCTATCTTTCATTATATCTATAATCTTATCTTTTCCTTTAGTTGCAAAGAATCCATCACAGGTATCACCGAATCCATCTATATGAAACCCACCAGTGATAAGAATATCTATAATTATTACAAATATTACTGCTATATCTAAATTGAAAAACTTTATTAAAAATGAATATACTATAAATTGAATTAATCCTATAACTAATCCAACTATAGCAAAAAAGTTTGCACCTCTTTTAAAGTCTGTGTTTTCACAAGGCAAAGACTTATTTATAGGAATTCTAGTTAGTACTTGAAGCATAAGTAAAAAATTCTCAAAATATCTTTTCATATTACTTTAACCTCATTGGCAAACCACATGCTACTAAATATACTTCATCGCTTTCTTTAGCTAAGATCTGATTAACCCTTCCTAAAATATCTGTAAAAATTCTACCTAACTTATATTCAGATACTAATGAAAACCCAACTTCATTAGTAATTATTACTGCATCTTTATCTTTTCTTCTTATTTGCTCTAAAAGCTTCAATACCTCATTAACAATTTCTTTCTCTAAAACATTAATCTCATCTTTGCTTAAATTATCTACATTCGTATATTTATCAAAAATTAAATTTGTTATCATAGTTCCAATACATTCTAACATTATATATTTTTCTTTTATATCAGCTACCCTATTATACAGTTCTCTGTAGTCTTCAATTGTGCTCCATAGCCTATTTCTACTTTCTTTATGTCTTTTAACTCGTTCCTTCATCTCTTCATCATAAATTATTGATGTTGCTATATAAGCAACATCATCTTTTTCTTTTAAAAGGCTTTCTCCATAGGAACTTTTGCCACTCCTACTTCCCCCTGTTACTAAAATTATTTTGCTCATTTTTTCTCCCTTCATATATGAGTTATAGAATCTATGTACCAATGTCCATATTCATATTTAACAATTGATATATCCCCATTTTTTGATGAAAATTTCCAAAAATTATCTAACCCATTAAGTATGTAACAATAAGAATTTCTTATAAATCCCCCATGAGTTATTAAAAGAATATTTTCAAACTTTTTACTTTCAATATCTTTTAAAACATCCTCGGCTCTTAAGTAGCTTTCCATCGCACTTTCTCCCATAGGAATTTTATAATTTTTCCAATCTTCTTCCCATGCTCTAACTTCTTCACTATACTCTTTACAGATTTCATCATATGTCTTATTCTCAAATATTCCAAAGTTTCTTTCATCTAATCTTGCATCTACTTCATATTTAACATCTGCTCCAAATATAATCTTTGCAGTTTCACTACTTCTCTTTTTTGAACTAACATAAATTCTATCAAATTTAATTTCCTTAAGTTTTTCTCTTAAAATCTTAGCTTCTTCCATTCCTCTTATCGATAATTCACTATCATAAGCTCCATAATATCTTTTCTCTTCATTACTCTTCGTAGTACCATGTCTAACTAAATAAATATTCATTTTTCTCCTTTTAATACCTATACTAGAAATTTCAATTTAATTTTATATTAACATATCTATTAAATCAATTAAGATATTTATGTATTAATTTCTTCTAATTACCAATAATACTTTTATTAGAACTTTTTAATATGTTAAAATAAATTAATTACCAATTTTTATAAATGAGAGGTGTATTATGAAAACTCTAAATAGACTACTATCAATATTATTGATTTTTTCACTGATTTCTTGTGGTGATAAAGCAGCAAACACAAGGCCTGATGCAACTTCTGATACATTATTAGAACAAACTAGTGATTGGAGTAACTTCCAATACAAAATAGATACTGACGGGCACGTTGAAAAAATAATGAATGATTTATGTTCTGAAGCTTATTTAGGAAGAGTTGTAGGAACTTTAGAAAATGAAAGAGCTCAAGAATATATAAAAGACTACTTTAAAAAATTAAATATTTCTCCTTTCGATAATAACTATTATATTTCTAACAAAGATGGAGTAATTTCCTTAAGTGAGAATACTAATAACGTTGCAGCAGTTATTAAGGGTACTGATAGTTCTAAAGCAGTATATATTACTGCTCACCTTGATCATGTTAACGATGCTAATAATAATCCACTAAATGGTGCTATAGACAATGCTTCAGGAATCGCTGTCCTTCTTGAAACTGCTCACAAAGTTAAAGAATTAACTGATAAAACCCCATTAGATATGGACGTAGTTTTTGTTGCATTTAATGCTGAAGAGCTTGGACTTTTAGGTAGCCAAAACTTCTTTAATAAATACTATAATACTTACTCAGAAAGCTATAATATTAATATTGACTGTGTAGCTCAAAAGAATTGTAACACATTATCAATGGGCAACGATGATCCAAACTCTGAAGAATTATATAAGGCTATGAAAGAAATCTTTGATAAAGAAAATGTTATCTATGATGATTCTTTATACGCCACAAAAAATGGTGTTCGTTATGGAACTAGCGATCATATAGTTATACGTCAATACGGAGCGCCTTCTTTAGTTTTAGGAGATTCTACAATAATGGATGTAGTTCATACTAATAAAGATAACTTAGAAAATATTGACTATAGTGATTTAGAAAAGCTTAGTGATGCTTTATCTAAATTTTTAATGGCTAATAATGGAAATACCTTTAATAAATAAAGTTCAGGCTAAGGCTCTCAGGTGAAAAGTAGACTGCATGGAGGTGAAAATGCTACTAACGTAGTAAGGAAATTAGTAACATATACACACTTTCTCCAATTGCCATAGGCAATCCTTTCACCGTCACGGCAGTTATCTTTTCTCCCCAGCTTCACCTGATTTTTCACTTTTGACGAAGTCAAACTTTTCACCAAAGTGCTTCGCACTTTTATTCAACTTCTATCTTTACTTTCATAAGAATTACAAATCCAATAAATAACATTATTGCTGATGCTATAAACGGAAGCTTTTCTCCAAAATCAAAAATTGCACCTGCAAATAATGACCCAATTACCATGCCTACAGCCTTAGCTGAATTTTGTAATCCCATTAGTGTTCCGTAATTTTCTTTTGCTAATGTTGAAACTATATTTTGTTGTACTGGTACATAAACACTTGCAACTGCTACAAATAATATTATTGCACCAAAGAATATTACTAAGTTTTTGGATAAACCAACTAGCATCATACTTAATGCTAAAATCAATGTTATGTATTTAAAGCTAACTTCTTTAGTAAACTTTTTACCTATAATAGGTGTAATTATGATATTAGCTAAGAATCCAACCATTCCAGCAATTGATAAGAAAACACCATTAAAAGTAGGTGGTAAATTTAATATTGATTCAATATAATAGTTTATTGATGAGTTATAGCTTGTTGATGAGAAAAAGAACATCATAATAAGAATCATAACAACTAATAAGTTTTTATTTAATAGGTCTTTATACTTACTAAATGAAAAAGTATTTAGTTTAATATTTGCTTTAATTTTCTTTTTCTGAATAGTTTCTTCTAATACAAGATATAATGCTAAACTTAATATTACTGCTAAAATAAATTGCCACACAAAAGTTACTTTATAATTTGTATTGCCTAGTATCCCTCCTAAAAGAGATCCTAACGATCCTCCTATAGTTGTTACAGCTGCATAGTAAGACATAATTTTTAATCTGTTATCTTTTGTAGTTATATCAGTTAAATAAGCTAATGATACCGTCAAATAACTAGTAACAAATGCTCCTCCAAGTATTCTAAATATAACTATAAGAATTGGATTAGTTGCAAATCCAAATCCCAATTGACTAACTCCATATCCAAACAAACCTAAAACAAGAAATTTTACTCTTCCTTTAGTATCAGAAAGCCCTCCCCAAATTGGAGAAAAGAAAAAATTTCCTAAAGACATAGATGCAAAAAATATACCAAACATAATGCTAGGAAGTCCTAAACTTCTTATAAGTACTGGAGTTACAGGATGTGCCATGTTTAAAACTAGCTGAATTAATAATGCTAATATTAATAAACTAGTAACTGATTTCTTCTTCATTTTTTTCTCCTTGTAAAGTTTTTATATTTACTAATATAAATGTAGACAAGTATTTTTGCAATGCTTATCTTTACTTTTAGTGATAATCTTCTAAACTACAAATTATAACCGTTTACATCTTTTGTTTTCATATTTCTTCTATATTCTTTAAAATTTGTAGCATTTTTTTCACTCTTTAATACTATATATAAATATAGATTAAATAAAGGAGTAATTAATTATGAATTGTTATGATTTAACTTTAGAGTATGTTAGAATTCTAGATGATTTACAAAGAACTATTGATAAAAAAAGTAAAGCTCCTGCTATAGATCAAGGCTGGTTAGAAACTGATATAAATAAACTAGAGATAAGACTTTTCGAAATTATCGATATATTAAAAAAGGAAAAAGTATAATTTGCTTTTTAATACAACATAATAAAATTCTATTTAAAATAAATAAAACATGGAGTACATTATTAAGTAGTCCATGTTTTATTTATGCTTTTTTATATAAATGCTATTAATTATAAAATTAATATAGATAAGGTTGTAACTATAAAGTTGCTTAAAATATTAACTACATCATTGTTGATAAATCTAAATCCTGATATTAAACGATTCTCTTTCCTACCATTAAATTTCTTTTCAGTAATATTTCCTTCAATATCATCAATATACTGTCCTTGAATTGTTATTCCTAATATAGAGTCCACTATAGAACCTAAAAATCCTAATATTATTATTATAAATAATATTATTAAACTCTTTTTATCATATCCTACAAGTAATATATAAATAGTTGTATATGCTATTCCTATTACTGTCGCTCCTAGAAAAGCAGATACTGTACCTAATAAGCTTATACCACCTGATACTCCTTTTTCTATTTTTTTACCTGTAATTATCGATATAGTTTTACCTTTTGATAACACTCCAATTTCACTAGCCCATGTATCTGAGTTTGCTGCAGCAAAAGATACTGCTGAAGCTATAAAGAATCTAATATCTTTAGTTTTCTGAAATAGAAATAAGCATATTACAGCTACTCCTCCATTTGCAATAACTTGTACAAAATCTCTTGCATCACTTTTTTCATGTATCTTGTCTAAACCTTTTTTCTTATTCTTACCTATCTTTGAAATAATAGATGATGAAATGAAAAATACTAACATAAGAGTAAATGGAATACTTCCACCTAAACTAAATATAGCGGTTCCCAATATTATAGCTGCTATCATTCCACTTTTATTTAAAGATTTCTTCTTATATGCTACTAAAGCAATTATAGTAGAACTTATTAATCCAATAATTATTTCCAACTTATATCACCCCATAAAAATAGAAATTATGTAGTAAATAAGTGAAATCCCTAGAGGTACGGATAAGTTATCTAACCCATGTGGTGTGAATAGCTCAAGCAATGTAGCTACTACAGATAATACCACTGCATATAAAATAACTCCTGTGATTGATATATCTGTACAAACACCTAATATTAAAGTTATTACCGCAAAAGTAGCTACCAACATAGTAAGTGTTCCTTCTTTAGATTTTAAATTTCTACCTATAGGAATATATTTAGTTCCTTTAAAAGTACCTACAACCGCTGCGAATCCATCTCCATATCCCATAGTTAGTATACCTAATGCACCAATATATCCTTTACCACTGTCACCAAGAGTAAGTAAAGCTAGTATTAATAAAGAGATGGCATAATAAACAGTTCCTAAATCTTTTTTTCCTCCATCTCTTTCCATTGCTTCAATAACTTTATATTTATAAGATATGTAATTTATAACTACAAATAAAGCTGGAACAATAGCTGCATAATACCTATTATCAAAATAAATCATAGCTATTATCCACCAATTACATACACCTATATGTATAAACTTTCTACTTGCCTCACCAGATATTATTCTCTTTTTAGTTAATATAGTAGATATCCCTATAATACTTAAGACAAATATAAAAGATATTATAATTCCTAATATATTAGTATCCATAATTTTCTCCTTAAATTAATTTTCTATTCTTCATTATACATTATAAGTATATCTAATTGTATAAAAATATTATTTATTAGTGCTTTTCCTAATTAAATAAAAAGATTTCACCATATTTAGGTGAAATCTTTCCTTATATTATTAACTATTCTTTTCCTAAGTTAATTCCAAGCATTCCTGATAAAGTCCCAACAAGAACACTTAAACCAAATTTAATAAAATCATATACTCCTAGTGTTGGTTCGGCGCCAAATAAAACTCCTGTTGCGTATAAAGCTATGTAAAATAATACCCCTACCGCTAATCCAACTAGCCAACCTTTCTCTCCTTGCAACTTAGCTGCAACTATTGTTCCAAATATTAATCCTAATGAAGTAATAACTACAAATACTCCACTAAAAACAGCTGGACTAAATTCTACAAAAGATATAAGCAAAGAAAAAATAGCTGTAAGTAATACAGTTACTGCAAAAGCACCAACTACACCTTTTAGTACATTGTTAAAATAACTTTTTATTTCCATAAAAAACACCTCCTTAGTATCATTTTTATGATACATAAGGAGGTATTATTCTACTATTCTTCGCTCTTATTTATTTTTTGAGAAACTGAAGTTTTAAGCATTTTAAATCTAGTTCTATCTGGACCTGATTGTATTACCATATACTCATCTTCAAGAGTTATAATCTTTCCAACAAGTCCACCTCTAGTTATTATTTCATCATTAACTTTTAATTCTGATAACATAGCATTATATTTTTTAGTTCTTTTCTTCTCTGGTAATATTAGTAATAAGTACATAAGACCGAACATTATTACTAATGGTAAGAAAGTAGCTAACATTCCACCTACATTGCCCATTATATTCATTCCCTTCTCTATATTAATTTTAAAGATAGTCTCAATGAAAACTATACTATTTACATAATAATCTGTCAATTATTAAAGAAATATTAGGTAAAGTTAATACTTTATTTATATTTTATTTCTTTATATTCCACTCTCTAAGTTTTTGTTCTTTAAACTCTTTATAATTTCCTGCATCAATAGCCGCTCTTATATCTTCCATTAATTTATTGTAGAAATAAAGATTATGAAGTACACAAAGTCTCATAGCTAACATTTCTTTAGCTTTAAATAAATGTCTTATATAAGCCCTTGTATAGTGCTTACAAGCTGGGCATTGGCACCCTTCATCAATTGGTCTATTATCAAGCTCAAACTTAGCATTAAATAGATTTATCTTTCCCTCTCCAGTAAATACATGCCCATGTCTACCATTTCTAGCTGGTAATACACAGTCAAAGAAATCAACACCTCTATCTACAGCTTCAATTATATTTTCAGGTGTACCAACTCCCATTAAATATATTGGCTTATCTTCTGGTAAGTGAGGTACAACAGCTTCAATTACTCTATACATCTCTTCATGAGTTTCTCCAACTGCTAAACCACCAATAGCATAACCATCCATATCTAGAGATGCAAGATGTTTCGCATGTTCGATTCTAATATCCTCATAGCATCCACCTTGGTTTATTCCAAATAACATCTGTTCTTTATTTATTGTTTCTGGAAGAGAATTTAGTCTATTCATCTCTGCTATACATCTATCAAGCCATCTGTTAGTTCTAGCTACTGATTTTTCAACATATTCTCTTGTTGATGGATTTGGTATACATTCATCAAAAGCCATTGCTATAGTTGATGCAAGGTTACTTTGAATCTGCATTGATTCTTCTGGTCCCATAAATATTTTCTTACCATCTATATGAGAATTAAAGTAAACTCCTTCTTCTTTAATTTTTCTCATTCCAGCAAGTGAGAATACTTGGAATCCACCTGAATCTGTAAGTATTGGTCTGTCCCAATTCATAAATTCATGTAGTCCCCCCATTTTAGCAACAACCTTATCTGTTGGTCTTAAATGAAGATGATATGTATTAGAAAGTTCAACTTGGCATCCTATTTCTTTTAAGTCCATAGATGATACTGCACCTTTTATTGCAGCTAAAGTTCCAACATTCATAAATACTGGTGTCTCAATTGTTCCATGAGGAGTTTCAAATCTTCCTCTTCTAGCATTTCCGTCTTTTTTTAGTAACGTATATCTTTTTTTACTCAAAATTTCACTTCCTTAGTTTTTGTATTACTTTATAAACATTGAATCTCCAAATGAGAAGAATCTATATTTTTCTTTAACAGCTTCATTATAAGCATTCATAACATGTTCCTTACCTGCAAGAGCTGAAACTAACATTATTAGCGTTGACTCTGGAAGGTGGAAATTTGTTATTAAGTTATCTACAACTTTAAACTTATATCCTGGATATATAAATATATTAGTCCATCCACTTTTTGCAGACACATATCCATTTTCATCTCCAATAGTTTCAAGAGTTCTTGTTGATGTAGTACCAACAGATATTACTCTCCCACCATTTTTCTTAGTATTATTTATGATATCAGCATCTTCTTCTGAAAGACAATAGTACTCTGAATGCATTACATGCTCATTTACATCATCAACTTTAACTGGTCTAAAAGTTCCAAGTCCAACGTGTAAAGTTAAATATGCTATGTTAACTCCTTTTTCACGAACTTTTTCTAATAACTCTTCAGTAAAGTGTAATCCAGCAGTAGGAGCTGCTGCAGATCCTTTCTCCTTAGAGTATACTGTTTGATATCTCTCTCTGTCATCTAACCTTTCAGTTATATATGGTGGAAGTGGCATTTCTCCTAGTTCATCTAAAACTTGTTCAAAAATACCATCGTAAGAAAACTCAATAATTCTATTTCCTTCTTCTACTATATCTACTACTTTACATTTTAACTTACCTTCACCAAAAGTAAAAGTAGCTCCAATCTTAGCTTTTTTTCCAGGCTTAGCTAAACATTCCCACTTATCTCCTTCAATTCTCTTAAGTAATAAGAATTCAATTTTAGCTCCTGTTTCTTCTTTTTGACCAAAAAGTCTTGCTGGCATAACTCTAGTATTATTTAAAACTAAAGTATCTCCCTCTTTTAGATATTCTAATATATCATAAAAATGTCTATGCTCTATCTCTCCAGTTTTTTTATCTAGCACCATTAATCTTGAATAATCTCTCTTCTCTAATGGATGCTGAGCAATAAGTTCCTCTGGTAAATCAAAATTAAAATCACTTGTTTTCATTTTTTACTCCTCACTATCAAAAAAGCTCTTTTGATTTGTGTGCTTTTTCTTCTTTTTTGTCCTTCCTAAATGAGCATAAGCTGCATCTGTTGCAACTCTACCTCTAGCTGTTCTTACTATAAAACCTTTTTGAAGAAGATATGGCTCATAAACATCTTCAACGGTTCCAAGTTCTTCTCCTATAAAGTAAGATAATGTCTCTATTCCTACAGGTCCACCATTAAAATTATCAATGATAGCTTCCAATATTTTATTATCTACCCTATCAAACCCTTTAGAGTCTACTTCTAAAAGTTCTAATGCTTCTTTTGCTTCTTTATAACTAATTAAAGAATCCGAATATACCTGAGCATAATCCCTTACTCTTTTTAATAATCTATTTGCTATTCTAGGTGTTCCTCTAGACCTTCTGGCAATCTCAAATGCCCCTTCTTCTGTAATATCACAGCCCAATACAAAAGCAGATCTAACTATTATCTCTTTTAATTGCTCATCAGTATAATACTGCATATCACATAACACACCAAATCTGTCTCTCAATGGTGAACTAAGCATTCCTATTCTTGTAGTTGCTCCTATTAATGTAAACTGTGGCAAGTCTAATCTTATCGACTTAGCTGCAGCACCTTTTCCTATAACAATATCTAGAGCGTAATCCTCCATTGCAGGATAAAGAATTTCTTCTACATTTCTATTTAATCTATGTATCTCATCTATAAATAAAACATCATTGTCTTTTAATGTTGTTAAAATAGCCGCCAAATCTCCAGCTCTCTCTATAGCAGGTCCTGAAGTTATCTTTAAATCTCCACCCATCTCTTTAGCTATAATATTTGCTAAGGTTGTTTTACCTAGTCCTGGAGGTCCATATAAAAGAACATGATCTAAAGCTTCTCCTCTAGTTTTAGCTGCTTTTACAAATATATTTAATCTTTCCTTAACTTTATCTTGACCAATATACTCATTTATCTTTTGAGGTCTTAAACTTAACTCTCCATTTCCGTCCTCTAGCATTTCTGCTGGTGTAATAATTCTCTCCATTATTTCACCTCTATCCCATTAATACTCTTAATGATTCCTTGATTATATTTTCAACAGACTGTGTTTTATCAACTTTCTTAAGAGCTGTCTCAGCTTCTTTTTCTGAATATCCTAAAGCTAATAATGCCCCTAAAGCTTCACCTACAACATTTGCATTACTTGGAGCAATATCTTTAAATCCTTCTTGAATATCAACACCTTCAACCACATCATCAGTTTTGATTTTATCTTTAAGTTCTAAAATTATTCTTCCTGCTGTCTTTTTGCCAATTCCTGGTGCCCTACATAAATGTTTTTCATCACCCATTAATATAGCATATCTTAAATTATTTATTCTACTTATTGATAATAAAGATAAAGCCGCTTTTGCTCCAACACCATTTATTGATAGTAATAACTTAAACATCTCTAATTCTTCTCTTGTGGAGAATCCATATATACCAATAAAATCTTCCCTTACTATCTGCTCTAAGTATAACATAACTTCTTCCGATACTTTTGGCAATTCAGCCATAGTAGCTCCAGAAGTAAATATTTTATATCCAATACCATTATTTTCAACAATTACATAATCTTTATTTATACCAATATACTTCCCTTTAATATATTCATACATACAATTCCCCCCTTATCTTCATCTTGAAGTAATAAACATAACATTTCTACTTTAACATTTTACAATGTTTTTTTCAATAATAAAGTAAGGCTATCACATTTGTGATAGCCTTTTAAAAATTATTTTACTTTAACTCCAAAACTCACCATAAGGTTCCATTATATCAATAGCTTCAACATCATTGAATATATTATCGATTGCAAAATCATAAATGTTTAAATTAATATCTTTACTTAATAATTTAGATATTACTTCTTCCTTTTCTTCATCAAATACTATATCTTCTTGAAGCTTTTCTATAATATCATTTGTATTATATACTCTACATTCTCCTTCTATAACGCCTAAATTCTGACATACGGTGTTAATAAACTGCTCACTACTATCTGTTAAGTCATTTACTTCAGTTATTATAGTTGAATTTCTAACTTTCTGCATATAATACATATTTATATATGCTTTAGTAGTATCTAAATCATTAAATCCCTTTACATGACCATCAGGCATAACCAATAAATATTGAAATTCTGGAATGATGCTCATATTGTGACCTCCTCTCCATCGTTTCTAATACTATTGTCCCCTTTTTTAATTTTTCTTATTCTACCTATGTTTATGGCTATTTTCCCACTAATTTTATATACTTTACAAATTTAATTCAAATATATAAATTCTAATTCATATAACCAGCTAATCTTTCTAATGCTTCTTCCTTTGAATCATAATAGTGCTTAAATGACTTTATTTCTTCTTCCGCAGCTATTGGTATAGTATTTACCTTTTTATAATCTCTAAAAACATCACTTTCTGATTCTATAAAAGCTTTTCCATTCTCATCTGTTTTATAAATAGCAAAATATCCATCTTTTTCACCTAAGTAATATTTACCGCCTATAAGAGTATTATCACTATTTTCTTTACTAAATACAATTCTATCATCACTTAATGCTTCAAGCTTATATCCTGAATCATCAAGAAAATCTATTAAGAATTGTTGATTTACATCAACCTGAATATTATTTTCTTCTTTAAAATCTTTTAAACTTTGCTCTTTATCAATACTATCTCCAATCATTAAAGCTATAGTTGTATTATCTTCTAATACCTCTGTAGAATTATAAACTGTCTTTTCTTCAAGAGCATTCTCATATTTAGGTTTTGTTATCCAATCTGTAATTAAATAGCTTAAGCTGAAGCACATTCCTAATAAAACTATTACTCCAACTCCAAAATATATTTTTTTCAACTTATCTTTTTTAAATTTATCATTTTGAAAATTATTATTCATATTTCCATCACTCCTTATGAATAATAATTTCCACTTTTTACAAAAATTATTCAGTATAAAATTAATTTTCTCTTACCATTCTATTGATAAAATATTATATTCTTCTCTTCTTAGTGAAACTTTATATCCTTCAATAATTAACCAGTTTATTAGCTTTCTTTGTACTTCTTCACTATCATCATCAATAACAAGAATTGCTGTTATCTTATTTAGTTCCATATCTTTTGCCGCATCAATATTTTCTATTATCTTCTTTTTATGACATTCAAATTTTTCTAACAAATTAAACTCTTCCATATACTTATCCTCCAAAATATATTTCTCTACATAATATCTATAGTATTGTAAATACTAAAATATTATAATAATTTGAAGTTTAATTACTATTTTATTTATTAAATCTAAAGAATGGTAAATATACTTTATTCACCATTCCCATTCTATTTTTTTATTAAATTTAATTTTATCTAAATTAAGTTTATTAATTTATTATCTGTCATAATAAAATCTAAACTTTTAATGTTTCTCCCGGATAAATTAAATTTGAATTTTGTAAATCATTTAAATTCACTATATTATCTACAGTAGTATTATATCTAGCTGCTATTCCACTTATTGTATCTCCTGTTTTTACAACTACTAATCCTGTGAAATTTTTAGATTTATCTTTACTTATTATTAACTTTTCTCCTACATAAATCATATTTGGATTACTTATATTATTTAAACTAACCAAATTACTAACTGTTGTTCCATACTTTTTCGCAATCCCACTTAGTGTATCTCCAGCTTTAACTGTATATATTAAACTTTCACTTTGTTCCTGCTTAGATACACCTGAAGATTCTATCTTTAAAACTTCTCCTGGGTAAATTAGATTTGGATTACTTATACCATTTATTCTTGCTAAATACTGAACAGTTATTCCGAATTTACTCGCTATTCCACTTAAAGTATCTCCTGATTGTACAACATAAGTTGATGAATGTTGGTTGGATGTTGCTCCACTTTTAACAGAAACATTTGTTGGTATTTTTAATACTTCTCCTGGATAAATTAAATTTGGATTTGTAATATTATTTAGCTGAACTAATTCATTTACTGTTGTTCCAAATCTTAATGCAATTGAACTTAAAGTATCACCTGAAACTACTATATAAGTCTTACTAAATGAGTTAGTTCTAGTTGATACTGTTTTATCTGTATATATTTTTAATGTTTCTCCTACATAAATCAAATTAGGATTAGCTATACTATTTATTGAAACTAAACTAGCTACTGTTGTATCAAATCTAGCTGCAATACTACTTAAAGTATCTCCAGCTTGAACTACATAATACTTAACTCCACTTTGAGTAGATTCTTGTTTTTTATTTCCAGGCACTGTTGTATCATCACTTAATAAAATTCCTTCCTTAAATATATCTAAATCAACATTAGTATTTATTCCAGATATATTTCCTGTATCAGAATATTGCCATCCTACATATGCATTACCCCATATAGAATTTTCTTCCGGCTCACTACTACCATATTCAGCTATCCATAATGGATAATTCTCTAATCCAAATCCAGTGGTAATATTATTGTTTGCAAAGCTTGCATAGGTATATATAGCAACATCTAAGCCAGTAATCTTTTTAACTTCCTCTAAAAATTCTACTGCTATACTAGATAACGTTCCTACTTCATATCCCCCAGATTCTTCTAAATCTAAAACTAATTTACACTCAGAAGTTAAACCACTTATTGCATCAGCAAAGTACCTTGCTTGTACTATTGCTGATATTGATGGACTGAAAAAATGATAAAATCCTACTAATAACCCATTATCTTTAGCTCCATCATAAAATTCTTGAAGATAAGGATCTGTATAATAATTTCCTTCAGTTGCTTGTATATATACTATTTGTATTCCGCTATTTTTCACTTCTGAAAATGTTATACTTCCTTGCCAATTGCTTATATCTATCCCTCTATAATTTGTCACTTTTCAAAATTCCTCCTTTGTATCTTTTAATGATATTTAGACATCTACTTCATATTATTCATATTTCCTATAAATAGTGACTATTCATAAATTAATTTATGTAAAAGGTATTATTTACATATACCCTCATAAATAAATTTAAATTCTACAACTAAAATTGTTATATTTTATGAATTATTTAAAATTATATAAAAAATGAACCTATTGAAGTTTATATTTAAAATTCAATAGGTTCATTTTGGCTTTATTTCACTTTTATATACTTATTTATTTTTAACACTATCTAATTCTTAATAATAAAGTATTATATCTATTAAAATTTACTTTTTCATCAACATGCACCATTTATCTATATTTTCAAACCCTAATCTATGATATATTCTTCCTGCTTCTTCATTGTCGAAGAATAAACAGGCAGACTTATCTTCATTTATTAGTCTCTTTGCTAAATATGATACTATTTTACTTGCTAATCCTTTGTTTCTATGATTTTGAACTGTAAAAACTCCTCCTATCATTGCATTAACACTTGTAGTAGCAGTCGTATTTCCATGAGCAATAATTTCATTATCCTCTTTAATAAATATATGTATACCTTCTTTACTTAATATTCTATTGTTAATTTGATTATAACGTTCATTTAAATCATCAGAGTACATACCTTTAAATTCTTCTATTTTTTCATATGCTTTTGCAATTTCCATAGAGTCACTTGAAGTAGCTATTACTATATTTTCTTCTTTCACTTCTTCTAACTTACTTTCATCTCTAAGTTCGCAAAAAAACATTTCTCGTTTGTTATAACTATTTTCAATTAATTCATATATTTTATTTATAACTGATAATTTTCCACTAACTACTTTTGCATCTTTTTCTACAAGCAATTCTGCAATTTCTTTAAAATTCATATCTAAATTTCTGCTATAAACAATAAAATTAGTATGATATCTTAATACAATTCCTCTTATAATTTCTTCATCGTATTGAATCCAAACATTTTGAAACTCCTTATCAAATCCAAAATTCTCAATATCACCTATAATAAATAAATTTATATTTGGTTCTCCTAAACAGTAATCTAGTACTTCTTTTCTATCTTTTTCACTAGCTAATCTTAACATTTTCTCTTCTCTCCAACTTATTAAATCTATTAAATATAATAAAAACCTCATTATACTTAATATTACTTAAGACAATGAGGTTAAAACTATCTTTTATTAATTATATAAATTTTTACTCATCCCATCCTTCAGGGAATTCAGCATTATGATATACCTCTTGAACATCATCACTATCTTCAAGCATGTTTAATATCTTTTGCATCTTCTTAGCTGCTTCTTCATCAATTTCAGTATAAGTATCTGGAATCATTTTTACTGCTGCTTCTAAGAACTCTAATCCTTCTGCTTCTAATGCTTCTCTTACTGTTCCAAAATCATCTGGTGATGTTGTTACTACAAATACTTCATCTTCAGCTTCAAAATCTTCTGCCCCAGCATCAAGAGCCATCATCATTACCTCTTCTTCATCTAAGTCAGCTCTTTCTATTACTATTTCACCCTTTTCTTGGAACATAAAATTTACACACCCAGTTGTTCCTAAAGTTCCACCACCTTTTGAGAATGCAGCTCTAACATCCCCAGCTGATCTATTTCTGTTGTCTGTTAATGTTTCAACTATAACAGCAACTCCTGATGGTCCGTATCCTTCATATACTATTCTTTCATAATCAACTGAAGCTAACTCTCCTGAAGCTTTCTTTATTGATCTATTTATTGTATCATTAGGCATATTTGCAGCCTTTGCTTTTGCTATTGCATCTCTTAATTTAGGGTTGTTCTCAGGAACTGGACCTCCATTTTTTACTGCAAGCACTAATTCTTTACCTAGCTTAGTAAATATTTTTCCTCTTTGCGCATCAGCTTTACCTTTTTTGTTTTGTATATTATGCCATTTTGAATGTCCTGACATCTTTCTTCCTCCTAAATTAATATAATTTGTTCTTTACTTAAATATCCATAAACAGTATATCATAGCGAAATTTATTTTTCAATTTACTTAAGTGAGAATCTAAATCTAAGATTTAGTTATTCGAACTTACTCCTATGAACATATGTGAATAGGAGTTTCACTTGACAATCTAACTCTTAGATTTAGTTATTTAATATTAATATTCTCCATAATATTCTTCTAAAGTTAGTCCACTATTATATAATTCTGTAGCTAAATCCACTCCTACATATCTTATATGCCATGGTTCATAGTAATATCCTGTGACATCTTCCTTTCCTGGTAAATATCTCACTATAAATCCGTATTTATGAGCATTTTCTCTAACCCATTGTCCTTCTACACTATATCCAAACTCAGTAGTTAATGACGATCCATAATAAGATGAATTAACATCCATAGCTAATCCTAATTGATGCTCACTTGCTCCTGGTGGTGCAGAATATCCAGAGTATGGATTATAGATACTTGCCTGATAATCATAAGATCTATATCCAGATACAGCATAAAGATACACACCATCAGCATCCGCTCCTTTGAAAAGATTTTCTAGCGCTGCTGCAGCCTCTGATTTCATCATTATTCTGCTTGTACTAACCAATGATCTTACATTAGGAACTACTAAGTCTTGCGGTTCATAATCTCTATCCACTGTCCTTGTTTTATTTACACAAACAGTCATGCTTGTAGGATCAAATATTCCCTTTGCTATAATCCTATCTGAAGCATCACTTATTATTTCTTCATTAATTAATTCTCTTTTTACTTCAACTCCATTTTCATAAGTAATTTTGTATACTAAAGTTTTCTTCCCTACTTGACCTTCATCTATTACTCTACTTTCTCCTAAAGGCATTTTATAATCTTTTACTTCTTTCTCTTCAAAATCAATATCTTCTTCCACGGTCTCTTCTTTAAAACTTACTCTTGTAATCACTATGTTGTCATTATTACTTATGCTTTCAGATATACCTTTTGATAATTTATCATTTTCACTATAAGTTATTCCTAATTCATCTATTACGTCACCTACAGTTTCTTTATTAGTTTTATGCACTATCTCTTTTCCATCTACTAAAACTGTTACTTTTTTTATTGATAAACTCCAAAATACTAGTCCCATAATTAAAAGTATTAAACTTACAAGAATTATATATATATATTTCTTTTTGACTTTCTTTCTATCTTTACTTCTACTATTCATACTTTCTTATTTTCTCTCCCTTAGTACATTATTACAAAATAAAATTGTCTTCAATATTTAGTATCTACTTGTCCATTAATATTTATTACTACTAATAAATCATAAGCTATTATTATATAGCTATTACAAACACGCTGTATAATCATCAAGCGCTAACCTAAAGGCTAACGCTATATACTTAAATCATTTTATAAAGTCTATTATCTTCTTTAAAATATATCTCTGCATCACTTTTACTAATTAATATTTTACCATTGCTAGCTTCAATTGCTGCCTTCTCTATTTCATCAGCTACAGATATTTCTGCCAATATATGAACAATAACTTTATCTGTATATTCTGTATCTTCAATATGCCAATTATTTTGTCCACACATATATTGAACTTTACCAATCATATCATAATCCATCTCTAATGATACATTAACACCTTCAACCTTTTCAACCACTCCACCAGCTTTTAGCGCAATAGATGCTCCTTTTGTATAAGCTCTAGTTAAACCACCAGCTCCAAGCATTATTCCACCAAAGTACCTGGTTACAACAATAGCACAATCAGTAACATTACTTTTTTTCATAACTTCTAGTATAGGTATTCCTGCTGTTCCTTGTGGTTCGCCATCATCACTGTATCTCTGAATCCCCATATTTTTTCCTACAACATATGCCCAGCAATTATGAGTAGCCTGTTTGTGCATACTTTTTATTTCAGCAACAAATGCTTTAGCTTCTTCTTCACTTTCACATCTTTTAGCATATCCTATAAATTGAGATTTTTTTTCTATAAATTCATCTTCACCATATTGTCTTATCGTTATATATGCCATTTATCAATTACCTCCTTAATAGTATAGATTCCTTCTTTTATTTTCTCTTCATTAGTTTGAGAAAAACATAATCTAAAAGAATCTATCCCTCCATCTATCTCTTTATAAAAAATCACCCCTGGGGTAATAAAAATTTTCTTATCCTTTAATATATAAAACAATTCTTTTGAACTTATATTTTTATCCTTCAATTTAAGATAAAAATATAACCCCCCTCTAGGTTCCTTCATTTCAACATAATTTGAAAGTTCATCTTTAATTAGTTTTTTCATTATATTATATCTTTTTTTATATTCTTTTTTCAATGACTCAATATGCCCAGTAAAATATCCTTCTTTTATGTATAACTCTAAAGCTCTCTGCATAAGAGTTGACGTAGCTGTATCTGTATTTACTTTAGAACTCTGCATAACTTCTTTAAACCCATTTGGATAAATCATATATCCTAATCTAATTCCCGGCAAAAATATCTTTGAAAAACTTTTAATATAAAAGACTCTATTACCTCTATCTAGAATTTTAAAAGGCTCATGAGTTAGCTCTTCATCATATATCAATTCTGAAAGATAATCATCTTCAATTATATAAAAATCATATTTTTCTGCAAGCTCTAAAATTTTCAGTTTACATTCCTTGCTATAACTTATTCCTGTAGGATTGTGAAGGTAACTCATGGCATAGAAACATTTTATTTTGTTTTTCTTCAAGATTTCTTCGAATAACTTTATATCAATTCCATCATCATTAATTGGTACTTCAAATATATTTGCCCTTCTCCACTTAAATACTGATAATGCTCCCCCATAAGTAGGCTTTTCAACCATCACATTATCATTAATATTAACTATAGCTTTAGCTGCTATATCTATTCCCTGTTGTGCTCCAGATAAAATCAAAATTTCTTCTTCATCAAATTCTTTATTCCAAAATACTTTATTTATTGTCTCTCTTAACTCACTATATCCTAGTGTTTCTTGTATTAATAATGCTTCAGCTCCATCTCTATCAAGAACTTTATTTAGTACATCTTTAAATTCATTTATAGGAAAATATAAATCTATTAAACTTTCTCCTGTAAAATCAATTATATCTTCGTAATTTTTATTTATTATATTTTTAATCTCTTTACTATACTCATTTTTAAAACTTTGCACTAACTCTCTTCTTTTTGCAAATGTTCCTGATCCCATCTTTTGATATGCATAACCTTCACTTTGAAGCTTTTTATAACAGTTAATAATAGTAACATTATTGACTTTTAAAAACTCTGCTAACTTTCTAATAGGAGGTAGTTTTTCTCCGTCATTTATTATCTTAGAGTTTATTAATTTTTTTATATGATTTGCTATTTGAATGTATTTAGGCTCTTCTTCATTTAATTCCAAAATATATTCTTCCATATATACTCCCTTTTCTTAAAGAACATAATTGTATCAATACAATTTAATATAAATTATACACTATACTTAATAACTATTTAAAGAATATATTTTACTTATTAAAAAATATAGCTTTTAGATTTTTAACAATCTAAAAGCTATAACTACAAATATTAAATTTCTTTTATAATAAATTCATTAGTTTTATTGTAAGTTTCATCATCAACTTCAGCTAATATGAAAGTACCATCTTCTCTATAATCTTCCTCTAAAACTCTACCGTTTCTGTGTAAAAATGAATTTATATCACCTCTATCATAAGGAATAATATATTCACATTTTTTCATAGTGTAAGGTAAGTTCTCTTCTATTAAACTTAATAATTCCTCTAAATTCTCTCCAGTCCTTGCAGAAATTTTTATTTTTTCATATTTTGATGTTGCTTCCTCTACAGCTATAATTTGTTCTTCTGTAGCTTTATCAATCTTATTTAATACTAATAATGTTTTTTTATCTAAAGCACCTAACTCAGCTAATACTTCTTCAACAGCTTCAATTTGCTCTAAAGCATAATCAGATGATACATCTACTACATGACATAAAAGATCAGAATATATAACCTCTTCTAAAGTCGATTTAAAGGCTTCAACTAAATCATGAGGTAATTTCCTTACAAAACCTACAGTATCAGTTAAAGTAATAACTCCCTTATTTTTCAATACTATAGCTCTTGTAGTTATATCTAAAGTTGCAAACAGCATATCTGCTTCAAAAACTTTTTCTTTACCTTGAACATCTTTTTGAGCTGCTACATCACAAAGATGATTTCTAAGAGTAGATTTACCAGCATTTGTGTAACCAACTAATGATACCTTAGGTATACTTTCTTTATTTCTCTTTTCTCTTTGAGTCTCTCTTATCTTCTTAATTTTCTTAAGTTCATTATTTAAATCATATATTTCTTCTTTTATATGTCTTCTATCTGTTTCAAGCTTTTTCTCCCCTGGACCTCTAGTTCCTATTCCTCCACCTGTTCTTGACATTATAGTCCCAAGTCCTTGAAGTCTACTCATTCTATATTTAAGCTGTGCTAACTCTACTTGAATCTTAGCTTCTCTACTCTTAGCTCTTCTTGCAAAGATTTCAAGAATCAAAGTAGTTCTATCAATAACCTTAGCTCCAATAGCTGCCTCTAAATTTCTTACCTGTGACCCTGATAACTCGTCATCAAAAATAACTACATTAGCTCTTAATTTTTGTCTAAGTTGAGCTATTTCTAAAACTTTACCTCTTCCTATATAAAAGGCTGCATCTATTTTACTTCTACTTTGATATACGCTTTCTAATACCGGTATATCACAAGCCTTTGTTAACTCTCTTAACTCTTCTAGACTTTCCCTTGTATCAGATCCAACTAAAATAGCTTTTTCGCCTTCATCCTCAACAACATCCTTTTCTTTTATAAGAGAGTCTATATAAGATATTTTATTTAATATATGTATCTTAGATAAATCTTCTAAAGATATATGCTGTATCTCTTCATAATCAAGTTTATCATCAAAAACTGTCAATAATCCTAAAGAACAATCTAAAATTTTATCTTCATAAATTCCAACTGCTACTATAGCATCTAGTTTTAATTTTAGTAATGCACTAATGTCAAGCGCTGACAAATTACTCATGCCATTTGGATGTGTATGAATTATTCTTACCCCTGCCAGTCTTTTTTCTCTTATATCTAAAGTTTCTATTTCAACAGAAGTTGAATCACCTACTGCTATAGATCTAATGTTTCCTCTTCTATCTATAGCTACACTTACTTCTCTTTCAATAAATGATGAAACCTTTGAAATAGTTTGTATAATTTCTAATGAACAAACTTCATCTTTAGGACATTTTGATTTATAAAGTCTCTCTAACTCTTCTATAGCCGACTTCTTAATTCCATCTATATTTCCATATATCATATACTCACCTCATAACTAATATTTAGGTTTTTAAAATTAATATACTCACTTTATTATATTTATATTAATTAACTAATTTGAGATTAATTTATTATTACTTTACTGATATTAACTTCCCCAAATCTTTCATTAATTGTATACTATTCCTGTTAAAAAGTAAATAAATCCAGTAATACCTTATAAAAATATTAATTCACTCATAAACTAATCATTAGTATTTTATGAGTGGATTATACTTTATTCAAAATATTTTGTTTTTTAACATATAGTCTTTATTTAATTCTTAGTACTTGACCAACATATATTAAATTTATATTTGATATTTTATTTAGACTGGCTATAGCTGCAACAGTTGTTCCAAATCTCGCTGCGATACCACTTAGTGTATCTCCACTTACTACTGTATAATATATTTTTTGTGATGTCTTAGCTCTATCACTTGAAGATGTTGGTATTCTTAAGATTTGTCCTACATATATCAAATTCTGATCTACTATTTTATTTAAACTTACTAATTCTGATACAGATACAGCATATTTTTTAGCTATTTCACTTAAAGTATCACCATAAACTACAGTATAAGTCGTATTTGTACTTGTTCCTCCACTACTACTTGAACTACCTGTTGATTCAGTAACATTAACCTTTCCTTTAATATATACATTTTCATTGAACAAATTAGTATCTGTATTTATTGCTCCAATATAATTAGCACTTGAATATTGCTGTCCTGCAAATTTTGCAAATCCATGGTTAGTAGGAGCTTCATAATACTCTCCATTATTTATTCCATAATAAGCTAACCATAAAGTTCTTTTAGCTATTTCACTGTTTAAACTCAATTGCTTTGCATATGAATAATTACAATATACCATACATTCAATTCCTAAAGAGTTTTCTACGTAGTTTATAAAATCTAAAACTTGTGAATATGAATAAGTTGTCTCTATATCTATAGCTGGATTAACTGTCATTTTAGATAAATAAGGCTTAATCTTACTTACAAAGTATTGACCCTCTGCTGTTCCATTATTCCTAAAAAAATGATAAAATCCTATCTTCATATTATTATTTAATGCTGAGTTAACTTGGCTATCTAATAAAGGATTAGTATAGTTTATAGATTCTGTAGCTTTTATTATGCAAACTTCAAATCCCATATTTTTTGCTGTAGTAAAATTTAAACCTGCTTGGTAATTACATATATCTATACCTTTTATCATTTGTTTTTCCTCCTTTTATAATTATCATAAGCAATTTCCCCTATACTTTACTAAAATATATTTTTAATATTCTATATTTCTATAATGTATTATATTAATCATATTACTTTATTGATACTAGTATTTTAGAGTTGCAAAAACTATAATTTCTTGCTAATATTTAAACTATATATACAATACAAAATAAGCAAATCATAACTTAAAACATATTCTAAATATATATTAATGTAATTTTATTACATTATAGTTTGTATATTATTACATAAGTAATTTTAAGGAATTATAGTACTGGAGGGTTTACAATGGAAGATAAGAAGCGTAATATTCTTTTTTCTGAAGAGCAAATTAAAACTAGAGTTAGAGAATTAGGAGAACAAATTTCTAAAGATTACGAAGGTGAAGAACTTTATGTGCTTCCTTTATTAAGAGGAAGTTTTGTATTTGGTGCTGATATCTTTAAATCTCTTGACGTAAAAGCTAAAGTTGGATTTATGACAACTTCTAGTTATGGTAATGATGAAGTTAGTACTGGAAAGGTTAAAGTAGTTAATGATATTCCTGATAATATCGAAGGATTAAATGTTCTTATTGTTGATGATATCGTTGATACAGGTTACACTATGGAATTTGCAATTGATCATGTAAAAAAATTAGGAGCAAAATCTGTTAAAACATGTGTATTACTTGATAAGCCATCTAGAAGAAAAGTTGATCTAAAACCTGACTACTGTTGCTTCGAAATTGAAGATTTATTTGTTGTTGGTTACGGACTAGACTACCATGGATTCTACAGAAACGTTCCTTATGTATTTAATTGGGAATAAAATTTTAATAATAGAAAAATACTATTTGATACACTAATAGCATTTTAAAGTGACAAGTCAAGAAGCAAAACTACTTGTAGTTTTACCTTTAACTTGTCACTTTTAATTTCTCACTTTATTATCTACCTATATTCACAGCTGTATCTGGTATTTTACCAACTATTATAGTTTCCGCTACTGGTATTTCACAGGTTAATTCAACATCTTTGCTTGCAAGTGGTACTACTAACCTCATCTTCACATCTACATTTAGATAAATTTTATGTCTAACTTGATTAATTCCTGCACTTTCAAATGTAGAGTCATAACTTGTATTAATATTACCTATCTGTTCCATATTTACAGTTATCTTAGGTCCCATCCTATAAAAAAAAGCATTATTGGTCATATACCCTAGAGGAATTTTTGTTCCAAGTTCTCCTAAATTTTTAAGTTTTTCGTTACATCCTAACACGACTTCAGCAGTTAGCTTATTTTGCTTAATTGTATCTGACCTTATCATAGTTATGTTTCCATCTGAATCCTTTTCAATCTTCATAATATCATCATAATTAAAATTCTCTTCATAAATTCTCATAGTTTCTTCATTTATAACTTTTACAGCTTCAGACCTCATAACTATTTCTGCTATATCTAATACTGTTGGTAAAATCCTTTTTTGGAATAAATATAAAAAAGAATTAAATACTATTACTATGGCTATAATAACAAATAGCATATACGGAACTTTAGTTCTATTTTTACCTCTTCTTGGTCTTTCAGTATAATATCTCATATTTCACCTTAAATTACTTATTATTTTATTATTATAATTAATATGCTATAATAAAAGATAATATTATATTATTTAAATTAGATAAATTAATAAAGGGAGGAACAAATGGCTAATAATGATAAACCTAAAAATAATAAAGCTAATTCAGAAAGTGGTTCCAGTAAAAACAAGAAAAAAAAGATGCCACCTTCTAAGACAAAGAGATTTTTTAAATATTTCTTTCTTACTATTTTAATAGCCGGTTTACTATTATCAGTTGTAGGGGTAGGTTATGTTGTTGCTGTTATTAAAACTGCACCTGCGTTAGATATTGAATCTATACACGATTTAAATCAAACATCTATGTACTACGACAATAAAGGTGAAGTAATTGATAATATACCAACCGAAGAAGAAAGATATATGATAACTTATGACCAAATACCTCAAAATTTAATAAATGCATATATAGCGATAGAAGACGAGCGTTTCTTAACTCACCCTGGAATTGACGTGAAAAGAATTATAGGTGCTGCTGTTAGAGATGTAAAAGTTATACTAACTGGAGAAGGTGGTGTCCATGGTGCTTCTACTTTAACACAACAATTAATAAAAAATACATTATTATTTGAAGAAGCTTCAAATGAAAATAAAGCAGGAAGTGGTCCTTTAGCTTCAGTTAATAGAAAGATAAAAGAAATATATCTTGCTTTACAACTTGAAAAAACTCTTAGTAAAGAAGAAATTATCACTGCTTATCTAAATACAATTCCACTTGGTGGTTATGTATACGGTGTTGAAGCTGCTTCTAGATATTTCTTTGGTAAAAACGCTATAGATTTAACTTTGCCTGAATGTGCATATATAGCTGGAATAACTCAGGCTCCATCATACTATAGTGCATATAATACAGAAGCTAAAGATTATCCTAATACCTATATAGAAAGAACTGAAACTGTTCTTATGAAAATGTTAGAATTGGGATTTATAACTAAAGAAGAATATGATTCTGCTTATACTTTTACAGCTGAAAACCAATTTACTTTTGAACCTATTTCAACTGATTATAAAGTTAAATATGAATGGTTTATATACCCAGCACTAGAACAAGTAAGAGATGACTTAAAAGAGAAATATAAATATACAGATGAAGAAGTTAACAAATTATTTGTTAACGGTGGCTTAAAAATTTATACAACTTTAGATACTACTATGCAAGATGCAGTTCAAGCAGTATTAGATGATAGAAATAATCTAAATGTTGATTGGGATACTAATCCTGGAGATACTACAACATACGATGATATCAATGGTAATGGAGTTCAAGATGAAGGTGAAATTTCATATCCATTACTTCAAGCCGCTGCAACAGTAATGGATTATAGAACTGGTAAAGTTCTTGCTTTAGTAGGTGGTAGAGGCGAACAACCTCCTCACTCAATAAACAGAGCCTATGACGACTTAAAACCTATTGCATCAACTACTAAACCATTAACTGTTTATGGTCCTGGTATTGATACTAAAATAATAACAGCTGCTACTCCATTAGATGATGCACCTGTATCATCTTCAATTTTAAATAAATATGGCTTTACAGCTGGTCTTAATAACTACAACTTTAAGTTTGATGGATTTATAACTGCTAGAGATGGTATAGCCTTCTCTAAAAACATAACTTCAGTTAAACTTGTAGATAAAATTGGAATAGATACTGCATTAGAATATGGTGAAAAAGCCGGAATAGTATATAACGATGTTTCTAAAACTTCTATGTCTGCTATAGCTTTAGGTCAACATGATAATCGCCCTGAAGATAGAGATGGCGGAAACACTACTATATTAGCTTCTGCTTTTGGAGCATTTGGTAATAATGGTGTTAGAAACGAACCTATACTATATACAAGAGTTGAAGATGCTACTGGTAAAGTACTTCTTGATAAGGAGCCAAAAGCAACTCAATTATTCTCACCACAAACTGCATATATTATGTATGATATATTAAAAGGACCTATCACAAGATTTGATGCTGGTGCTGCTAAGTTTGGTGATATCCCCGTTGCTGGTAAGACAGGTACTACTAACAATGTAGATCACTTTTGGTTCGCTGGTTTAACTCCTTATTACTCTGCTTCTGTTTGGATTGGCTATGATATGCCTCAATCAATGTCAGGATACAGTAGTGCTGCTGCTGAACTTTGGGGAAAAGTAATGGCTCAAGTTCATCAAGGCTTAGAATATAAAGAAATTGAAAAGCCTTCAGGAATCGTTAATGCAACAATTTGTATCGATTCCGGTAAACTTGCTACTGATCTTTGCAATCTAGATCAAAGAGGTAATAGAGTTAGAAATGAAATGTTTATAGAAGGTACTCAACCAAACTCTGTTTGTGATGTTCATGTAAAAGTAAAAGTTAATAAAAATAATAATAAACTTGCTACTGATGATACACCTAAGGATTTAGTTGAAGAAAGGGTATTTATTAAGAAAGAAAATGCAAGTCAAGATGCTGCAGATTACCCTTATGTAGTACCTACAGAAAAAGATGATACTAAACCTGAAGAAAAAATCAACTTATCACAAATCGGTTTAAAAGAAAATATGGATTTATATGATGCTATCGTTATTTTAAATGATAAAGGTATCAAATACACCTTTGTAGGTGGTGAATCTGTTTCAGGCACTTTAAGTCCTAAAACTTACACTTTAACAAAATTCACTTCTGAAATAGTTAAAGATGGTACTGTAGAGTTAACAATAAAGAAAAATGACATTCCATCAGAAGAAAACCCTGGCATAGGAAATGAAAATCCTAGCACAGAAAATCCTGATAATGGAGATAATCAAGATAATAACGGTACAGATACTAATAATTTAGACAATAACACTGCAAATAATACTGAAAGTACAACGCCATAATATATGAATTAATAAGAGTTGCCTTAAAGGCAACTCTTATTTTATGCATAATTAATTAAACTGTTATTCATATATTTTTCGTTTTTCAATAATATTAATATACGAAATATAAATTTATGAATTTTTAATTTTCACTTCTTGCATTTTTCTTTTTTTTAAGCTATTATTAAATTAGTAAAAAAATAACTTTAGATAAAATAGGGGGTAAACAATGGATAAAATACATAGTATAATCCTACATATTAATGATTTTTTATGGACTTATGTTCTAATTATTTCACTTATTACTATCGGAATTTATTTTTCCGTAAAGACAAACTTTATACAATTTAGACGATTAAAGGATATGTTTAAACTTCTTGGAGAAGGTTCATCTGAAAAGGGATCAGTTTCATCTTTCCAAGCTTTTTGTATCGGTACAGCTTCAAGAGTAGGTACTGGTAATCTAGCTGGTGTTGCTTCAGCTATAGCAGTTGGCGGTCCTGGTGCTGTCTTTTGGATGTGGCTTATTGCTTTATTAGGTTCTGCATCTGCGTTTATAGAATCTACTTTAGCTCAAATCTATAAAGTTAAAGATGGAGATTCTTATAGAGGTGGTCCAGCCTACTATATGGAAAAAGGATTAAATAAAAAGTGGATGGGAGTATTATTCTCTATCTTAATTATAATTTGTTTTGGTTTTGCATTTAACTCTGTACAATCTAATACAATAGCAGCTGCTTTCCAATCTTCTTTTGGAATTAATAAAACTGTTATTGGTACTATAATTACAATTTTAACTGCTATAATTATTTTTGGTGGTGTTCATAGAGTTGCTAAAATCTCATCAGTAATTGTTCCTATAATGGCATCTGCTTATATCTTAATCGCTATGTTTGTTATAGCTAAAAATATAACTGCTATTCCTTCATTATTTGCACTTATCTTTAAAAATGCTTTTGGAATAGAACAAATAGTTGGTGGTGGAATAGGTGCTGCTTTAATGCAAGGTATTAAAAGAGGTTTATTCTCTAATGAAGCCGGTATGGGTTCTGCACCAAACGCTGCTGCTACAGCTTCAGTTTCTCACCCAGTTAAGCAAGGTTTAATTCAAACATTAGGCGTTTTTACTGATACATTAATAATTTGTACTTCTACAGCATTTATAATATTATTATCTGGAAATTACGCTAGCGGAAACCTTACAGGAATTGAATTAACTCAATCTGCTTTAATTTCTCAAGTAGGATCATGGGGTGGTACATTTATAGCAATCTGTATTCTACTTTTTGCATTTAGCTCTATCATTGGTAACTACTATTACGGAGAAACAAATATTCAATTTATTTCAAATAAAAAGATTTATCTATATATTTATAGAATCATAGTTATAGGAATGGTATTCTTTGGTTCAATTGCATCAATGCAATTTGTATGGGATATTGCCGATGTATTCATGGGACTTATGGCTGTAATTAACTTAATTGCTATAGTACTATTAAGTAATATTGCTATTAAAGCATATAAAGATTATGCCACTCAAAAACAAGCTGGTAAAGATCCAGTATTCTATGCTTCTTCAATTCCCGAATTAGGTAACGAAGTTGAAGAATGGACAAATGATATTTCATCAACTAACGAAAATGTTCTATAAGAAAAAAAACGGATGAGCTATTATAATAGCTCGTCCGTTTTTTACTTATCTATATCTTCGCCATCTATTAATTCTATTATATTAATAATATGCTTAACTATCTCACCAGTTTCAGCATTAATAACTATATCATTAAACTTAACGTTATTATCTTTTTCAATCATCTTATAAATAATTATGTAACATATTTGATTTGCTTCTCCATCAATATTAAAATATCCAATTTTAGGGTTACTAACTATTTCACCTTCTAATCCTAATTCTTTCATATAATTATTGAATATATTTTTACTGTCCTCTTCAGTTATATAAATATTAGATAAAAACTTTTCATCATTTCCAGAATAATTTGAATAACCAACTAAAGTCCCATCATATTTATTTATTTTAATTACTATCTCATTACTATAACAAATATAACCATTATTCATTTTATAATAAACCATTGTGTAGAATGGGTTCTCATCAAGATTTTTATCCTTTACTTCCTTAAAAGTTACTTCACCCTTATATATTTTATTTAAATACTTTTTTGCATACTCTTTACAATCTTTTACTGTCAATTTATCAACGTTATATATTTTTCTTACATTTTGTTCAAAAAAACCAATTACTTTATATTCATCATTAAGTTCAATTACATAATTATTATTCACTATAGTATATTTAACATTAGCAAAATCACTAACCTTCTTAATCTCTTGAAATTCATTTATACTCATTCTATCCATTTCACTTATAGCATCAACTTTTTCTAACTCATATAAAAAATCATAACTCTCTTTTATCTGCTTTGATGAATTACCATATATATTTTTTAAAGTTATTATTATAAATATCAATAAAATAAAAATTATTATAACTGATATAGCCATATATAATTTTTTATTTTTTTCATTATTCATATTACATCCTCTTTTCCAATTTTAGGTTATATACATTTTACACCATTTCGTAACATAATTAAAGTTTTTATTCAAAGGATCAATATAATAATAACCTTAATTCAATATATTAAATAACTACTATTATTAAAAATAGCTTCCCAATTAAGGAAAGCTATTTATTTATTTTTTTATTATTACCTCTATAAATGAAAGAATATTAATGCCAATTATTAGCAATTTCATCCCACATCATTTTTCCGCATTTAGCTAAAGTTACAGTACCATAAACACTATTTGGTAATCCACTTGATAAAACTGTAAAAGCAAAATCTCCTTTTGGTAATTGGATAAATTCTGTGTCATTTTCTACACCGTATTTATCACCTGTCTTACTTGAAATTTCATATTTTAAATCATCACATAAATATAATGCCAATTTATTTTTTATTTGCTGTCTTCTTAAAATATCTATTAACATCTGACCATTATCTTTATTTAAAAATGTACCATTATAAAGATGTTTCCATATTAAATTTAAATCATATGCACTAGTTAAATTTTCTATATCTGTATGATTATCTCTTTCATCTGTTGTCTTCCTATTTAATTTTGTATTTTTTAATCCCATCTCTAAAATATCTTGATTAATTTTTTCCATTCCAAGTATATCAATTATTTTATTTGCAGCAGTATTATCACTTTGTATCAGCATAATTACCAATAACTCAAAAACTGTATATTCTCTTTCATTAAACTCATGAATTATTCCAGTACCATATACCTTATCTTCACTTTGAATTTTGATCTTATCTAAAAAATCTACTTTTCCATCTTCTACAGCCTTTATTAAAGAAACAGCTATTGGTAGCTTCATACATCCTGCTGCAGTCATAGAAACGTTTTCATTATATCCATATACATACCCGCTTTTTAAATCTTCAAAGAAAAAACCATATGTCCCAATTCTTGATTCTAAATATCTCTTAATCTCTTTCATAATACCCTCCAGCTTTCTATAATAAAATCTGCTTTATTAAATTATATCATACTGTCAAAAGTTTTTGAAGTATTCTGACAATTTTTCTGATAATAATTTTATAAAAAATAGTACCTACTAAAAAAATAGGTACTATTTCATAAATTATTATTCTGCAAACGTAACGCCTATTTTCTTCGCAACTTGAACTAATTCACCTTCTGGATTTACCAATTTAGTTTGTTTTCCAATAACATTTTCTAATGTATCACTTGATATAGTATCTCCTTTTAAACAAACCATATGTCCAAATTTTCCTTCTCTTATTAACTCTACTGCCGCTACCCCGTATCTTGTAGAAAGTATTCTATCATAAGTAGAAGTATTCCCACCTCTTTGAATATGACCTAATACAGTACATCTAACTTCATGATCTACAATTAATCTTTCTAAATCTTCTGCTAATTTATTTCCTATTCCACCTAATCTAATTGGATCTGGACTATCTTTTACAATTTTAGAAACTACAACTTCTCCATTTTTAGGTTTTGCTCCTTCAGCAACAACTATTATAGTAAAGTTTTTACCTTGAGCTTCTCTTTCTCTTACTTTTTCAGCTATCTTATTTATATCATAAGCTATTTCTGGAATTAATATAACATCCGCTGACCCAGCAATACCTGCTTCTAATGCTATCCATCCAGCATTTCTACCCATAACTTCACATAACATTATTCTATGATGAGATTCAGCTGTTGTATGTAACCTATCTAAAGCCTCAGTTACAACATCTATTGCAGTATTAAATCCAAAAGTTACATCTGTTGATGCTAAATCATTATCAATAGTTTTTGGTACTCCTATAACTTTAACACCTTTTCTTGAAAAATCTCTTGCTGAAGTTAATGTACCATCTCCTCCAATTACAATTAATACATCTACGCCTTCTTTTTTTAAATTTTCGATTGCTACATCAGATACATCTTTTTTTACTTGTACACCATTTTCTTCAACTTGATAATCAAATAGGTTGTCTTTATTTGAACTATACAGTATTGTACCACCTCTATTAAGGATTCCTGATACACTATCTAATGTTAATGGGACAAAATCATTTTTATATAGGCCTCTATACCCGAATTTATAGCCTATTACCTCCATCCCATAGTTTAAAATTGCAGCTTTTGTTACTGCTCTTATTACTGCATTTAATCCTGGACAATCACCGCCGCCTGTTAATAAAGCTATTTTTTTAATTTCTTGTGCCATTTCACAAATCCTCCTCACCCAAATACCTCAAAAACTCTTTCAACTTTTCACTTAATATTACAATATATGCCTTAAACTATCATAATAAACAAAGTTATTTGTAAATATTTCCTTATTTTATGATATCATAAAGATTACTATCTGAAAAGTAAATTTTTTGTTATTTGTGAATTTTTACAATTATCTAACAATTTAGAATAATATTAAATAATTGTTTAAAATAACTTCCTAATATAATTATTCATCTAGATTTATTTTTTAGCTTTTACTAAAGATAAATTATCTTCAATAAATCTTTTACATGCCTCAGTGCTTAAAATACATCTCTCTAAATTCTTACAAAATACATATTCACTATTTTTGATTTCTGAAAAAATACAATTCTTACACATTATTATTTAATCCCCCATTTATTAACTCCAGTATAATTTTACCATTTAAGGTTAAATGTGTAAATGATTGTAAATGTATACATAAATATTTTATTTAATAATTTTTTATTGTTTTTATAGATAAAATAAAAGAGCTGCATATGCAACTCTTTATTCTTAATAAAACAATTCAAAAATAGGCATATTTATATCCATATCTTCGTCCTCTATATATTTATCGAATATAGTTTTTGCTTTATTATAATTATCAATTATTTTCTTCTTAATATTTTCATCTATACTTTCAGGCATTTCTTCGTATGCTGCTTCAATATTTGAAAAACCTCTCCATACATCTTTTTCTACCATCATATAATAACAACCAGCATTATTAAGAGCTAACACATCATTCTCATCTAATGAGTATGCTTCCCTTATATTATTTAACGCCTCTTCATAATCACCTAAATTATAATACGCAGTTCCTAATGCTCTGAAATATTTGCCATTTTCACTCTCTAAAGATATAGCTTTTTCAAAATATTCAATAGCAACTTCATATTTCTCTTTATTCACTTCTACATTTCCTAATAAATAATATATATTACTATCATTAGGTTTAAGCTTTGATGCCAATTCATAATATTGTGATGCTTTATCATACTGCTTTAAGTTGTTATAATAATAATTACCTATATTAATAATCATACTTATATTGAAAGGTTCCTTTAGTATTGCTTTCCTAAAATAGCTTTCTATACTGTCTATATCATTTTTAGCTATTAATATTTCTGGTAATAATATACCATAATTATCAGCATAATCATTATTTTCCAAAATACTTTTCTTACAAGATTCGATAGCCTTATCATATTCACCTTGCTTTAGGTATTCCATAGCTTCAATATAATATTTAGCATATCCATTCTCTTTATTATTAATTATACTGTTTATAATGTCAGTAGCTTCTTTCTCATTACCTTTATTAGATAATAACTGAGCCTTTAAAACTGCATAAACTAAATTGTCTTTTAATGATTCGTCTAAAGAATCTAATATATCTATAGCTTCATCATATTCCGTTTCATCCATTGAATATATTTTAGCTAAAAATAGATTATATACTTCATCATTATCTACAAGCTCATTTATAGAATTTAGAACCTCATCCCTATCATAGTTTGCAAGTTGGTTAAGTACATCAAGAATATTAATCTCATCATTATCCACTTCAAATGCATCTTTTAAAGTTTTAATTGCTCCTTTAATATCTCCTGTCACCATTTGCATATTGGCATAAACAGACATATCATAAGCTGAGTCCTTATCCATGTTATATTCCTTAACTATGTCTTTAGCATTCTCCTCTTCACCTAAAGACATATATACAGCTAACATTGTTCTCATAAGCGGTTTATACTCTTCATTATTTATTATGTAATCTTCACCTAAAGATACAGCTTGATCATACTCTTTATTCATAAAGAAAGTAAATACTACCTCATTTATAAACTCATTATCTTTATCTAAATATTTACTACTATCTTTTTGAATAAGCTTATTCCTTATAATTACTGCTTCCTTTAACAATGAATTAGATTTATCGTAATCACCCTTAATTGAATAAACTTCTGCTTGCTTAACCTTCCATATTGGCCACTCTTCATCTTTCTGAAGATTTCCAAATTCATCTATAGCTTCATCATATTTTCCTTCATAAAAATACTCTTCCGCCGTATTATCTGCTATAGTAACATCTGCTTGTCCAAAAATACTATGCACACCTATCACAATTCCAAGAGTTACAGTTAAAGACATTCCTATAACAAATACAGGTTCAAACCATTCATTTTTATTAAGCCTTTTATAAATTTCACTTAATTTTTTCATAAATTCCTCCTGCCTTTTCAACAGCATTTTACATATTTCTTATTCTATCAAATTTATTAAAATAATTCAATTGTTATAAATTAACTCTAGCCTCACAAAGACTAGAGTTAATTTATATCCTATATAATTATTCATTCTTTTTAACAACTCTAACTTCAAACATTGCAACAATTTTATACATTACAAATGCTATTATAGAAAGAATTACTATGCTCATCATAACCATATCTAATTGAGCTATTTGTCCACCATAAATTATTAAGAATCCTAATCCACTTCTTGCAACTAAAAATTCTCCCATTATTACTCCAACCCATGAAAGTCCAACATTTATCTTTAAAGCCGAAATAAAAATTGGAATAGAAGCTGGGAAAATCAAATACCTAAGTTTTTGCCACTTACTAGCTTGAAAAGTATTCATCAATAACATCTTGCCTTTATCTACTTCATTAAATCCTGTTAATACACTTATAATAGTGGTTACTATTGATATTAATAGAGTTATCACTATTATAGCAGACATACCATTTCCAGCCCAAAATATTACTATTGGAGCTAAAGCTATTTTAGGTAATGCATTTAATACAACAAGATATGGGTCTAATATTTTAGATACAGTTGGGAAGCACCATAATATAACAGCTATAATTGTTCCAAGCACTGTTCCTAATACAAATCCTATTATAGTTTCATAACAAGTTATTAATATATGATTCCATATAGTACCTTGTTCTAGAAAACTAACAAATGACTTTACTATTCTACTAGGACTTGATGTTAAAAATGGATCAATAATTTTAAAGTTAGCTAACACTTCCCATAAAGCTATAAACACTATCAAAATTGTTATTCTATATATTGTAATCTTTATTTTATCTCTCTTAATCTTTTTTAAATACAATTCATGTTCTCTATCCATTTACACCATCAATCTCCTTCCACAACTCACCAAAATATCTATTAAATTCTGGTTCTTGTCTCTTTTTAAAAGGAGTTGCATCCTTATTAGAAAATATTATTTTAACATCATCTTTTATGGTTGCAGGCCTCTTAGTTAAAACTATCACTCTTTTAGACATTATAATAGCTTCTCCTAAATCATGAGTTACCATTATTGCTGTTTTACCTTCTCTTTTAATTATTTCATAAACATCATCTGTAACCTTTTGTCTTGTTTGATAATCTAAAGCTGAAAAAGGTTCATCTAATAATAATATACTAGGATTTAGTGCTAGAGTTCTTATAAGGGCTACCCTCTGTCTCATTCCTCCTGATAATTGAGTTGGCTTATGATTCTTAAATTTTTCTAAGTCATAGCTTTTCAAAAGCTTATCTGCATTTTTTATATTATCATCAGTTAAAATATTTTTTATTTTTAACCCAAGTAATACATTTTCTCTTACAGTTAGCCATGGAAATAAATAATCTTTTTGAAACATATATCCCATTTTATCTAAATTGTTTTTCACTTCAGGATCATTATATATAACCTTACCTGATGATGGTTCTAATAATCCACTTATTATATTTAGTAAAGTCGACTTACCACATCCTGATGGTCCTATTATGCTTACAAATTCTCCTTCTTCTATATTGAAGCTTAAATGCTTTATAGCTTCTGTAACACCTTTGCTTGTATGATAATTCATATTTATATCATTAATTTCTAACAAACTCACTTTATCACCACCTTAAAATAGCAATTGTTTAAGTTAAGAGATAATTAGAAATCCAGCAATGCCGGATTTCATTTATATTACCTCTTTATCAACTCTATAAATATCTATTTTATTGCTTCCTTTGCAAAAGTATTGTTTACTATAGTGTTAAAATCAGGTCTTTCTGTAATTAAACTACTATCATACCCTTGTATTATATCTATTAGTTTGTTTAAACCTTCTTCACTTACTTCTGGTGTAGAAGCTAATGCATCTATCTCTCTATAATTAGATACAACATTAATAATTATATCTTTATCTGTTCCTGGGAAAAATGAAATAATAGCATCTGCAACTTCTTCATCGCTATGAGTAGCAAACCATTGTTGTCCTTTGTATATTGCATTAGTAAAGCTTTGAATTATTTCTGGATTTTCATCCATATATGACTTAGTTGTATAGAAACAAGTATATGCAATATTTCCTGCTGATTCTCCAACTGAAGCTACAATATGTCCACTTCCTTCTTTTTCTAACATAGAAGCTGTTGGTTCAAACAATGCTACATATTCACCAGTTCCTGACTTAAAAGCTCCTGAGGTAGCTGTAAAATCAATATTAGTAACCATAGAAACATCTTTTGTTGGATCTAAACCATTTTCTTTCAATACGTATTCAAGTGCCATTTCTGGAATCCCACCTGGCCTTCCTCCTATAAGTTCTTTACCTTTTAGTGATGTCCAATCAAAATTTTCCTCTTCTTCTCTTCCTACTAAGAATGATCCATCCTTTTGAGTAAGTTGTGCAAATACTACCGGATAGTCTTCTCTACCTTGATTATAAATATATACAACTTGCTCTGGTCCAGAGAATCCAATATCAACACTTCCACTTAAAAGTTGTTGCATTGTTTTATCTGCACCTTGCCCTGTTGACAAATCAATAGATAGACCTTCTTCTTCAAAAAATCCTTCATTTATTGCAATATACATCGGAGCGTAAAACACAGATCTCACAACTTCATTTAACCTTACAGTCTTCAATTCATTAGTTGTTTCTCCTCCATTATCTTTAGTAGTATTGCTAGAACAACCAACTAATGCACTTATAACTAAAACTGATGAAGCTATAAAAGCAATAGCCTTTTTTAATCCCTTTTTCATATCTACTCCTTACCGATATTTAATTACTTCTATGTTTATATAGTATGATTATTAGATAGTAAATGTTAATTTTCACTGTAAAAAACTGTCATAAAATATTGTCAATTATCAAATAATAATTTAAACTTTTACATTGTATCTATTTTAAATATATGATTTACTAGAAAGAACTTTAGTGATAAAGTAAATATGATATTTGTATAGGAGGCTTAAAATGAAAATTTTTAGAGAATTTATTATTATATTAGTTTTATACTTTATAGGTGAATTAATATCTAAAATCTTCAATATCCCTATCCCTGGGAATATTATTGCTATGATTTTACTTTTTGTATCTTTATGTACTGGAATAATTAAAGTTGAAAAAGTTGATGATATTTCTACTTTCTTTTTAGATCATCTAGCTTTTTTCTTTATTCCTGCTGGAGTAGGACTTATTAACTCCTTTGATAGCATTAAATCTTCGGCAATCCAAATAATTATTATCTGTATAATAACTACAATAATAGTTATGGCTGTAACTGGAATTATAGTTCAATTTACTTCAAATATGCTTGCAAAGAAAAAAGAAGATAAAAAATCAGATTACAAAAGAAAGGACGCTTAATCACTATGGATATTTTCACTAACAATATGTTTTTTGGACTTTTTATATCTTTAATAGCCTTTGAAATAGGATTAATTATATATAGAAAAACAAAATTTCCTCTTTTTAATCCCCTTTTAATTGCTATTATTATAGTTATTGGATTTTTAAAAGTTTTTAATATAGACTTTGATACTTATAATCAAAGCGGTCAATTTATAAATATGTTTTTAGGACCTGCAACTATAGTGCTTGCTGTCCCTCTATATAAACAATTTGAATTATTAAAAAAGAACTTTATACCAATTATAATTGGAATAACTATAGGTAGCTTAGTAGGTATATTATCAGTAATATCTATATCTGTATTTTTTAAATTAGATTCTCTTATAACTATATCACTACTATCAAAATCAGTTACAACTCCGATTGGTATAGAAATTACTAATCAATTAGGTGGTTTAACTCCAGTTACAGTTCTTGCAATAATAATTTCTGGTATAATTGGTGCTGTTGTTGCTCCAACAGTCTGCAAAGTGTTTAAAATTACTAATTCAGTAGCTGTTGGTGTTAGTATAGGTACAGCTTCCCATGCAGTTGGTACCTCAAAAGCATTTGAGATTGGTGAGACAGAGGGAGCTATGAGCTCATTGTCGATTGGTATTGCTGGAGTTATAACTGTTTTTCTCGCTCCACTATGCTATAATTTATTAGCTAACTTTATAAAATAAAATTAAAAGTTTCAAGCGTAGATTAACATAATCTACAACTTGAAACTTTTTTACTTTGCATATACATCTTTAACCTTATTAACTTCTCTTAACAACATTCCCATATTAGCATTCTGTAATACTTTGTGTGTATTCTTTTTGGTATATGTCTCTAATTTCATCATAAACTCTTCAGGTTTTATCTCCTCATCATTAACAAGCTTTAACCCTTTTTCCCAAGATGCTGTAAGAGATGGATTTAATAATGATGGGATTGATATTCTTATGGATTCATATATCATTTCTCCTAACTCAGTTGGAGTAAGTATTTGAGTCTTTTTGTTTGATGCTATGTATTCTATGTTAATTAATTTCTTTAGTATTTCTGCCCTAGTAGCAGATGTACCTATACCTGCACCTTTTATATGTTCTCTTAATTCCTCATCTTCAATGAGTTTACCTGCATTTTCCATAGCAATAATCATAGATCCTGTTGTATATCTTTTAGGAGGAGTAGTTTCACCTTCTTTTATTTCTAAATCATCAATGATAACTTTATTTCCCTTTCTTATATTTTCTGGGAAATCATCTCCACTCTCTTCCTTCTCACCTTCAATAATATCAAGATATCCTCTATCTACACATACTTTTTTACTTAGAGTAAAGTTTTCTATATCAATTCCTATAGTAACATTCATCTTACTATATTGAGCTGAAGGATAAAAAATTGCTAAAAATCTTCTTAAAATTATGCTATAAATTTTTCTTTCTAACTCACTAAGCTTTCCTATAACCTCTCTACCCTCTCCAGTTGGAATTATAGCATAGTGATCAGTAATTTTAGAATCATCAACATACTTACTTTTTAATATTGACTTTGCTTTATCTTCTACTATTATCATTTGAGCAGCATCTTGCAATACCTTACCTATTGGTAATGTTGTTAACTTGCTTAAATTCTTCTTTATATCCTTTGCAACAGCTGTTGATAATACTCTAGCATCAGTTCTAGGATATGTGACCATCTTCTTTTCATAAAGCATTTGAACATATTTTAATGTTTCATCTGGACTTATCTTAAATTTCTTAGTACATTCATTTTGTAGTTCTGCAAGGTTAAATAATAATGGAGGATTTTTCTTTTCCTTTGTCTTTTTAACTTCTTTTATAACTCCATGTCCTACATCTCTCAATTCTTGCATTAAACTTTCCGCATCTTCACGTTTTCTAAATCCACTTTCATTATAAAGCTTAGGAGAATCTAAATATTTTGAACCTTCTAGAGTCTTCCACTCGCCCTTTATTATACTCTCTTCACTTTCTCTACTAAAAGAGCCTACTATTTTAAAGAAAGAAGTTTTCTTAAAATCTCTTATTTCTCTTTCTCGCTCTACAACCATTCCTAAAACGCATGTCATTACGCGACCTACTGCTATCACAACATTTTTATCTTTTTTTAATGAGTTTGCTAATACTTTCCCATATGTTAATGTTAATAATCTTGAAAAATTAATCCCAAATATATAATCTTCCTTTGCTCTTAAATATGCAGAGTGAGCTAAAGAATCATAGCATGATAAATCTTTTGCTTCTTTAATTCCTCTCTTTATTTCATCTTCAGTTTGAGAGTCAATCCATACTCTTTTTTTTATTTTATTAGGCTTTCCAGCCATATCATCAACTAATCTATATATATACTCTCCTTCTCTCCCTGAGTCAGTACAAACATAAATAGTATCTACATCTTCTCTATTCATAAGCGATGATACAACATTAAATTGACCACTAGCTGATGGGATTACCTGATATTTATATTCCTCCGGCAAAAAAGGTAAATCTCTTAAATTCCAATATTTCAACTTTTCATTATATGCTTCTGGGTAGCTCATTGTAACCATATGTCCCACACACCAAGTAAATATGCTATTATCCCCTTCTATATAGCCATTATTTCTTCTACCATTTACTTTTAATAACTTTACAAAATCCATTGCTACAGATGGTTTTTCAGCTATAAATAATGTTTTTCCCATAATCACATTCCTTACTATTTTTAAAATAAAATAGACTTCCATGAAGAAAGTCTATTACATTATACTATATTTTTTTCTACATTTCATTAAGCATCCAAATAAAAAATGTTAACACAGCCGCAAAGGATACCCATAAAATATATGGAATCATAAGCACGCCTGCTATCTTGTCCACTTTAAAGAATTTAATTATCGTTAAAATTATCAATACTAGTAATATAATAATTATTATAAATGAAATTCCGTATAACCTAAGATTAAAAAATATTATTGACCATAAAAAATTTATAGATAATTGAATTAAATAATAAAAATAAGCACCTTTATCATCTTTTCCAGCTTTATTATTCATATAAACTCTGTATGCAGCTATTCCCATTAATATATATAAGATAGTCCATACAATAGGAAATACAAATGAAGGTGGAGTAAATATTGGTTTTTTCAAGCTATTGTATACCACCATACTATTCCTAGTTAAGAAACCTATTAAAAGTACTCCCCCTAATGGTAATAAAATATTTTTAATTAAAGCTACTAAATTAAACTTATTATTAACCTTAAAAATCCTTCCAATTATACTTCCTTTCTCTTTTTTCTTTAGTTTTTTAGCAAGTTTTTTTTGTTGCTTTTCTATTTTATTATTAATGCTCTTTTTATGTTTAATCTCTTTTTTCTCCTTCTTACTCATAAAACACCTCTTGTATATTTTTCAATATACTATATGTTTTATAATGTTAATTTATACGCATTTTATAATAACTTATAACTTTCACTTAATACTAAAATACTTAATAGCATATTCAAAAATATATATCAGAAAACTCTATATTTTATTGAACTATAATTATTAAGAATTTTTCTAGATTTAATCTAAAGATTCATTTGTATAAATCAAAGTTTATGATATACTATTGATGTTATTATTAAATAAAAATAAAGTTGTTTAGCCTCTTTGTTTTTGGGTAATAATGTTAAATAAATTATATAGGCGGTGAGCAAAATTAGTATTAAATCAATAATTAGTATTTTAGCAACTAAATTTACAATATTCCTTACTAAAACTATTTTAAAAGGTGGTACAACTTTTCCTGGTAAGGTTGCATTAAAATTAGATAAGGATATTTTAACTAAGGTTGCTTCAGGATATAATGTAATCCTTGTAACGGGTACAAACGGAAAAACAACAACTACAAGCATGATTTACAATATACTGAAAGAAAAAGGTTATTCAGTTATTACAAATAATACAGGTGCAAACCTTTATTCTGGAATAGTTACTACTTTTATAGATAACTATAAATTTTCAGATAAAAATCATGAAAAATATGCAGTAATTGAAGTAGATGAAGCTAATGTAAAATTTATAACTGAAAAGATTACTCCAAATATAATTACAGTTACAAATTTATTTAGAGATCAACTTGATAGATATGGAGAAGTATATACTACTCTAACTAAAATTTTAGAAGGTGTAACTAACGTTCCAACTTCGAAACTTATTTTAAATGGTGATGAATCTCTACTTGGTAAGCTTGATATCAAAAATCCTGTAGTTTTTTATGGATTTAAAACACATATAAATGAGAATAAAACAATAGACATAAATGCAGATGCAAAGTTCTGTAAATTCTGTAAAACTCCATACCAATATAATTTTGTTACATATAATCACTTAGGTGACTATTACTGTACAGGCTGTGGATATAAACGTCCTGAACTAAAATACGGAGTAGATGAAATTATAGATCTTACATCTGAAAGCTCTACTGTAAAAATTAATGATACAGAAATATTCCTTAGTCAATCAGGAGTATATAACATCTATAATGCCCTTTGTGCTTATAGTATTACAAAGGAGCTTGGAGTAGATGACTTAACAATTAAAAAATCATTAGAAAGTCAAAGTTCTAGCTTTGGAAGACAAGAGACTATTAATATTGATGATAAAGAAGTTAAAATAATATTAGTAAAAAATCCAGCTGGCTACAACCAAGCATTGGATACTTTATGTCTTAGTAAAGATCCATTCTCTGCTGCATTTATACTTAATGATAATTATGCTGATGGAAGAGATGTATCTTGGATTTGGGATGTAAATTTTGAACACTTAAATGATGTAGAATTAAACGAGATATATGTTTCTGGATTAAGATCTTATGATATGGCTGTAAGACTAAAAACTGCTGGCTTAGACTCTTCAAAATTTTCAATAAATGAAGAATATGATGCACTAACAGAAAGCATAAAAGGTAGTAAGAATAAAAAAGTTTATATTCTTGCCACTTATACAGCTATGATTAATTATAGAAAGCACTTACACTCTAAAGGTTATATAAAAAATCTTTGGTAATATTGGAGGATTATTATGGAATTAAATATATGCCACTTATATCCTGATCTTTTAAATGTTTATGGTGATGTTGGTAATATACTAATACTCAAGCATAGAGCTGAAGCTAGGGGTATAAAAGTTAATATTATAAATGTATCTATGAATGATACATTTAATTCAGAAGATTATGACATTGTATTCTTTGGTGGTGGTCAAGACTTTGAGCAATCAATCGTTTCAGATGATTTGATGAATAATAAAAAAGAAGAATTATCTAAATACATAAATAGTGGTAAAGTACTGATTGCTATTTGTGGTGGTTATCAGCTTTTAGGAAAATACTATACTGCACCTAATGGTGAAAAAATAGAAGGCCTTGGAATATTAGATATTTATACTGAAGCCGGTGATAAAAGATTTATAGGCGATACTGTTATCTATAACGAAGAATTTGATGAAACTTACGTAGGCTTTGAAAACCACTCAGGTAGAACTTACGTTAATGGTCTTAAACCATTAGGAAAATGTATTCACGGTTATGGCAACAATGGTTCAGATGGATACGAAGGTTGTGTATATAAAAATACTTATTGCACATACTTCCACGGTTCATTACTAGCCAAAAACCCTGAGCTTGCAGATAGATTTATTAAAACTGCTCTTGATGTAAAATACTCAGAAATTGCTCTAGAAAAACTAGATGATAGTTTAGAATTGAAAGCAAAAGAAAAAATGATTACTAGACTTTCTGGTAAGTAATCTTTAAAAGTTATACAAATTAAAAGGACGGGGAAATTAAATGACGAAAAGATTTTTTAAAGGTATGGTTTTATTACTTTGCTTAACTTTAATTCTACCTTTTATAGGTAATATTGAAGCTTTTGCATCTGAATTACAAGCTCCAGAAATTATTGGAGCATCTTCAATAACTATGGATATAGATACAGGAGAAGTAATCTACTCTAAAAATGCTGATATGAAGCGTTCTCCAGCAAGTACAACAAAATTACTAACTTCGTTATTATTTGCTGAAAATAAAAATAAAGGTGATTTAATTAGTTATACTGAAACTTCTGCATCACTTACAGAAACTACTTTAAGTGGTTTTATAGCTGGCGGTGTAAAACCTGGCGATACTATGACAGCAGATGATGTTATGAAAGCTGTTATGATTTTTTCTGCTAATGATGCTTCTGTTCTTATGGCAGAATCAGTTGCAGGGTCAATTGAAGCTTTTTCAAAGATGATGAATGAAAAAGCCAAAGAACTTGGTGCACTTAATTCAAATTTTGTTAGTCCAAATGGATTAGAAGATCCTACAAATCCTAATAACAATAATTCAACTACAGCTTATGACTTAGCATTAATAGGTATAGCAGCTTATAAAAATGATTGGATAAGAGAAACTATGACATTAGAAGATACTCCTGTGTATCTTAATGGTGGTAGAATTGATCTTGAAACAAGAAACAAGAATCTTAATAAAGATGGTAATGTTGGTGGAAAAACTGGTACTGAAACTTTAGCTGGTCATTGCTTTGTTGGATTTTATAATAGGGATTGCAGAAATTTAGTTACTGTTGTACTTGGATCTGATTATGGCTCTGATGGTACAAATGTATTTAATGATACTAAAGCTGTAGCTGACTATAGCTACGAAGTTAGCAAAGTTCCATATAAAACAACTGGAGAAGAAATAGGAAACGTAGATTTAAGCTACAAACTATTTAAATTCTTTGGGCCAACAAAAACAATAACTGCGCCAGTTATATTAGCTCAAGATGTAGAATACTATAAAAATGATTTTAATGATACAAATGCAAACCTTTCTCTATCTAATACAAACGCCGATGCTTGGAAGGTTGCATCTAATAACTCTGTTGATTTAACTTTCTCAATAGGACATTTTACTGAAACTGTTAAAGGAACTATTGCTTTAACTACAGGCCAAATATTCAAAGCTAACTTGCCTGTTTATGCAGCTGTAATAATAGGTACTATAATTGCTATCGTATTAATTGTTATAATAGTTAATTTAATAAGAAAATCAAGTAGAAAAAATAGAAGAAATAGATACTACAGATAGAAAAACGGCTGCTTAAGCAGTCGTTTTTTATTAATAATTAAAAATCTATACATAATATATCTAGTTTATACTAAATTATTTATTTTTCTTTTTTAATCGTTAATTATTATGTTATAATCTTTAAGATAATTTTAAAAAAGGTGTGAATTTAATATGACTAAAAAAGTAGACTTTAAAGGCAGTGTTATCTTAAACCCTGTTCCAGTAGTCTTGATAACTTCAAGAAACAAAGAAGGAAAGGAAAATGTCTTTACTGTAGCTTGGACAGGAACAGTTTGTACTAAACCTCCAATGCTTTCAATTTCAGTAAGACCAGAACGTCTTTCCTATGAATATATAAAAGAAACTATGGAATTTACAGTAAATCTTCCTACTTCAAAAATGACAAAAGCTGTAGATTACTGTGGAGTTAGACCTGGTAGAAAATTCGATAAAATTAAAGAAATGAACTTTACTATGAAAGAAGGAACTAATATAAACGTTCCTTATATAGATGAGTGTCCTATATCGATAGAATGTAAAGTTAAAAGTATTATTCCTTTAGGTACTCATGATTTATTTATCGCTGATGTTGTTGGATCCCACGTAGATGAAAGTCTTATGGATGATAAGGGTAAGATTCACTTTGAAGAAGCTGATTTAATTACATATTGTCACGGAGAATATTACAAGATGGATAAATATCCTCTTGGAAAATTCGGATATTCTGTAGCTAAAAAACCGGTAGAAATAAAAAGCTCTACATTATCGAAAGAAAAAACAACTGAAAAAGATTCTACAAAACAAAATAATTTTTCTAAAAGCAAAAATAAAGCTAAGAATAAATCTTCTAAATCTGTAGTTTCATCAAAAAAAAGAAATACTTCTAAAAATAATTCAAAATTTAAGAAGAAAAATACTAACTCTAATAAACAAAAGATAAAATAATTACTTGAAAGGATGATATTATGTTTATAATTTCATATAAGCTTCCATACGCTTTATTAGACTCTACAATTGAAACTTTAGCAATAAATGATATATACAATGTATTTTATGAAAACCCTTTGGAAATAACTACAGATGATTATGGATACGGCTATTTAGAAAAGGATGATGAAGATATAATTCTAAAGGTAGCTTTTGAAGAATCTAAAGAATTATTAGATGAATTTTTAATTACTCTAAAAAACATTTTAAAGATTGATTATATCAATGTTGAAGAAAATACTAACGATTATACTACTTTTGAGTCTCCTATAATACACTTAGACGATACATGGGTTATTGCTGGCCCTGAAGAAAACTTTGACCATAAGAAAAAAATAAATTTTATTTCTCAAGGAGCTTTTGGTACTGGACTTCACGAAACAACTCAAGATATATTAAGATTACTACTTAATAAATTAAATTTAAAAAATAAATCTGTGCTTGATATTGGTACTGGATCAGGGATTCTTTCTATAGCTTCCTCAATTGCCGGTGCATCATCTGTAACAGCTGTAGATATTCGTGATGTACGAGATGAAGTTGAGCTTAACGCTTCTTTAAATAATCTTACAAATATAACTACTATAGTTGGTAATATATTAGATAATACTTCATTAATACAGGATAAATTTGATTGGATTTTTATAAATATAGGTGGAGAAGAAACTAAAATGTTCATGAATTTTATAAAATCTCATCTAAACCATGGTGGAAACTTATTAGTGTCAGGTCTTGTGGAATGGAGCTTTGAAGAGGTAAAATCTAATGTTGAAAAGTATGGCTTTACTCTTTTAGAAAAGCATCAAACTAATGAATGGGTAACCGCTGTATTCAACTAATAATTACTTATCATTAATTACTATTTCAATTTACTTATAAAACATATTTAATATTTAAGTTAATCTATTAATATAAAAAGCATCATTATAAAATATGATGCTTTTATATATAATAAATTATGATAATTATTATTCAACCATATAATTCTATGTAGTCATATACTTACATACATTTATATACTGACTTTTAGTATCAACATCTAAATTGCATCCTAAATCATCAACTGGAACAGTAATTATTTCACTATCAAGCTCTTTCCACATCTCTCTTAATCCCCCATCAGAATTAAATTCTAATATATCCTTAATAAGTCCAATTGAAATAAGCGGTGGATGTTTTTTATATCCATCCATTGTTGGAAATACAGCTTTTGCTCTAGTCCTATCCATAGCCTCTCTCACTTTAATAAATGTATTTGCCTTTATTGCTGGCATATCTCCAGGCAATAAATAAAAAGCATCACACTCACCAATATTACTAATACCAATTTTAACTGAATCAATCATATTAGTTACTTCATAATTTTTATTGTAAACAAGTATAACATTTTTCTCTAAATATCCCTTTCTCTTCAGTAATCTTTCTATTCTTTCACCTTGATATCCCAAAACAAGAGTGACACTATAACTTCCCCCCATCAACATGCTATCTATACTTCGCTCTATCATCGTTTTATTATTTATTTTCATTAACGGTTTAAAGTCTCCCATTCTACTTGACATTCCTGCAGCAAGAATTAATCCATTAACCTTCATTTATAACTCTCCTATACAAACAAATTCTTATTTAAAATAACTTGCAATACCCTTTTGCTATGTTAAAATTTTCTTATAATGTTTTAAATTGAAAGTGGGATTTTAATGAACAAATTAGTTAACTTTATAAAACAAGTAAATACTCTGTCTAGTACCTTAGAAAACTATTATTATATCTATACATCAAATAATATTAATCAAAGTGATATAAAAAAATTAAAAGAATTAAAATGTGCTATAAAAACAAATATTACAGAAGATATACTCACTGCTTACAACGAAGGAGTTTCTCGTGACGATCTGTACTATATTGTAAATGCACAATCTGATGACGAAATTCGCTCTATATTTGGAAAATGTCGTTATGTTGTAAGTGATTTTTATCAATTGGAAAAAATTAATTCTATTTCAAAAGAATTAAATAAAAAAAGATTCCTAGAATCAATTGCTATTAGTTTTTCTCTTGATAATAATTCTACATTTTGCAAAGAAAATCTTTCAAAACTTTCTTTAGCACTAAAAAATGCAGATGCTATTGCTGTTCGTGGTGTTTTCTTTATCTGTAATGCAACAACTGATAATGAATATATAAATTATATGAAATCAGCTTATGAAACAGCTAAAGAAATTACTTCTACTTTACCTTGCAAAATTACTTTTATAAATTTTGGAAGTTGTATTGATAGTTTAAGTAAAGCATCACTAAAAAAATCTAACTCTGATTTACAATATATTCAGAATACAAATTTAGTGAGTTATCTCAATACAACTTCCTTTTACTCAAGATTTCTTATATCATAGAGTTTATAATATTTTATATTCCTTTTTCTGTTAAGAAATCCTTAAGAAGATTTAAGCATACAGCTTTTCTATATTCTGAAGAAACACGTCCCTTCGTTGGGACTATTTTTTTCTCATATTCACTTATAAATTTGTCCTTCATTCCTTTTGCTTCAAATAACGTTTTTCCAACAAACAATTTTTCAACTTCTTTAAACCTTAAAACAGTACCAGAAATAGCTCCAAATGCAATGGCTATATCTTTTATAATATCACCATCCATTTTTATAATACCTGCAAAGGAAACCCTTGAAATAGCAAGGGCATTTCTTGCTCCAACTTTTTTATAGTAATAATTATCAAGCCCTGTTTTAGGTAAAAGAATCTCTACTATTAGCTCATCTTTTTTTAAATCAAGTTGTTTTCTACCCTTATAAAATTCATCTATAGGAGCAATTCTACTTCTATCTTTTGATGCAACAACAACTTTTGCATCTGAAACATACTCAATCAGTACAGAGTCTGCTTTAGCAGAACCATTTCCAATGTTTCCCCCCATTGTTCCAATATTTCTAATTGCAGGTGCTGCAATTCTTGAAACTGCTTCCTTCATAAGCTTCGGAACAATACTTGAATTTAAAACTTCAGTAAAGGTACATGCTGCACCTATTCTTATATAATCATTATCTTCAACTATCTTTTTCATTTCAGGCACTTTATTCAAAAAAAGATAGGTTGCACCTTCTTTATTCTCAATCATAAGGTCTGTGCCACCACAATAAGGAGTAACATTTTCAGATGAACGAATTTCTAAGGCTTCTTTAAGAGAAGTCGCCATAAAACCATTTACCATAATCCATTCCCCTCCTCTGATGCAACCTTAATTGCTTTAACAATAGCGTTATATCCTGTACATCTACATAGATTTCCAGAAATACCTTCACGAATTTGTTCTATTGTTGGATGAGGTGTTTTTGATAGTATAGCTTCTGTAGCAAGTACCATTCCAGGAATACAATATCCACATTGAACTGCTGATACAGATGCATATGCCTTATCAATAACCTTAAAACGTTCTGTTTCGCGGAAGCCTTCAATTGTAACAATTTTACTTCCTTCACATCTTCCCATAGCAACTGTACAAGAATTTACCAATTCTCCATCCATTAAAATTGAGCATGCTCCACATTCCCCTTCTTTACAACCGCATTTAACACCAGTAAGTTTATAATATTCACGAAGAATATCTAATAGTCTATCTGATGCATTTCCATCATAAATAACATCCTTACCATTCAAGTTAAATTTTATATTATTACTCATCTATTCCATCTCTCCCATCAAAACTTTCATTGTATCCTCTGCAGTAAATGGTGCATGATTCAACCTTACATTTCTTCCTAAGGCTTGTTCAACAGCTTCAACATAGGCACCTGGAGCTCCAACTAGTGGCAATTCTCCAGCCCCTTTTGCACCATAAGGTCCAAATGGATATTTTTCATCAACAAACATATCAACATAAAGATTTGGAACATCAACAGCTGTTGGAATAATATAATCAGAGAATGAATTATTACGAATTCTACCTTTGTCGTCAGATACCATATATTCTGTAGAAGCATAACCAATTCCTTGTAAAAATCCACCTTCCATTTGGCCTACTACAATATTGTAGTCCATAGGTGTCCCAACATCAAAACATCCATAAGCTCCTAATATTTTTGAAAGTCCTGTGTATGTGTCAATTTCAACTTCTATAGCATTAACAGCCCAGGAATACGTCGGATAAGCATCCCCTTGGAATTTATCCAAATAAAATGGAATCATAAAATCTGGCTCAACAAATCTTTCTTCAACAATTTGGTCTTCGCCATCAACCCATTCTTTTCTTAGTTTAATTGCCGCCCTACGTAAAAGTTCTCCTACTGTCATTAAGCTTCTTGATGCAACTGTTGGACCTGAATCTGGAACAACATCTGTATCTGGATACTCATAGAAAACTTTCTCTAAAGGAAGATTTAACTCTTTTGCAACTATTTTAGGGAATGTTGTTCTTAATCCTTGTCCTATATCAGCGTTTGAAGCAAGAATTTGAACTGTTCCATCTGAAAATTTATGAAGCTTCGCAACAGCTTTAATATGATCTCTTTCTCCTGATCCTGTAAATCCTGCACCGTGGAAATACATTGACATACCAATACCTTTACGATATCTTCCTGTCTGGTCTTTAGCATATTCACTATGCTTTCTTCTATAATCACAAGCTTTATCTACCCTATCAATCATAGCTGGAATTGGTACAGGGAAATGATATTCACCTGATGTTGATGTAGAATCTCCTTGTTTCACCAGATGTTCTTCTTTGAATTTAAGAGTATCTATACCTAAATCTTTTGCAACGTGGTTCATCATCATTTCAACTGAAAAGAAAGTTTGTGGTGCTCCAAATCCACGATAAGCTCCGCTTGGAGTTGTATTGGTTTTTACTGCTCTACCCCTAACATGTAGATTTGGAATATTATATATACCATTTGCACATATGATTCCACGTTGTAATACAACTGCAGATAATGTTGTATAAGCACCACTATTAAACATAACATCTATATCCATTGCCGTTACTTTGCTATCTTTAACAGCTACTTTATATGTGTTTCTTGATGGATGACGTTTTGATGTAAATTCTAAGTCTTCCCTACGCTCAAAAATACATCTTACTTTTTTACCTGTTTTAACAGCTGCCACTGCAACTTGACATCCAAGAATTGATGGGAATGCTTCTTTTCCGCCAAAACCTCCACCTGTAACATCTTGTGCGATACGTACTTTATCTGGTCCAAGGTTTAAAGCTCTCATTATGGCACCTTTAACATAATAAGGACATTGCATTGATCCATGAACAAATACTTTACCATCATCCATTACTTCAGCCATCATACCTTGGGTCTCAAGATATGTTTGATCTTGATAACCTGTTTCAAAAACCTCTTCGTAAATTTTATCAGCTTCCTTGAAAGCTTTATCAATATCACCTTTACCATATTCATAATCAAAGAAAACTGTATCAAAATCTTCTATTTTTAATACTGGAGCTAAATCTTCATACTCAACCTCGATTTCTGATATAATTCTTTCTACTTCAGTACTATCAGGTCCACAAACCATACCAATAGGTTCACCAATATATTCTACTGTTTCACGAGCATAAACAGGTGTATCATCCATAACAATATTTACATTATTATCTCCAGGTATATCCGTCTTATCAACATAATAATATCCATGTGGTAATAGTGGCAATTTTACATTGACTAGTCTTGCTTTTGCTTTTTTAGAACGAAGCATTTTCCCAAATAAAATATCGCTATTATCATAATCACCAACATAAAGAGCTTCGCCTTTTATTTTTGCACTGTGGTCTTTTTTTATAACTGACTCACTAATCTTCTCCATTTACATCTCTCCTTTTAATTATTTTTTAATTAGCTCCCTAGTAATATAGTTCTATAAATATTTATTTCACATATTACTATTTATTGCTTTACTAGGCTTTTTATTATTATTTTTTATAATAAGTTTCTCTTAATGGCATAGATGTCCTTAGCTTTCCATCTAGACGATAGTACGCGTGTGAACAAGCAGCACCAGTTGGTATCATACAAAGTTCTCCACAACCTTTTGCTCCAAATGAAAGTGGTATTTCTCCCGGTCCTTTGACAAGTTTAACTTCTAATTCTGGAGTTTCTGTTGAGCGCATCAACCCAAGAGTTCCAAGTTTTGTTTTACAATAACCATCTTCACATTTAAATTCTTCTGTTAGTGCATATCCAAGCCCCATTACCATACCGCCTTCAATTTGACCTTCGACTGCTTGAATATTAACAGGTGTTCCTACATCATATGCTGCAACAACCTTTTCTACTTTGCCTTTTTCATTTAATATTACTACTTGTACACCATAACTATAACTTACATGGCGAACAGGGAATTCTTTTGTTGATGTTAATCCATCTGTCATTGGATGGTATTCACCAAAATATTCTTTACCTTCTAGCTCATTAAGTGTTAATCCTTTATCTAAATCTTCTTTTAGTTTCATAGAAGCACGTTTAACTGCTTCACCAGTAACAACAGTTTGTCTTGATGCTGTACTAGTTCCAGAATCAGGAGTTTTGATTGTATCAGCTGATTCATGAATTACTATCTGTGGTTCTAAACCTGTTGCCTCACAAAGCATAGTTTTACACATGATAGCAATTCCTTGCCCCATACATGCAGCAGAAGTTAGCACGTGCACCTTCCCATCTTTAATAAGAAGCTTACATCTACCTGAATCTATAATCCCTACCCCTTTACCACTATTTTTCCATCCTACTGCAATACCTGCATATGGATTTGATTCATAAATATCTTTTACAGCTTCTAAGCATTCAACAAGACCAACACTTTCATCGGCAATTTGTCCATTTGGCAATATTTGTCCTGGACGAATTGCATTACGATAACGAATTTCCCAAGGGGAAATACCAACTTCTTCTGCAAGGATATTTAAGTTATTTTCCATCGCAAAGCAACTTTGTGCTGCACCAAAACCACGGAAAGCACCTGAAACCATATTGTTTGTATATACAGACATTCCAAGAATATCAACATTTTGATAATTATATGGTCCAGCAGCATGAGTACAAGCTCTCTGCAATACAGGACCTCCAAGTGAAGCATATGCACCTGTATCTGCAATAATAACAGCTTTCATCCCTGTTAATATACCGTTTTCATCACAAGCTGTTGTAAATTCTATTTCCATCGGATGTCGTTTTGTATGGTATGCTAGACTTTCTTGTCTTGAAAATTTAACCTTAACAGGTTTCTTTGTATGCCAAGCCATAAGTGCTGCTAAGTGCTGAACACTCATATCTTCTTTACCTCCGAATCCACCACCAACAAGTTGTGTATGGCAATGAACTTTTTCTTTTGGAATTTTAAGCATCATAGCAATTTCTCGTTGTTCATCATATACAGATTGTCCCCCTGAATATAGAAGAATACCATCATCACCTTCTGGTGCAGCAATAGCACACTCTGGCTCCATAAATCCATGCTCTTGATGTGGTGTTTTATACTTCCTAGTTACAACATATTTAGAATTTTTTATTGCTTCATCTGCATTTCCTCTAACAAGACTAGCTCTTGCCATAATATTTCCATCTTTATGAATTAGTGGTGCATCTCCACGAAGTGCATCTTGTGGTGAAGTAATAGGTGTAAGTTCTGTATAATCTACTTCAACTAAACTACATACTTCATCTAAAGTCTCCTTATGATTTGTAGCAACAAGAGCAATACAATCACCAACATATCTTGTTATTTCACCTTCACCAATCATAACATCCCAATCTTTTTTCATATGCCCTATAACATTATCTGGAACATCTTTTTTTAATAAAATCCTTACACAATCTTGATGTTCTAGAGCTTTACTAATATCAATTTTATTTACCATTGCTCTTGGATATTTTGAACGTACAGCTTTAGCATAAATCATCCCCGGCAAATAAAGGTCATCTACAAATTTACCTGTTCCATTAACTTTTTCAGCAACATCAGGTCTTTTATATCTTTGATTCATGTGTAATTCTTTTGGCTCTTCAGGTATTTCAAGATTTTCTCTAAAAAATTTTGCAGCCATTAAAATTGCTTCTTCAATTTTTTTATAACCTGTACAACGACATATATTTCCTCTTATAGCTTTTTTGACTTCATCTAAACTTGGATTGTTATTGATATCTAAAAGTGATTTTGCAGCAATAACCATTCCAGGAATACAGAAGCCACACTGAACAGCACCAGCCTCTGCAAAACAATGTTCATAAACGCTTTTTTCTCTTTCTGTGAGACCTTCAACTGTTATTATCTTTTTGCCTTCAAATTTTGAAACCTTTTGCACACATGCCTTAAATTTTTTACCATCAACCAAAACTGTACAGGTACCACAAGCTCCTTCACTACACCCATCTTTTACTGAAGTAAATCTTAAATCATCTCTTAAAAACGATAATAATTTCTTATCTTCAGTGGTTGTATAATCTTTCCCATTTACATTTATAGTATACATATTCCCCTCCCATGTTTTTCCATTTCTTTATTTTTATTATAAAAAAATAAAAAAACAACATCAAATTCTTCCTTAAAAGAACTTGATGTTGTTTCATTTAATTTTATCTAGATTCTTGAAAAATATTATAAAAATGACTTACTGCATATTCCTTTATATCTTTTTCATATTTTTCATACTTCTTTAAAAACTCTTTTCCTTTCTGTGATAAGACTGTCTTTCCTCCACGTCTTCCACCATGTCTTCTTTCCACAACACTATATCCTAATGCTTCTTCCATTTCATTAATCATACTCCAAGCTTTGCCACATGAAAGAGCCATATATTTACATGCACCTTTTACTGACTGTGTCTCTTCTATAAGTATAAGTAAAAGCTTTGCCCTAGAGTTAAAAAAAGCAAATTCCTTTTCTATGCTTATCCTAATAAACGGATGTAAAAGTTCTTCATTATGTAAATGTACAAGTTCATCTATCCTTTCAATTCTTTCTACATCTAATAAAATTCCCTCATCATTTACTTCTAAGTAATCTTTTTCTGTGATTAGCTCTTTTATTGCTCCTCTCATACCCTCCTTACCATCATATGCAAGTATTTTAGGTATAAGCGAGCAATCCAAAAGAAGTGGATGCCCTGTACGACCTTGGTATGATGGAATAACCAACTCCTTGTCCATTTCAATAAGATTTTTTATCGTATTATAATTATACATAGGAACTGTAACAGGTGTAAAAACAACTTTTTTACACTTATCCTTTAAAAAATCAAGCCCAATCTTTGCAGAATATAATTTATCTGAATTCTCAAATTTTTCATTTCTCAAAAATACTACTCCATAATCTACAAGATGTTGTTCAATTTCAACAGACTGAAAACCTGTTATAACAACAATAGGAGAAATACCAGCTTGCTGAAAAGTTAAAACTAACCTTTTTATTATTGAAATAGAACCAATTTTAAGCAAAGGAGATACTTTATAACTTGTATTTCCAGCCGCTACAATTATTCCGCCTATATTATCCATTTTTACCTCCATTTAACATATCTTTTAAATAAAATGCTATCACCTTAAATTCTATATGTCAATATTAACCACTTTTTATAAAACATTATTTGCTATTACTACAAAACTATTTCATAATATATAAAAACCATCTATGCTTTACATAAAAGAAAAAGACAGACTGTTGTCTGCCTTAATAAATATTAGTTAATATTTATTTTTTCTATAAAAATATTTGTAGACATTATAATTTATTTTAACCTTATCAACATACTTTTTTGTTTCAGCAAATGGTATATACGTTAATACATCCCCATCAGGTGAATATCTTTCATCTTTAAGCCATTTAGTTACATGACCGCTTCCTGCATTATATGCAGCTAAAATAAGGTCTAAACTCCCAAATTCACCTTCAAGATTTTTAAGATACCAACATCCAAATCTTATATTTATTTCTTCATCAAAAAGCATATCCGGAGTAAAATCTTCTACCCCAATTTCTTCTGCAACCCATTCACCAGTACTATCCATAATCTGCATTAATCCTTTAGCTCCTCTATTCGATTCTGCTTTAGGCTCAAAATTACTTTCTCCTTTAATTACCGATAGCACCAATAACGGATCTACACCGTATTCCACACTATATTTATCTACATATTCTTTATATTTGTATGGAAAGAAAAAATTCTTCACTCCACATCTTGTTATAAAAAACATCGTTACTGCAACTAAAACTACCACTAATAATTTTTTATAATCCATTTTATATCCCTACTTTATATTGCTTTTAAAAACTCTATAAGTGATTCAACCTGCACCTTAGTCTTCAGTAAAGTATCATTATTTTCAATAATAATATTAGCAAAATCTTTCTTTCTCTCTAAAGGCATTTGTGCATTTATTCTATTTATAGCATCTTCTCTAGATAAAGAATCTCTACTTCTCACTCTTTGAAGTTGTGTATTTGAATCTACCCAAACTAAAATAACATAATCCATCTCTTTATGCAAATCATTTTCTATTAAAGTAGGTGCATCAACTATTACCTTTTTTTCGCCTTTTTTCTCTAATTCTTTTAATTCATCTTCTATTTCTCTTATTATATAAGGTAGAATCAAAGCCTCATACTTAATTCTTTGTTTAGGAAATCTAAATATATGATTTCCAAATTCTTTACGACGGAATTGGCCTCTCCAATCGAAAAACCCAACTCCAAAGTCTATCTTTACTTTCTCTAAAATCTCAGGATATTTTTCTAAAACGCTTTTAGCTATAATATCTGCATCAATTATAGGAAAACCAGCTTCTTTTAGCATTGCAGATACAGTACTCTTCCCAGAGCCAATACCACCTGTTAATCCTATCTTAATCATATTTACCCCCTATTTAGCTTCATACCATGTATTTCCTATATTAGTATCTACCTCTAAAGTAACAGCCATCTTAAGTACATTTTCCATCTCTTCTTTTACTAAAGCTTTAACTACTTCTAACTCATTTTCTTTAACATTTAAAATAAGTTCATCGTGTACTTGTAATATTATTTCACTATCTAAATTCTCTTTCTTTATTCTATTATAAACCTTAACCATAGCTAGCTTTATAATATCTGCAGCACTACCTTGAATTGGAGCATTCATAGCTAATCTTTCACCTAAAGCTTTAACAATTTTATTAGAAGATTTAATTTCCGGTATAAATCTTCTTCTATTTAAGATAGTTAGAACATACCCTTTTTCTTTAGCTTCTTCTTTAGCACTTTCTAAATAACCTTTTATCTTTGGATATCTATCAAAATATATCTCCATATATTCTGATGCTTCTTTTTTAGTTATTTTTAAATCTTGTGAAAGACTAAAATCACTTATTCCATAAACTATTCCAAAGTTTACAGCCTTAGCTCTACTTCTCATAAGTGATGTAACTTCCTCAACTGGTACTTTAAATACTTCTGATGCAGTCTTTGTATGAATATCTGAGTGATGATTAAATGCATCTATCATATTTTGATCACCAGACATATGAGCAAGTACTCTAAGTTCTATTTGAGAATAGTCGCAAGATAATAAAACATCTGTATCTTCCTTAGGAATAAATACCTTTCTTATCTCTCTTCCCATCTCATATTTAACAGGTATATTTTGAAGGTTAGGTTCTGTACTTGAAAGTCTACCTGTTGTTGTAACAGTTTGATTGAAGCTTGAATGTATAGCTCCATCTTGATCTATTACATTTTTTAAGCCTTCTACATATGTAGAGTTTAACTTTGTTATTTGTCTATAGTAAATTATCTTTGGAATAACTTCATGCTTATCCATTAGCTTTTCTAAAACTTCTGCATTAGTTGAATAACCAGTTTTTGTTTTCTTAATCACAGGTAAATCTAATTTTTCAAAAAGAATTTTACCTAGTTGCTTTGGTGAGTTAATATTAAACTCCTCTTCACAGAGTTCAAATATCTCTTTTTCAGTTCTTGCTATCTCCTCTTTAAATTTAATAGCAAGTTCATCAAGTTTTTCTCTATTAACCTTAAATCCAACAGCTTCCATACTAGAAAGAATAAATATTAATGGATGTTCAACATCATAATAAAGCTCATCCATATCTTCTTTCGAAATTCTTTCTTTTAAATAAGAATATAGTTCTTTCATATTAGATACTGCAGTACAGACTAAAGTATCTCCTTCACCTTTAACTTCTTTCCCTAAATACTCATTAATTAAAGTTACTAATGGATATTCACTTCTAGCTGAATCTATTAAATATGCAGCTATTGCAGTATCAAAGATATATTCTTTAATATCTATTCCAAGTTTAGTTAATGTTGTTACAAGATTTTTACCATCATGTATTACTTTAGTTATCTTATCATTTTCCATAAAATTCTTTAACAACCTAGTAGATTCTTCAGGATTCTCCATAGAAATCAACTTCATATCAATAAGATACGTTTTTTCACCATAACTTAAATATATTTTATCTAATTCCATTTTAGAATAAATATTACCGTCATTTAATTTATAACTAATAAAAGCAATCTCTTTTTCTTCCTTTAAAATACTCTTTAATAATTCTACATTATTTACTTCAGTTATCTCTATTTTTTCTTCTTCTGATTCACCTTCAATATCATCACCTGGTAGTTTAGCAAGTAATGATTTCATTTGAAGTTTAAAGAACATTTTTTTAAGTTCTTCCCTATTATATGAGTCTTGACTCTTTATATCATCTAAATCAAACTCTATAGGAACCTCTGTCATTATAGTAGCTAACTTTTTACTAAAAATCGCTTGCTCACTATATGTTTCTAAGTTTTCCTTTAACTTCTTACCACTAATTTCATCTATATTAGAAAGTACTCCTTCCATAGATCCATAAGTTGCTATAAGCTTAAAAGCAGTCTTCTCTCCTACCCCTGGTACTCCTGGTATATTATCTGACTTATCACCCATAAGACCTTTAACATCTATGTATTGAGTAGGCGTTACTCCAAATTCATCTATAAAAGCTTTTTCATCATATACAGCTGTTTCAGTAACACCTTTCTTAGTTATTACAACTTTTATGTTATTAGTAGCTAATTGAAGAGCATCTCTATCCCCTGTTACTATAAATACTTCTATATTATTTTTCTCAGCAAACTTTGCTAAAGTTCCTATAATATCATCTGCTTCAAATCCATCTATCTCATAAATATTTACTGCTAATAGATTAAGTACTTCTTTAATTATAGGGAACTGTTCCCCTAGCTCTGGAGGCATCTTCTTTCTACCCGCTTTATACTCTTCATATTCCTTATGTCTAAATGTTGGAGCTTTTCTATCAAAAGCAGCAACTATATAATCAGGCTTTATCTCTTCTTTCATTTTAAATAACATATTTGTAAATCCGTAAACAGCATTGGTATGAACACCTTCTGTAGTAGTTAATGGTGGTATGGCATAAAATGCTCTATTCATTAAACTGTTTGAATCTAAAATCAGTAATCTTTCCATATCTTCCTCCAGTAGTTTCTTATTTATAAGATTCATTATACTATTTTTTTATTATATTTACTAATGATATCCATAACAAATAATTTAAAACTATATTTTAAAATATACTTAATTGTAGTTCTTCTGATAATTCTTTTAGTATACGTATTCCACCAATACTGTTACCCTTTTTATCAAGTGATGGTCCATATATACCTATTCCAAATCTTCTAGGAACTGAAGCTAGTATTCCTCCACCAACTCCTGACTTAGCTGGTACTCCAACTTGAACTGCAAACTCTCCTGAGGCATCATACATACCACATGTAACCATAATAGTTTTTACTATTCTACATACTTCTCTAGACATTAGAACCTCATTGCTCCATGGAGTTATACCATCATTAGCTATAACAGCTCCAAATCTTGCTAAATCCCTAGCTGTAACCTCTATAGAACATTGTTTGAAATACAGATCTAATACTTCCTCTACGTCACCTTCTAATATTCCATTGCTCTTCATAAAGTAGGCTAAAGATCTATTTCTATCTCCTGTTTTCTTTTCACTTTCATAAATTTCTTGATTTATATTTATATCTTCATTGTTTGTAGCTCTTCTAATAAAATTTAAAATTCTTTCAAGCTTTCTTTCCTCTGTTTCACCATATATTAAAGATGTTGTAACAATAGCTCCTGCATTAATCATAGGATTATACGGCTTTTCATCTCTAATTTCAAGATTTACTATACTATTAAAGCCCATCCCAGTTGGTTCAACATTAACTTTTTTAAATACTGCATCTTTGCCATTATCACTAAGTGCTATGATAAGTCCTACAACCTTAGAAATACTTTGGATAGTGAATTTCACATTACTTTCTCCAGCCCAGTATTCCTCGTTATTTTTAATATCTACAACACATATTCCTAAATCATCCTTATTTGCCTTTAAAAGCGCTGGTATATATGAAGCTACTAGCCCTTCTTCTGTATATTTTTTATTTTTATCAACTAAATTCACTAATAAATTTTTCATTTGCTTTCTCCTCTTTACTATTCTTGTAGTAATTATTATATTTATAATAATCAATTCTTACAAGGTAATAAACTGATTAACAATAATTTTTTATGTAAATTCGTAAAATTTTATTATTTCTATTTAACTATGATATAATAATAAATAAATTACTAAAATTTAGGAGGACACACTATGAATAATGATTTATTAAGAAAATACGCAAAACTTGCAGTTAAAACTGGAGTAAATATTCAAAATGGTGATACCCTTGTAATAAATTCACCAATAGAAACTGCTGAATTTGCTAGACTGATAACTGAAGAAGCTTACAAATCAGGTGCTAAAGATGTAGTAGTTCACTATGGCGACCAACAACTTACTAAGATTAAGCTTGAAAATAGCTCTATTGAAACTATTTCTAATGTTCCTGAATGGTTTGGTGAAAGCTATAACTACTATTCAAGAATTGGTGCTTGTTTTATTTCTATTTCTGCTAATGATCCTGATGGATTAAAAGGGATTTCTGTAGATAAAATAGGTGCTCATCAGAAAGCTAGAAGTCTTGCTTTAAAGGAATACTATGAAAACTCTATGAGTAATAAAAATCGTTGGTGTGTATTATCTTACCCAACAATGCCATGGGCTAAAAAAGTATTCCCTAACTTATCAGATGATGAAGCTTTTGAAAAATTATTTAAAGCTATATTAGATGCTAGTAGAGTAACTACTGAAGATCCAATAAAAGCTTGGGATGAACATAATGCTGAACTTAAAAAGAATCTTGATTTCTTAAATTCAAAGAATTTTAAAAGCCTTACTTTAACTAATTCTAAAGGAACTAATTTAACTGTAGAACTACCTTATAACCATACATGGGCTGGCGGATTAGAAGAAAGTGCTTCAGGAATTGGCTTTAATGCAAACATACCTACAGAAGAAGCTTTTACTCTTCCAAAGAAAGATGGTGTTAATGGTATAGTTTACTCTTCTAAGCCTTTAAGCTATGGTGGTAATTTAATAGATAATTTCTCTATTACTTTTAAAGATGGTAAAGTTATAGATTTTACTGCCGAAGAGGGATATGAAGTATTAAAACAAATGTTAGATAGTGATGAAGGAGCTAAATACTTAGGTGAAGTTGCCCTTGTTCCTTATGATTCACCTATTTCAAATTCTAACCTAATATTCTACAATACATTATTTGATGAAAATGCAGCATGCCATCTTGCTTTTGGTAAAGCATATCCTTGCTTTAAAGATGCTGACACTTTAACTAAAGAAGAGTTAGAAGAAAGAGGAACTAATGAATCTAATATTCACGTTGATTTTATGATTGGAACAGAAGATTTATCTATTACAGGATTAACTGAATCTGGTGAAGTTATACAAGTTTTTAAAAATGGAAATTGGGCGTTTTAATCAGTTAATTAATAGTTAAAAATTAAGAATTAACGAAAAATGACTCTTCAGCTTCTTAAATATAAAATACCCTGTCTCACATTTAGACAGGGTATTTTAATAAGTTAACTCTATTTTACTTTTTTATTTTCGCTTTTATTTCTTTCTTTTATTATTTTATCTTCTAACGCATTTATTGTATTATCAAGCTTCTTTTTAATCTTTTTCTTAGCTGTTAATGATTGAAATACAAATCCAATCTTATTCATAATTCCATAAAGATCTTGACTTTCAGTTAATATTATCTCTGTACAATCATCTCCAGCATCTTTAAATTCATATCTTCCTGTATACTTAGAGCTAAGAAACATAGTTCTTGTTTCATAAACCTCATTTTTTATATAATCTGTAACGGATGTTTCCATATAAATATCTCCGCTTTTTGTTTTTCTTGCAACTCTTTTACTCTTTGCCCCTATTGGATTTTCTTCATTAAATTTATTAAAAGGTTCTTTAGCTAATTGTATAAAATTATCAAAAACTTCTTCTAATGGATATGCTATAACTGTACTTACTGTAAATTTGCTCATTTTAATCAACCTACCTTATAAATCTTTACATAATGTATTATGACAGAAAATTCAACAAAAATCTATAAACAAAGTGTAAATAATTACAAATGACAAATAGTAAATATAAATCAATTTACTATTTGCCATTCTGATAATATCCCTTAAGCTTGTGCCTCTGGTTTTCTTGGTTTATCTCTTCCAAGTTTTCTTGATTCTTTTGAATACCCTATCTCATTAGCAGTTTCTACTTTCATTTCTTTTAGTTCTGCTTTAGTCTTTTTCCCAGCTTTTTTATTATCTTTTGAATTTTTATTATTTTTGTGTGCCATAACTTTCTCCTTTGTTTTATAAAATAGATTTCCATAATATTTTATGTAGTATATATTTTTTTATAATTATTTAACAAAAGAAAGTTTTATTAATATAAAAAAAGTGAGAATATTATTCTCACTAATCCATTTCTTTATAATCTACATCTATAACTTTTTCATTTTCGTTATAATAATCTGCTTGTACATTAGAACTTTCATAAACTGTTTCAGTTCCATTTTGATTATTTGAACCTTTATTTTTATTATTAAAGTATTTTCTAAACTTTACTACTATATATATTATTAACCCACCTACTAATAGATATGGTACTATACTAATGAATAACCAAGATATTGCAAAAAATATAGCTAATCCTATTCCAGTAAATATTATAGATTTAAACGTACTATTCATTACATCAACCTCAATCCTAAATTTTATTTTCTATGCTATTATACTATTATTTTTATATCTTTGCAAGATATGAGTTATTTTTTATTTTTTAAAGCAGTTGTTATTACCCTTTACCTTTATCATAATTATAATTATATTTAAAATTAATTTTACCTTAATAATAGTATATGTTCTAAATAAATACATATAAGAATAAGTTTTAATAAGTCTACTTATTATGGAGGTAAAAATGAAATACTTTAAATTTATTATAATAACTATTCTTATTTTATCATTACAAGGATGTATGTTTGATAATCCAAGATACTTAAATTTTAAATCTAAACCTAATGATTATTATTATTCAAGCTTAATATATAAAAACTTAAAAATCAATGAACCTTTTACATTAAAGGTATTTGATACAGATTTCTACAAATATTATACTGTAGATGAAGAAGATAAAGATATTCTTCTAAACTTTTTCGAATCTTTAAATAATGATAATTACCTAACTGACTTAGAAACAACTGACAAAGCAAAATATGAACTCTGTATAGAATTTGCACATGAAAAATTTATAATAAATGTATATGATACCTCTTCCATTACCCTTTATCCTTGGGATGGAAATTTTGAAGAGGATAAAATATCTATGAAAGGTGTTTCAACTTATAATAACCTTTATTCATTTTGCTCTTATATAGTAAATAAATCACATCAAAGAGATAATAACTAAACCATGTTATTTAATTTTTATATTATTATATTAATAGGTGATACTACGAAAATTAGTATCACCTATTTTTTATTTTTTAAGTCATTTAATAATTCAAAAATCCTCTTATTTTTTAAAGGATGTATTGCATATGGAGCAATTTCATTTAGTGGCTCTAAAACAAATTCTCTTAGATGCATTTGTGGATGAGGTATTATTATAAATTCATCATTACTAACTATGTCATCAAAAAGTATTATATCTAGATCAATTGTTCTAGGTCCCCATCTTAACTCTCTAACTCTATCTAACTCTTTTTCAATTCTTAAAAGTTCTTTCATCAACTCTTTAGGTGTTAGAAGTGTTTCAACTCCTATTGCAGTATTTAAAAAATCATCTTGTTCTTCATAACCCCATGGCTTTGTATCTATTATTTCAGCTTCTTTTATAACTTCAACATGTTTAATTTCTGCTATTTTAACTATAGCATCTTCTATATACTTCTTTTTATCTCCTATATTGCTTCCTAATGCTATATAAGCAACGCTTCTCTTTCTTGTAGTTTCTACAGCTGCATAATCTAAATGTCTATTTATAGGTGCCCATGGCTTTTTTAATAATACTTTAACTTCATTTACAATTTTATATTCTTCCAAAACAAACTTTGCAATTTTATCTACTACAGTTTCAATCAAATCACAGCTCTCTTCTTGAAAAAGCTTTTCTACCTTATGACAAAGCTCTCCATAATGAACCGACTTAGTTAAATCATTACTAACAGCACTTTCCTTAAAATCTAAAGATAACTCTAATGAAAGAATAAACTTCTGTCCTAATACTTTTTCTTCTTTAAATACTCCATGATTTGCAAAAATTTCAATATCTTTTAAATATACTTTATCCATCATCTTACCCTACTTTGCCTTAATAATTTTATCAGTCATAACTGCCGCTCTCTTATTTTCAAGAACATCATGTACTCTAATAAATTCGCAGCCCTTCATTATTCCAATTACAGTTGTGGCTATTGTTCCTTCTACTCTTTCATTTACCGGAAGATTTAATGTTAATCCTATCATTGACTTTCTAGATGTACCTAAAAGAACTGGATATCCTAACTCCTTAAGTTTATCAACATTATTCATAACAGAAAGATTCTCTTCATAAGTCTTAGCAAATCCTATTCCTGGATCTAAAATTATATTTTCATTTTTAACTCCAGCTTCTAATGCAAGATTTATACTTTCCTTTAAATCTTCTAAAACATCTTCCATAAGATTTTTATAAGGCTTCTCTTCTCTATTATGCATCAATATACAAGGTACTTTATACTTTGCAGCAACTTTTGCCATGTCTTTATCTTTTTTAAATCCCCATACATCATTTATTATATCAGCACCTGCTTTTATTGCAGCTTCTGCTGTTTTACTCTTATATGTATCAATAGATATTGTTATATCTAAATTTTCCTTTATAGCTTTTATTATAGGCACTACTCTTTCTATTTCTTCATCTTCAGTTACATATAAAGCTCCTGGTCTAGTGGACTCTCCACCTATATCTATTATATCAGCTCCAGCATCTACAAGTTCTTTAGCATGCTTTACTGCCTCTTCCACTTCATTATATTTACCACCATCTGAGAAAGAATCTGGTGTTACATTAAGAATTCCCATAATATATGTTCTTTCTCCTAGATTAAATTCTTTATTTCCTATTTTCATAATACAACCCCTTTACTTTAGTTGACAGTTAATGATTAAGAGTTACTAGTTAGTAATTGATTTTTAAGTTTTTCTTTTCGTCACTCCAATAGCAGTCATTTATTGCCTTGCAGTTAAAGCATTCTCTTGAAAGTTTATCACTTCTGTATATTATTAAGCTTAGTTCATCATCAGCCTCTTTACGGTGATTTTGGATAGATTTTATTATTATATTTTTCTCTTCTTCTGTAAAATCTATTTTTTTTAATATTTCTTTACTCAACTCAACACTTGCGATATGATGAGGAATTCCTTCCTCGTATTGCTTCACTCTTCCTATATCATGTAATAAACCTATAGCATATATTAACTCTTTAGAGTATGGTAATCCTTTTTCTAAAACCATAATATATGCAATTCTAGCCATATCAATAAAATGTTTTAAATCATGTCTACAAAACTCTCTCTTTTCTTCATACTTCAAAAGTCTTTCTAAGTTTTCTTTATATAAAGTATTATTTAAAATATCATTTACCTTTTTCAAAACAACCTCCCTAACTCTTAATTAATCCAAGTGTTTCTTTTCTTAAGTTTAAATCTTCTTTAAATACGCCTCTATATGTTGTTGTAATAGTTCTAGCTCCAGGTTTTTTAACACCTCTCATAGTCATACACATATGCTCACCTTCAATTACAACCATAGCTCCTTTAGCATTTAAATTATTCATTATAGCATCTGCTATTTCTGATGTTAATCTTTCTTGTAACTGTGGTTTTTTAGAATAAAGCTCAACAGTTCTTGCAAGCTTTGAAAGTCCTGCAACTCTTCCATTTGGTATATATGCTATATGCGCCTTTCCATAAAAAGGTACTAAGTGATGCTCACACATAGAAAAGAAAGTAATATCTTTTTCTATTACAAGATCATCGTTATCAACTTCAAAAGTTTTTGATAAAATCTCCTTTGCATCTTTCCCTAGTCCTCCAAATATTTCTTCATACATTCTAGCTATTCTATCTGGAGTTTCTAAAAGCCCTTCTCTATTTACATCCTCACCTATACCTTCTAATATAAGCCTAGCACCTTCTAATATCTTTTCTCTATCCATTTAATTTTCCTCCCTAACACCTATATACTCTTCATAAGCTTTTCTAACTTTTTCTGCAACTCTATTTCTAAATTTACAACCTTCGATTTCTGAAACTTTAATTACTCCTACAAGTGAATTAGTTAGAAATACTTCATCAGCATTTAGCAATTCTTCTTTAGATATTTCCTTTTCATAAACTTTAAAATTATCTATTACATATTTTCTTATAATACCACTTAATAAACCACATTTTTCAGAAGGCGTGTAAATTTTATTATCTTTAACTATAAAAACATTTGTAGTAGATCCTTCTGATAGCTTATTATTTTCATTTAAAAAAAGCACCTCATTATATTCTTCTTTTTGTGCCTTTTCATATTCTAATAAATTATCCAGATAATTAATAGATTTAATATAAGTTAAACATGATTTGCTATTTCTTATATTATTTGATAATTTAACTTTAAATCCTTGTTCATAATTTTCAGCTTTATATTTAATCTCTCTAGTAGAAAAAATTATATTTTTCTCAGTAACAACTATTTTTAACGCTAAGTTGTCTAGTTTGTACTCATTTATTTTTTCTAAAACCATATCTGAAGTTATATGGTCTCCTAAAGACAACTTTGTAATTCCATCATTTAATCTTTCAATATGCTCATTCAAAAAATGTGGTTTACCTTTTAATAATATCGTTTCAAATACTCCTCTTCCAAAGAATATTCCAGTATCTATTAAAGCCTTATCATCATTAAAAATTATTTTTCTCACTATAACACCTTCATTAATGCTTTTGCTTTATCTAGTGTTTCCTCATATTCGTCCTCTTCAATAGAATCATAAGTTATTCCTCCACCAACACCAAAGTAAGCTTTATTCTCTTTCTTTATAATAGTTCTTATAGCAATATTAAAATCAGAATTTCCCCTAAAATCAAAATATCCTATACATCCTGTATAAATATTTCTCTTTAACATCTCTAACTCTTCAATTATTTCCATAGCTCTTATTTTAGGAGTACCTGTAATAGATCCCCCTGGAAAACACTCTCTTATAAATTTAACTTCCGATATTTGATCCTTCAATTCTCCTTCTATTGTTGAAACAAGATGAAACACTGTAGCATATTCTTCTAATTTAAATAACTTAGTGACCTTTACCGTATGTGGCTTACACACCTTACTAAAATCATTTCTCTCTAAGTCTACTACCATCAATAGCTCTGCTTTATCTTTTTCACTATTAATTAATGCTTCCTTATTTAATAAGTCTTCCTTTTTATCTTTCCCTCTAGGTCTTGTCCCTTTAATAGGTCTAGTATGGGCTTTTCTATCTTTAATTTGAATAAATCGCTCTGGTGATGACGATATTATTTGAAAATCATCATAATTTGCAAATACCGAAAACGGTGCTTTATTTATCTCTCTCAAATTTTTATAAATATTAATAGCATCTTCATTAGACTCACAAAAAAATCTTTGAGTCATATTCGCTATATATACATCTCCACTTCTTATATACTCTTTTAGTTTCTTAATTTTATCAATATATTCTTCTTTTGAAAAATTTGAGTAAAATTTATTATCTATTTTTTTATCAACAACTTGCTCATTATATAAATCTTCTGATTTATATATCTTATCAAATTTATATATCTTGTCTATTATAATATTAATACTTTCAGTAGAATCTTCTTTTATACCTAAAGCAGTTATATATTTTTTATTATTCATATGATCAAATATTATTATATTATCATAGAATTTGAATCTTATATCTGGAATTTTAAAATCTTCTTTTGAAAAATCTTGAATATCTTCAATTATTCTTCCCGCATCATAAGAAATATAACCAATAGTACCACCGACTAAAGGTAATTCTATATCGTATTTAAAGCTATATTTTTTTATTAATTCTTCTAATACTAAAAAAGGATCTCCTTTAACTTTTTCTCCATTAACATAGGAATTTTCACCATAAGCTTCAAATGTCAAAAATGAATTTAATCCTATAAATGAGTACTTTGATAAATCCTTATCTTCCTTTGAACTATCAAGTAATATACTATTATTATCTTTAACGCAATTATAAACTTCAAATACATTCAAATCCGTTGAAAACTCTTCTATCTTAAACTTCATCTATTAACCTCTCTTTTTATAGTTTTTACATATATCTATAAAATTTTTTAACATAGTGTGTCCATCTTCAGTCATCTCTGCTTCTGGATGGAACTGCAACCCATAAATATGATAATCTCTATGTCTAATCCCCATAATTACATCATCTTCTGTCTTACTAGTAATCTCTAAACAACTTGGAAAACTTTCATTATCTACAATAAGCGAGTGATATCTAGTAACTCTTAATGGACTTTTTACATTTTTAAAAATCTTTTCCCCACTATGTACTATATAGCTTATTTTCCCATGTACTGGTTCTTTACCTTTAATTATATTTCCTCCAAAATAATGTCCTATACATTGATGTCCAAGGCATATCCCTAATATTGGTACTTCACTTTTGAACCTATCAATGATATTTAAGCTTAATCCTGCATCTTTAGGCGCTTTAGGTCCCGGAGAAATTATTATTCCTTCTAAATCCATATCTTCTATTTCTTTTAATGTTATTTTATCATTTCTATATACTACAACTTCTTCGTTAAGTTCTTCAAAATATCTTATAAGATTATAAACAAAAGAATCATAATTATCTATCATTAAAAACATAAATTCCTCCAAATTCTTCGCCATTATTTTATCTTTTATGCTAAAATAAATAATGAATAAATTATATCATAGCTTTCTATGACAAAAAACAATTACTTGAAAGGAGATTACAGTAATTATGGTAAAATGTGATTTTCACACTCATTCAACAGCTTCAGACGGCTCATTTTCTCCATCAGAAGTAGTAAAAAAATCTTTTGATAAGGGAGTTAAATATTTAGCATTAACAGACCATGATACATTAACTGGTATAGATGAGGCTAAAAATATGGCAGAGAGTTTAGGAATGACTTTTATTCCTGGAATAGAGCTTTCTACTTCTCATAATAAAGAAACTGTTCACCTTCTTGGCTTTTTTAAAGGTGATGATTATAAAGATACTGAACTAAATAATTTTTTACAAGAATTAAAAGATAAGCGTATAAGAAGAGCAGAAGAAATAGTAGCAAGACTTAAAAAATTTAATAACATCGAAATTAAAGTAGAAGATGTTTTAAAAAATGGAAAAGATACTATTGCTAGACCTCATATAGCTAAAACTATTATCGAAGCTGGTTATCCTTATGATTATGACTATATATTTAAAAACTTTATAGGTGATGATTGCCCAGCCTATATTCCAGCTAATAAAATGTCTACAGAAGAAGGAATATCTCTTTTAAGAAAATATAATGCTAAAGTATTCTTAGCACATCCTGTTTTACTAAAAAAAATATCAGTTAATGATATTTTACCTCTTGGTATAGATGGTCTTGAAGCAGTATATGCATTAAATACTCCTGATGAAGAAAAAAAATTCAGAAAGTTTGCAAACAAAAATAACTTACTAATTTCTTGTGGCTCTGACTCTCATGGTATGGAAGAGGATAATGGACATGGTTCATTAGGCTCTATGTCACTTGATGAGGAAAGCTTAGAAAAATTCATTAATTCAGTAAAATAAATAAAAGCTAGAAGAGAAAAATCTTCTAGCTTTTATCTTTATTATTTAATCTCTCTTTATCACCTAACTACGCTTTAGTATTAGTTATTGAGATAATTTATATTCCTAGTTCTACTAAAACACTAAGTTTATGAAGGTAGTTTTAAGATTTCTTTATTTTTCAATTAAGAAAGTTTTGTACCCTCTCATTGTTTCGTAGATATCTACCTTGCTTGAAACTTCCCATGGTGCATGCATATTTTGAAGTGCTACTCCACAATCAATAACTTCCATATTGTACTCTGCTAAAATATAAGCAATAGTACCTCCGCCTCCTTGGTCTACTTTTCCAAGTTCAGCTGTTTGATAAGCTATATTATTTTTATCCATTATATTTCTAAGCCAAGCTATAAACTCTGGATTTGCATCATTACATCCTGATTTACCTCTTGCTCCAGTATACTTGCTAAATACTAGCCCTCTTCCAAAGTAAGCAGTATTTTTTCTTTCATAAGCAGAAGCGTAATTAGGATCAAAAGCAGCTGTTACATCTGCTGATAACATAGCTGAATTAGATAAAGCACGTCTTAGTTTTAGTTCTGAATATTGTCCCAATCTATCCATTATTTCAGCTACTGCATTTTCAAAAAATCTAGAATGCATTCCTGTAGCCCCTTGACTACCTACTTCTTCTTTATCAACTAGTAATATAACAGAAGTTTTTTCTACTTTATCTAAATCTAATAAAGCCATAAGAGAAGTATATGCACATATTCTATCATCTTGTCCATATGCCATTACCATACTTCTATCTAAACCTAAATCTCTTGCTTTTCCAGCAGGTACTACTTCTATTTCAGCAGATATAAAGTCCTCTTCTTCAAAATCATATTTATCCTTAAGTAGTTTCAATATATTTGCTTTTACAGCATCATTTTCTTTTCCTTCTAGAGGAATATTTCCTACAAGAACATTTAAATCTTCACCATGAATAACTTCATTTGCTTTCTTTTGAAGTTGTTCTCCAGACAGATGAACTAAAAGATCTGATATTCCTACTACAGGATCATTATCATCTTCTCCTATTACTACATCTATCTTTGTTCCGTCTTTTTTAACTACAACTCCATGAATTGCTAAAGGTAAAGCTATCCATTGATACTTTTTGATACCTCCATAATAGTGAGTATCCATTAAAGCCATTTGACCATCTTCATATAAAGTATGTTGTTTTAAATCTAATCTAGGTGAATCTACGTGAGAACCTATTATTCTCATACCATTTTCTATTGGTTCATTACCGATTAAGAATAGTACTAAAGCCTTATCTTTATTATTCAAATAAACCTTATCTCCACTTTTTAAAGTTTCACCATTCTTAATTACTAAATTTAAATCCTTATAACCTTTTTCTTCTGCTAATCTTATAGCTTCCAAAACTGATTCTCTTTCTGTTTTACATACTGACATATAATTTTTATAGCCCTCACAGAAATTAAAAATGTCTAGTCTTCCTTTTTCATCAAATTTTAACCATGCATTTTTAGTTTTTTCTTCACTCATTTTTATACCCCCATTTAATTTTAATTGCTATCTTTAGCCATTCTACTTTCTATTATATCTACAGGTGTTACATCAGACATTAATGAATGTCTATAGTTAACAGCTGCAGCTTCAATAATAACAGCAATATTTCTTCCTGGTCTTATAGGAATTCTCAATTTTCTCACATTTACCCCAAGAATTTCCTGAGCATCTTGGTTAGTTCCTAGTCTATCATAATCTCCATCATCTTTCCAGTGTTCAAAGTGCATTATAAGATTAATACTTTTGGATTGAAGTATTGAACTTACTCCATATAGTGATGGAATATCAATTATTCCTATTCCTCTAACCTCTAACATCCCTATAGTAATTCTTGGTGATGTCCCTATTAATGATCCATCTATCTCTCTTATATCTACTGCATCATCTGTAACAAGTCTATGACCTCTCTTAATAAGCTCTAAAGCAGTTTCACTTTTGCCTATTCCACTTTCTCCTGTTATTAATATTCCAATACCATACACGTCTACTAATACACCATGCAATCTAGTTTCTGGTGCAAATTTGTCAGCTAAATACATTGTCATTTTACTAATAAAATTAGTAGTAACCATATTACTTCTTAATAACCAAGTTTTATTTTTCTTAGCTGCCTTAACAAATTCCTCGTGTGGTTCTAATCCTCTAGTTATTACTATACAATTTGATTTAAAGCTGAAATATTTTTCAACTCTTTTCTTACGTAACTCTGTTTGCATAGCATCTAGAAAAAACCATTCTGCTTTACCTATTACCTGTAATCTTTCTGGGGCAAAATAGTTATAAAATCCAGCCAATTGTAATCCTGGTCGATTAATATCGTTTACTGAAATTTCTACACTTTCATCACCTTGGACTAAAACTTCTAAATCAAAGTCCTTAATTAATTTCTCTACTGCAACTGACATTTTACTCTCCTTAAACTATTGCTTTTTCTTTAATTCAACACCCTCTAATTGAACTCTAAAATTTGCTTTGACATTATCAATATATCTTCTTCTTAGCTTTTGTTGTTCTTCTTTTTCCTCTTCGTTTAATCCTTCTTCTTTACTTTTTTTATATAATTCATTTATTCTTTTTATAACATCATCTATTGGTGCTTTTGTATAATCCATTCTATTTTCTTCCTTTCTTCTTGTGTATTTACTCTTATTTTACATTTATTTATCAATATTATCAACTTAGTTAGTTATTTTTATTTTACTCTACTATTTTCTCTATATTTTTATTATTCAGCTACTATATATTTAGAATTTCCAGCTCTTCACTCTTCCTTATTTTGTATGTTTTTGTAAAATTTTGTATAATTGTTTTAATTTACATCTTAGCTAGATTTGTTATAATTATTATACAGATGTAATATTTTATCAAAAGGATGTGAAAAAATGAAAACAAAGTCGTTACATAGAAAAATCGAAAGAAATAAAATCTACTTAAATTTTCTTCTTAATTATTTATCTCCAAGTAACATACTTATTATTTACCTTTCTCAAAACTTGGACAAATTAATTTGCAAAAAACAAAAGCGAATCTATATTAAATACAAGAAAAAAACCTCGAAATCTATATCTAAATATAAAGCCGCTTAAATGCTATTATTTACTTATGCTAATCTAAATTAAATAAATTCCATAAGACAAAAAGAAAAACACCTCTTAACGAGGTGTTTAATTCTCAAATCATGTCCCGACATGCCGGTCACTTATATACTCACACCTGCAACTCGCAGGTGGGTTTCGCGCAATTTACTTCTGCCATCTTCTAATGTTAAATGAAGCCCGACATCTATAAATCTATTGCAAATCCCGTAAATATAATGTAGGTTGAATATTATAAGCTAAGCGCACATCTCAGGATTTATTATGATTTTATTATATCAAATAAATTTATAAGTTCAATAGGTATTTTAAAATTTATTATTGAAAACTTTATCCAATGTAATCCTTTACCACTTCTTCTATTGATATATCACTATCTTCATTTGTAAATAGAGCCATAAACTGTACATACTCAGCAGTTCTATCCTTCATTTGGAATGCCATAAACTCGCCTGCAATATTAAGCTCTTCTGTTATATCTTCTACTATAGATAAAACTTCGTCATTACAAAAATCATATAAATAAGGTAAGTAATATTCTTTCTCCCATGATTCACTTGATTCATCTTCACATTCTTCTTTAGCATACGCTTTAGCTGCTGCTAATAAATCCTCATCAAAATCATAATAGAAGTTTACTAATAATAAATCTTTTTCTGATTTTAATATTTCTACATCACCAAGCTCATTTTCCTGTAAAAAACTCACTATTTCATTAACTTTCATTTAAATCCTCCAATTAATAAAGTAATTTTTTATATTCTTTCTTAACCGCTAAGAACTCTTTGTCATCTTCAACAAGATTCAATTCTTCTTTGCCTTCTACATTATCAATTCTAAATACATAAACATCTTCTGACTCTTCATCATCTGCAGGAGCTAATAATAAATATTCTTGCTCTTCTAAGAATATTCTTGCAATAGCTTCAAACTCCACCTTATTTCCTTCTTCATCTAAAAATGTCATGATTTGCTTTTCTTCTTGTTCTAAGTTTTCTTTTTCCATTCTTTTTCTCCTTTAGTTTAATTAATGGTATTATAATAATACAAAACATAAAATACTACAACCATAAAGCTAATCTTCATTAAATATTATTTATTTTACATTCTAATCTTGAATTACAACATTTAGAAATATAGCCTTTTATTTTTCTTTCAGCTGCATCTCTTCGCCTATGTACACATACTAATCTACCACATTTTCTACAATATATATTATATATCTTAACATGCTTTTTAATATATATCTCTTCATTTATACTTTTGTAGCTAAATGTTGCTTTACTAGATATTCCACATTTTAAACACATTGATTTAAAGAATTTATTATGTCCATTGCTTAATCCTGTTTTTGTATCACAATAATAATGAAGATATTCATGTATTATTACTTCCCTCACAACTTCCTCTGGATAGTTTCCATCTATTAATCTCTTTGCAAAAACAAATTTTATTGGTACTATTGATTCTTTTTCTTTTATATAAAAAAAAGCTCCCATTCTCTTAGTTGCCCTATTTGAAATTTCAACTTTTAAATTAGTAGGATATTCTAATTTTATTCCTATATCAATTAATTCTTCTTTTATCTCTTTTATTGTCCACTTTTTATACATTTATTTCTCCACAATATAATACTTTTAAATAATAACTCATTTTTCAATAATACCATAAAAAAGTAGATTTTAATTTCACAATCTACTTTTCTTTTATAATAAATTATTTTTTACTTCTGTTTAACCTTATAGATACTTAAGGTTAATAATTCTAATAAAATTAACTATAGCTAAAAATAAAATTTTTTCTCATTACTAAATTAATAATATATAAAAAGCTATAAAAAGACTATAATAATAGTTCTTACTTAAAGCTATTTAGAAATGTTAATCCCATCCTAACATTTCTACTATTGCTATAGCTTCTTTAACTGACATATCATTACATTGTTCTAAAATAGAAGAAAGTACATATTTTCGTTTTAAAATTATTGGTCTTGGTAATATATCGTATCTTTTTATATATTTACTCTCCTTAACTACTTCTTCCCTATTTTTATCTAAAATTGTTATCCAATTGTTATGAGATAAAAATAATAAATTCGTATAAGCTTGTTTAAACTCATTAAATTGCTCTAAACTATCTGGCATATATATAACTGGACCTGTATTAATATTCTTAGATAATTCTTCAATATTAGGATATATTACTATCCTCTTAAGCACTTCTAACATTTTATTAATTTCATTAGTACTATATCCTACCCGTGAATTAATTATATTACTTAAACACATCACACTGATAAATGGATTTATTTTTTCATACTTTAAGTTATTTTGTAATTCTTTTTCAATATCTATATTACTTTCATTAATAATTTTCGCAATACTATTAACACAATTCTTTAATTTTTCAAATTTATCTTTTTCTAAACTAACCAAAATCAACTCATCTTCAGTTTTTGAACCTTCATTAAACTCTTTAATAACATCAATTAAAACCATTTTACTTTCTTTATATATTTCTAGTTTTTCTTGTAAATATCTAATAAAATCTACATAAGAAATCCCTTCAAGCTTTACATTGTCAGGAGCTACTAGTAGGTACTTAATTGGTTTAAATGGAATATTGGCAAACTCATACCAAACCTCTATTAAGTTCATATAGCAACTATCTAAAAGTAACAATTCAATTTTTTTATTTGTCATTTTATATAAATTATAAAATACATTTACTAATCCATCTAAGCTCATTAAATATGGTTTTCCATGTGTAAAATCAGTCATCGCCCCAATAAATCCTGCCCCATGCCCTGATAATACTACCATCACATAATCTGATGGATAATTTTTTATTCCCCACAAAAGAAAATTATAAAGAGTTGTAGGATCAGCCATATTTACATTTTCTAAAACTTCTACTTCATGTGCTCCATTATCATTAAGTAAATATCTTCTTACTCCATGCCATCTATCCTTATGATTTTCATCTATAGTTCCTCTTAACTTTTCAACTAACTCTTCATCAGCTCTTGCCAATTGTACTAATATATTAAAATTTTCTTTTATATTTTCAATCTTAAGTTTTTCTATAACCTTAGTTATTTCAGGCTCTAATTCATTATTACCATTAGCATATATCAATATTGTCCATCTCTCAATATTCATCTTTTCTTACCTTATTAACTTCACTATTACTATCCATAATTATAGAATTACTTGTATTAACACTTTTAACTATAATTTTTTTATCTCTGTACAAATCATATTTTATATTTAATATATAAATTCCATCTTTATCAGTAAAAGTATGACATATTGCTTGCATTTCATTTTCATCATCATAAAAAGCAGCTACTATTGCTCCTTCAATAGGGTTTTTATGATTATCTATAACTTTTCCGTATAATATTATATCTTTTATATCATTTACTTCTATATTATATTTTTTAGTACGTACATACCCCTTATTATTCATTTTTCTAAGCTCTTTAAAACTGGTTATCCCTATAATCTCGTCTATATAACTACAATTATTAAATTTAAAATAATAACTTCCACTCTCATCTGTAATACAACGTCTTATCGGTATCTTTTTATTTCTAATTATATGAAAAAGAACTACAACAGCCCCTTTAACTGGTATATTATCATAAAATATTTTTCCATAAATATTAATCTCTCTATTATATTTATATCTATCTCTTTTTATCTTGATAGTATGTTCTTGACTTAATTCTAGATATATTGGTTTAAGTAATATTTCCCTCCCCATTTTTTCACCTCTTCTCCATTTTTATGATTCAACTTTATTTATAAAGAAAATCCCATAATAAGTTTGCTTCTATTCTTATTATGGGTTTCTGCTTTCTAATTTATATACGTCTATATAATCCTTATAACTACTCATCTATTAGCTTATTAGCTTTAACTGCTTTAATTTTAATCTTCTTATCCTTAAATATTTCATATGGTAAATTAACCATATACTCTCCATCATTATCCGTAAACACATGACAATATCCTATTTCATTTCCATCATCATTTGTATAAAAAACTTTTACTACAGCTTGATCGACTGGATTATTATTATTGTCGTAAACTTTTCCATGTATAATTATATCTTCTACATCTTTAATAATAATATCTTGCACTTGAACTTCAGATTTTTCTTTTATTGATTCATTACTTAAATCTACTTCTACAAACTTTAATGCATATGACATTATATTCCTCCAAATAATATATATCTTTTCTATTCTCTATAATATAATATTAATCTAAACAATAAATGTTACATTTTCAAAGAATATATAATATTTTAGAAAATAATATTATATATTTTTGATAATTAATCTTCTATCTCAACATTTACTTCTATTACATTACTTTTTGTTAACTCTATCTCTCTTATCTCTAATGTTTGTTTATCATCTAAGGTTTCTAAATTTATTTTCTCTTTCATACATTCAATTTTTTTTAAAATATCCTTTACTTCTTGTAATTCTAAAATTACCTTCTCTAATAATTTTTCACAATTAATTAGATTCTCATCTAATAGAAATTTCTCATAATTTTTCTCCATTATAGTCCTCCTATTATTTTTAATATATAATATTTAAATTTTTACCAAACGTAACTTATCAACTATTAATTTATAAGAAAATCTTATTTAGTCGCTTAATAGAACAATAATATTCTTACATCATATATTGTATTATGGATATTTTGTAATCTTATGTTAAAAAAGGAGATAACAACATGTTGATAAGAAAAATATATACATCTTTAGATGATTTTAGCGAAGGGATACTATCACCTGAACTAAACTATTCAAATTCCGAAAATGAACTACATCTATTAAATAAAGATATAACTTTTCCATTTATATGGATTCCCAATAATAATGGCACTGTTTCTAAAATTAATTCATTAACTGGAGAAGAGATAGCCCGTTATATTGTATGGCCATCAAAAGATAAAGCAACATTATATAATGGTCCATCCAGAACAGCTATAGATTTTGATGGTAATTGTTGGGTTGCTAATCGTGGATTGGGGACAATTGTCAAGATAGGTTCTAAGGAAAATTTACAATTTGAAGATAGAAATAAAAATGGTATTTGCGATACCTGCATAGATTTAAATAACAATGGTATTATTGATGATAATGAGATTTTACCTTGGGGGGAAGATGAATGCGTATTAAAAGAAATATTATTATTTGGAGATAATCCTTGTGCTTATACTCCTGGTACTTATTCTAAAGAATATAGTAACTCTATCTTTCCAAGAGCACTTGCAATAGATAAAAATAATAATCTATGGGTTGGAGCTTATGACTCAAAAAAATACTATAAAATAGACTGTAGTACTGGTTCAATTTTATCTATTATTGACCTAACTGATTGGAATCATCATCCTTATGGCGCTGTAGTAGATAAATACGGCTTTCTCTGGTCATCTAGTGGTCCTTCAGAAGAAAAAAACCTCATAAAAATTGATACCACTAAAGAAATTGTAGTTTCTAAAATATCTAATCTACAAGAATTAACACCTTATTGTTTAGCTCTTGATAAATTCGATCATTTATTTCTATCTGGCTGGACTTCAAATAAACTTGCAAGACTTAATATAATAAATGATAATCTAGATTGGGTATATTCTGATAGTAAGAATCTTAATAACAGTAGAGGAATAACTTGCACATCTGATGGAGATGTGTGGATTGCTAATAGTGGAAATAATACAATTGCACGTTATTCTAATAATGGTGATTTTATTATAAGCATTCCAGCTGTAAAAAATCCTACAGCATTATCTGTTGACAATATGGGCAATATATGGGTTTGCGGTCTGACTGATGAAAAAATATATATGATTGATGCTTTAACAAACATTATAGGCCTAGTTAAAGATATACCGAATAGTGATGGTCATAATGCTTATTCTGACATGACAGGTATTATATCAAGAACAATTACAAACAAAATTGGTAGATGGACTGTTATATATGATAGTAAATCTATTAATACCTTATATGAAAAAATATCTTGGGATTCTAAAGAACCTACAGGAACATTAATCACTGTAAGAGCAAGAACTTCAATAGATAAAATAAATTGGTCAAACTGGAAGCTAGTCTCTAATAATAGTTCTTTAAAAAGCATTCCCCCTGGAAGGTTTTTGCAGATAGAAGCTACATTTAAGATTATCTCAGGTAATATTAGCCCCAGCCTCTCTAAATTAATAATAGAATTAATAACTCTCCCTGTTAAGGAAGATTTAACTAGCACTAGTAATCCTATAAACTCATACGATTTATCACTTCACTCTGAAACTGAAAAAATAATAGATATAAATTCCGATATTCTATCTCTTAAAAATAAAGATAAAAATAACTGTATTAATCCACAAACTCAAGATTATAAACCTGGTACCTCCTCTAACTTGCCATCAAATAAAAAAATTAAGCCAACTCGAGGTATAATCTTCTAAGTTATTAAGCGGCATTTAAAATAATATAATTGGCTGTTTAGATAAAAACAGTCAATTATATTATTTATACATTTTATTATAATACTTTTTATATTCCCCTAACTTTATATTATTAATCCAATCCTGATTATTTAAATACCATTGTATTGTTTTCTTCATTCCAACATAAAAATCCATTTTGGGATACCAGCTTAGCTCTTCATTTATCTTAGTAGGATCAATTCCATACCTTCTATCATGACCTTTTCTATCTTCTATGAATTTTATTAAACTTTCATCAATGGTATAATCAACATTTTTCTTGAAATAATCTATAATACTTTTTACGATATCAATATTAGTTCTTTCATTTCTTCCACCAATATTATAAATTTCTCCTAATCTTCCTGAATTTATAACCATATCTATAGCCCTTACATGATCTTCAACATATATCCAATCCCTAATATTTAATCCATCCCCATATATAGGCAATTCTTTTTTCTCAATACAATTGTTAATTATCAGTGGAATCAATTTTTCTGGAAATTGGAATGGTCCATAGTTATTAGAACATCTAGTAATATTTACAGGCATCTTATAAGTGTCATAATATGATTTAACTAGCAAATCAGCACTAGCTTTACTTGCAGAATACGGACTATGTGGGTCTAAATTAGTATTTTCAGTAAAATATCCTGTATCTCCAAGAGATCCATAAACTTCATCAGTTGAAATATGAACAAATTTTACTCCATCTTTCCACTTTCCACCCTTTTCCCATACTTCCTTTGCACCATTTAATACTGTTACTGTTCCCAGAACATTAGTTTTCACAAAAACCTCTGGATTATTTATACTTCTATCAACATGGGATTCTGCTGCAAAATGAACAATATAATCTATATCGTACTTTGCAAAGATTTCTTTAATTAATCTTTTATTACATATATCACCTTTTATAAAGGTATATCTTTCATCATTATCAACTGATTTGAGATTATCTAAATTTCCTGCATAAGTTAATTTATCTAAATTTATAATTTTAATATCACTATATTTCTTTAACATAAATAAAATAAAGTTAGAACCAATAAAACCAGCTCCACCTGTTACTAAATAAGTTTTCATAATTAATTGTCCCTCTTACTAAATAATGATAAATATAAAACATATCACCTAAATTTATTTAATATTCCTATTACATATTCTATTTCTTCATCTTTCATACCAATAAATAATGGAATACTTAACTCCTCACTTGATACACTCTCTGCAATTTTAAAATCTCCAACCTTATACTTTAATTCACTATATGCCTTTTGTAGATGTATTGGTATTGGATAGTGTATTAATGTTTCAATTCCATTTGATATTAAATAATCTTTTAATCTATCTCTCTTATCGCAAAAAACCGGAAAAATATGATATACATTTTCATCATTTTTAGCTTTTAATGGTAATTTTATTCTATCATTTTGTATACCATTATAATATTTCTCAGCAATTTCTCTTCTTTCTCTTGTCCATATATCTAATTTTGATAATTTAACTAATAACAATGCAGCTTGAAGTTCATCTAATCTTGAGTTTAATCCTTTTATTTCATTATAGTATTTTTTATTTGAGCCATAATTTCTTATTGAGTATGCTTTATTAGCAACATCTTTATCATTTGTGGTAATTGCACCACCATCACCTAAAGCTCCTAAATTTTTTCCTGGATAAAAACTAAAAGCAGCAGCATCACCTAAATTTCCAACTCTCTTTTCTTTAAAATACGCTCCATGAGCTTGAGCAGCATCTTCTATAACTTTTAGATTATATTTATTAGCTATTTTTATAATATCATCCATATTAACAACTCTTCCATATAGATGCACTACTATTATAGCTTTAGTTTTTGAAGTTATTTTTTCTTCAATCAATGTGCTATCTATATTTAATGTTTTTATATCAGGTTCAATAAAAATAGGTTTTGCTCCTACAAAGCTCACTGCTAAAGCTGTTGCAATATATGTGTTTGCTGGAACAATAACTTCATCATCTTCTTTTATTCCATAAGCCATCAGTATAATCCTTAATGCATCTAATCCTGAAGCTACTCCTACACAATATTTCGTACCGCAGAATTTTGCATACTCTTCTTCAAACCTCTTAAGTTGTTCTCCCATAATAAACCACTGTGAATCTAATACCGACTCAAATCCTCTTACTAATTCATCTCTAATCTCACCATGCATTGCTTTAAAGCTTGTAAATGGTACTAACATAATTTATTTCTCCTTGTAAATCTCATTGACTTCTTTTAGAAAAACATCATAATCTCTTAAATATTCAGACTCATCATATTTATCTGAACAAAGAACTAATAATACACAATCATCAGAGTAATCAAACATTTCATTCCAAATCCAAGGTCCTATCATCAATCCTTCATACTCATTATTCAATACATATACTTCTTCTTCTCTACCATTTTGTACTTTTACCTTTAAAGACCCCTTTAAGCATATCAATATTTCATAAAGGCTTCTATGACTATGATTGCCTCTTTTTTTATCCTTAGGTACTCCATATATATAAAAAATTCTCTTTATTTCATATGGAATATCTATATTTCCTTCAATTGGAATTAAATGTCCACATTCACTTGAAATATTCTTAAATTTAATTAAAGCAACGTTATACATTTTATTTTTCTACCTTATTAAAGAATTTAATTTTTTATACTTCTTAATATTTTATTTTTTATCTTAATGAAGATAATATCTAAATTTCCAATTAGAAATGATATTTTTTTTATTATAGAATAATTATTTAATTCGAAACTTTTAATATAAATATATCTTGCTTTCTTATAACTGTAATAGTCTAGCTGCTTTTTATATTTAAATATCTCTTCATTGTAACATCTAATTATATCGTCAATTAGTACAGTGTCTTTTTTATCTTGATTGCTAATTCCGCTACCTACCCTATACTTGACACTTACTATATCAAAAAAATCCATTTTACATCCATTTCTAGTTACTCTAAGCCACAATGGTAAATCATTTAAATGAATATAACTTTCATCTAACATACCATATTGCTTAAAAAAATCTTTTTTAAAAAACACACCTGGATCTATTAAAGTACCTTCAGCACATAATTTATTATAAAACTTTTTAGAATCACTACCTTCTATTAGTTTAGCTTTAAGAGAATCCATAATATTTTCTGCATTAACTAATGGCTTCATATTAATATCACATTGTAAAAACTTCGTAGTAATAATAATGCTGTCATTATTATTAAAATAATCTGCTACATCTGATAAAACACTTTTTGAGTAAAAACAATCATCTGAATCTATAATCTTAATATAATCACCATTTGCCACTGATAATGCTTTATTAATATTTTTTACAATTCCTAAGTTTACTTTATTTTTATAAATAATAACGTTCTTTATATTTCCATTATTATTTATATCAATATACTTCTTAAATTTGTTTAAATCTATACCATCAGTACAATCATCTGCTATAATTAGCTCAATATCTTTGTAATCTTGACCTATTACTGATTTTATTGTATCTTCTATATACTCAAGATTTTTATAAGAAAGAATTATTACACTAAATAATATATTATCCATCTCCTCACCTTTTCGTCTAAATATGCTATTATTATTTAATAACTACCTACTAGATTTACCCTATATCTATTCTTCAATAATACTTATAAGATATTTACCATACCCTGTTTTCATCAATGGTTTAGCTAATTCGCTTAACTTTTCTGCAGTAATCCATCCTTGCCTATAAGCTATTTCCTCTAAGCATGCTATATATATTCCATGTGTATCTTGTATTACTTCAACAAAATTAGCTGCTTTCAACATTGAACTATGAGTTCCTGTATCTAACCAAACCATTCCTCGTCCTAATCTTATTACTTTTAATTTACTCTCATCCATATATAATCTATTTAAATCTGTTATTTCTAACTCCCCTCTTGGAGATGGCTTTAATTCTTTTGCCTTTTTTACAACTGAATTATCATAAAAATATAATCCTGGAACAGCGTATTTTGATTTTGGTATTGCCGGTTTTTCCTCTATTGAAATTGCCTTATTATCTTCATCAAACTCGATAACTCCAAATTCTCTCGGATCTTGAATATAATATCCAAATATTACTGCTCCACTTTTTAAACTTGATGCTTCTAATAAATAATCAGTTAGATTTTGTCCATAAAAAATATTATCACCTAAAATCATAGCTACAGTATCATCTCCAATAAACTCTTCCCCAATTATAAATGCATCTGCCAGTCCATTAGGTACTTTCTGTATAGCATATTCTATAGTTAAACCTATCTCTAATGAATCTTTAAACAACTCTTTAAAATAACCTATATCTCTTTCTGTTGAAATAATTAATATTTCTCTAATTCCTGCTAACATTAGTACAGATAAAGGATAATAAATCATTGGTTTATCATATATTGGAACCATTTGCTTGGATATTGCTTTTGTAATAGGAAAAAGTCTTGTTCCCGAACCACCAGCTAAAATTATTCCTTTCATCTCTTTTCTCCTCTCATCTTAAGTAAAGTCTAATCTGCAAATCTCCTATAATTACTTATTTACATATAAATATATTATTATTAAAGTACATAGGCTCAATATACTATATGTATCATAAATTAAGTTGTTACATTTTCATATAAAATACCCTATTATGTAGATTTTTGACTTTTATTAAAATTCTACATAATAGGGTGACATAATTTATCTATTAAATTTTTTCAATAATTTATTTCGTATATTAAACTTATCTATAAGATACTTAAACTCTTTGCTTCTAAAAAATAATAATAAAATCACTGTGTTTGGAATTATTATACAGCAAATCCCTTTAAAAATGAACTCTACAAATAAATTATTAAAAGTTATAACTTCACTTATAAAGATTACTAATCCAGTAATTGCAAAGAAAATAGATGTGTACTCTATATACTTAAAAAAATAATTCTTTATAGATGTTTTAAATATATAATGATGTACGTTAAATGGATCTATAATTAAAGTTACAATCCTACTAATTGTCGTTCCTGCAAATACTCCCAATGCACCTAATCTAAAATACTTCACTAGTATTATTGATGCACCTAAATTTAATATTCCTTCAACAATAGACCAATATTTTGCAAAGGGATATGGACTATATAATCCTGCACCGTTTTTCACAACTTCAACTGAACTTGTCATACTTTTTATATAAAAATTATATACAATGAAAAATATCGTTACTACTGAAAATAGCATCTCTTCGCCAAACACTATCTCTATAAAAGGATTTAATAACACAATTAATGAAACTGAGCAAAAAGTAGATATCCAAAAATTCACAAAATATAATACATTAAATATTTCATATGCTCTATCTAATGATTCTTCTAATAAAAAATTCCCAAAACTAGCTTGTATACCCTGAAATATTCTCGAAATTAATCCTTCTATAGTACTTACTATAACACTATAATTGGAATATATCCCTACAATGCTTACCCCTAAGAAGTAAGACAACAGTATATTGTCAGTGCCAAAAACAAAATATGCCGCTATATTAATTACTAAGAGCGCTTTAGTGTTTTTGATAATATCATTCTTAATTTCTTTTTTTAAAGGTTCTTCCAAGGCTTCCTGTAAGTACGGATATCTTTTATTAGTTATTATATAAACTTGTAAGTTTTGAATTAGTACTAATACTATTTTTATCACTAAATATAATATATAGTTCTTTGTAATTATTATTATTGCTATCTGCGCTATACTGCATACGATTGAATATAATACAGAAAGTCTATTGAAAATATGCATCTTTTGATCTGCTAATAATATATTTCTACGGTATGTTAAGATATATGATAAAGCTGAATCAATTACAAAAATAAAGTAAATTAACTTAACATAGGACATAGAAATAGTTGTATTAACAAAATATTTTAAGAATGGTATTATTAATATACCTAAAATTAGTACAGCAATTGCAATATATCTATATAGTTTTTCATAAAGATTCATTATTGCATGAACTTGATTGTAATCTTTTTCTGCTAAAGGCTTATATAAACTATAAAATATAGCAGTTCCAACACCTAACTCTACTAAACTCAACATTGATATTACATTAGATAATAAACCATTTATTCCAAGCAGCTCTATTCCCATGTAGCTTACAAAAATTTTCCTTGCAATAAATCCAAAAACTACTGTTACTATTTGTAATAATATTCCTGTCGTGATGTTTTTTATTGAACTCTCTGTTCTCATTTGATTTTATCCTCATAACTTTTTAAAATGTTTTTTACTTTTCTAACTAATGACTCTATTTACAATTCTATAGACAATAAAAACTTTATAAATTCTTCTTTCAACTCAGAATTTCTTAAAGCATATTCTACTGTTGCTTGTAGAAACCCTAATTTATCACCTATATCATATCTTTTTCCTATAAAATCATAAGCATATACCCCATCTTTTTCTATTAACATTGATAAAGCATCTGTTAACTGTATCTCTCCACCTTTTCCTGGTTTAGTATTTTCAAGAATATTAAAAATATCTGGTGTTATTATATATCTTCCTAATATCGCCATATCAGATGGTGATTTATTAATATCTGGTTTTTCGACCATACTATTTACCTTATATACCCTTTTTTCAATTTCTTCACCACTTATAATTCCATATTTAAAAACTTCATTAGCTGGTACTTTTTGAACCCCTAAAATAGCTTTATTGTACTTATTAAAACAGTCTATCAATTGTTTTATACAAGGCTTTTCTTCACTATATACTACATCATCTCCCAAAAGTACTGCAAAAGGTTCATTTCCAACAAAAGCTCTTGCACAATATATAGCATGTCCCAATCCTTTAGGCTCTTTCTGTCTTATATAGTAAATATTAGCCATATTAGATATATTCTGAACCATTGTTAACAAATCATCTTTACCCGTTCTAGCTAGTTCAAGCTCTAGTTCTACTGATTTATCAAAATGATCTTCTATACTTTTCTTATTTCTCCCTGTTATTATTATGATTTCTTCTATTCCTGCTTCAACACATTCTTCGATAATATATTGAAGTGTAGGTTTATCTACTATTGGTAGCATTTCTTTTGGCTGAGCTTTTGTTGCTGGTAAAAATCTAGTACCCAGACCAGCTGCAGGTATCACTGCTTTTTTTATTCTATTTTCCATTGCTTCCTCCTAAGTTAATAAATTTTTATTTTGCCTATATGCTCTCTACTAGCAAAGTCAAATCTTTCATAATACATATTTCTTTAATAAGCATTTGTATCTCCAAAAAGTACAAAAAATGTCTTAAATATCAATCTTATATCTATCCATAATGTTCTTTCATTTACATACTTAACATCAAGTTTCATCCATTCCTCGAAACTAATACTATTTCTCCCCATTACTTGCCAATAACATGTTAATCCAGGCTTTACATCTAATCTTCGTAACATCCATGGATCAAACTTCTCAACTTCTTCAGGTAAAGATGGTCTTGGCCCAACTAAAGACATATCTCCCTTTAAGACATTAAATAATTGTGGTAACTCATCTATAGATGTCCTTCTCAAGAACCTACCTATTTTAGTTATTCTTGGGTCATTTTTTATTTTAAACATTGGCCCCGTAGCCTCATTTTCTAATATTAGTTTTCTTTTTAACTCTTCAGCATTAGCTACCATAGACCTAAATTTATACATCCTGAATATTTCTCCATCCTTGCCAACTCTATCTTGGGAAAAAATCACTTTTCCTGGACTTTCTACTTTTATTAATATTGCAACTACTAAAAATAAAGGTATTAGAATAATAAGAGCTAGTCCACTTATAGTAATATCTATAATTCTCTTTATAACATCGTAATTCCATCTCTTTTTTTTCATCTTTTTCTTCTCCTTAGTAAAATATATCCTTCTATCTGCTAATACATAATATTCATACTATTTTTATTTGTTACATATTGCACTTTTTACTAGCTCACTATATTCATCTAATGTTAATTTTTTTTATTTACTTCTCATTGCTTCTATTTTTATATGAAATATTTTTCATGAAATATAATATGGTTCCTGCAGGAATAAAGATTGTACATAAAAATTTTCTTCCAACTCCATTACATTCTCCTATAATACTTTTATAACTCATACTTAATAATAGTCCATCCCTAGTTAGTCCAATAAAAGACTTTAGAAATAATATAACGTCATATCTTAAATAATCAAAAACATCATTAATATAGTGTTTCCATAGATAAATGTTCTCCTTCGCTCTTTTGTTATTAGAGGCAGTTGTCGCATTAGATTGATCCTTATAATAATATAAAAGTGGTTTATTTATATATATTGTTTTGTACTTTCTCGCCATCCTCTGCCATATAATTGCTTCTGGAAAAAACCTTAATCCCTTAATCTCAGGAAATGGATACTCTTTTAATACACTTTTGTTCAATATTCCCCACATATCATATTTACATTTATACTTAAAAATAATTTCTAAATCATTTGATTCTAAAGGGTCTTTTATAAACTTCTTTCCAATGGGTTCATTACTATATACATCTAAACATCTGCATGTTACGCCCTTAAACCCTGCTCTTTTATTAACAGCTATTTTTTCCCACTCATTAACTAAAATCTCTAATGCCTCAGGTAAAAATCTATCATCTGAATCTGCGATAACAAATAATTCTCCTCTTGCTATTTCTACAGCTCTATTCATAGCAATATGCTTTCCTGAATTTTCTTGATATCTATATACAATAGGAAAGTTATTTTGTAAAATATACGAATTTACTAATTCTTTGGTATTATCATTTGACCCATCATCTATTATGACCCATTCAAAATCTTTAAATGTCTGTGCACATAAGCTTTCAAAAACTCTATATAGAACATTTCCTCTATTAAATGTAGGTGTAAAGACAGTTACCTTAATATTCATATTAAACCTCCATTAATATAAAATTATTTTAAAAAGAGTGCCAAAAGCTCTAGTATCAAAGATTTTATGGCACTCTATTTTACTATTTTCTTTTATCTATACTCACACACTTGTTATAAACTTCTAACGTATCTACTACTTTATCTTTCCAATTATACTCACTTAATACAAAATCTTTGCTTGTATCCTTATATCTAGCCACTAAACTCTTATTGTTTAGTACTTCATATAATACCTTACTCAACATCTCTTCCGAACCTTTTTTGAAATACAGTCCATATTCCTTCATAGTTTCACAAATTTCATCTATATCACTTGCTATACAGCAATTTCCATAACTTAAAGCTTCTAATAAACTTATTGGCAATCCTTCTATTTCTGAAGGTAATACATAGACATAAGCATTACTGTATAACTCCTCTAATTCTTTACCTTTTACAAAACCTGTAAAAATTATATTATTATCTGAGTCTGCTAATTTATATAAACTGTTCACATAATCATCTGTATAACTAGATCCCCCTACTATAACTAACTTCTTATCTGTCTTTAGCTTTTTATATGCATTAATCAAATAATGTGCTCCTTTTTCTGGTACTAACCTTGCCAGAAATAGTATATACGAATCTTTAGTTAGATTATACTTTTCTGTAATAATATTAGCATCAATATCTTTTCCTATATAAACTCCATTTGAAATAACAGTGCTGTCCCTGTTCCATTTTTCTTTAAAATACTTTTCCATAGAATTTGTTAATACAATAATTTCATTAGCGAATTTCGCAATTATAAATTCTCCAAATTTAAGATATAATTTTCCAAATCTACCCCATTTTTCTCTTTGCCAGTCTAATCCATGCACTGTACAAACTACCTTTATACCAAATAATCTCGGCAACCAAGCCATACTTGATGGACCTAATGCATGATAATGTATTACATCATAACCTAAAAACAAAGCATATATTGTTGCTAAAAATGTATACGTAATTGCATCTAATGATTTAGTATTAATCGAAGGAATATACTTTATATTAATTCCTCTATATTTATCATTTATTTCATCACAATATGACTTTCTTGCATAAACATCAACCTGTACATCTTTTTCACATAAACCAGCTGCAATTTCTTCCACATGAACTTCCACGCCTCCAGCTCGTGATGGAATTCCCTTTTGTCCAATCATAGCAATTTTCATTTTATCACCATATATATGAATAATATTTCAAAAAACCCCTGTTCTCTACCATATTATTCATATTAATATTTAATGTTCTATATTGTTACAAATAATTCCCTTTGCTTACCGATAATTATTTAAAACATAATTATTAAAGGGACTGCTTCAGCAATCCCTTTAATCAAATCTTTATACTAATAATCTTATTATCAATTTTCTAAAATTTTTAACTGTCATAAAATAATATTTCTCCTCACACTTAAATCCTGCTTTTTCCATAGATTTTCTAGATGGTTCATTATCCTTATCAACTATTACAAAAGCTTTTTTATATCCAGATTTCCGAGCCATATCACACCTTGCTTTAACAGAGAATGTCTGCACCCCTCTTCTTCTGTGCTCAATAAAAGTATAATCATCAAATAAATAACATTCCTCATTATTTAAACGGATAATTTCATTCATCTCATAAATAAAAGTATCAGTATATGACAAGCTAAAAATTCCACATATATTTTCAAAACTATCAATAACACAAAATATATCTTTACTTTTATCATTAATTCTTTTTAGAAGTAAATCATGATTAGTTTTATCTGACTCACTAGGATAAAAATTTCTTATTAAATCTATATGATTAATATTTAGGTTTTTCAGTTTAAACTCATACGAAATATCTATATTTAAATTATCTAGATTAATTGAATATTTATATGCACAATGAATATGCTTCTTAATAAACTTCTTGCATGCTTTATAAATTTTATTATCTATTAGCATAGATAACTTCTCCTTCACTTTTATCATATCTTGCTTTCAAATTTATTTAGAATTCTAATTGCATAAACATGATTTTATCTTCTTTCCTAACCTTAATAATATTTGTTTTTTTCTTATAATTGTATAATCACAAATATTAATTACACTATCAGTAGAGTAAAACTTATACTCTTCATCACCTAATAGCATATCAATTAAATCATAGCTATTTTTATAGTGATTTATTATTTTCTTAATCAATATATCCCCCATCGATAACTTTTTCCAACTTTCATCATTATATAAATTATATCCATATACCTTATTACAGCATTTAAATCCTAAATGTCCTGAAATTACCTGATTATCATAAGTTACATAAGAGAATTCTAGCTTTCCACATTCATATAATTTATAAAATAAACTTTCATAAAAATGCACATAATTTTCATTTTTTAATATACTATCTTTCCAAGTATTTTTATGAATATTAACTAGTTGATACCATATATCTTTATCCCACTTACTATCAATATTAATGTTAATTCTCTCGTTTTTATCAATAGCTCTTTCTTTTCTTTCTATATTTTTATATCTTTTTGAATTTCTTTTTTCTTCAAACTCTTCAAGATTAATATAAGGTGCAATTTTTTCTACTTTTTTATAGCATATTGCTTCATCATTAAGTCGTCCTATTACCTCACCTATTAATATAGATTGTTTTTCCCTATAACTTATATTGTTTAATGAAATCATATCCCAGCTTTCATCTTCAAATATTATCTTAAATAATTTCTTTAATACTGAATAATGATTATAGTCTTTTCTAATTAATATACATTGGTAATCTGCAGTTCTATCTACAATAAATTTTAAGATTCTTTTTTTTATTATTCCAAATTTCTTTTCTTCAATATATAAGGGCGCTATTGTAACTATTTTCCCCTTTTCTTCACCTACAACCACAAAAGGTTTAAAATTATTATTCTTAAAATATTTTATATATTCTTCAATCCATATCCATTCATAAAAAATTTCTTTATTTTCAAGGTTATTAAATAATTCAATCCAAGCTTCTTTTAAATTTTCAAAATCATTAATTTCATTGATTATCTTAAATTCAATTTTTCCCTTCATCTCATTAAAGTTTCTCCTTTAAATTTTATCTTACTATCATTCCTTTAAGCTTAGTTGGTTCACTTACAGTGCAAGTAGTAATACTACAATGCCAATTGCCTTTTTTATCTCTAGCTGAATACATTATATATCTGTTATTATCTATATCTATAAATGTGGGTCTATATAAAAAATCTTCATCAAAAGCTCCTTCTTTACCCTTTTCCATAACTATTACTGGCTTTGACCATGTTACATTATCTTCTGAGTAACAATATGCAATCTTTTGATTATCATATTCACCTAGAGCTGCTGAAAAGTACATCTCAAATCCATTTCTAGTCTTTTAATGTCCATATGCCATACATATCTTCCTTCTATAGGACTTATGATAATATCTCTTATAAAACACCACTCTGTCCCATTTTTACTTACATAATATTTTATCTTTTTATTTTTCCAATCTACAACCCAAATGCAATATTTATCATCCTCAATTATAACTACCGGTGACATAAACTGATTAAATGTTCCTTGTGAACTATATAAGACTTCTTCCTTACTCCAATTCACTCCATCACAACTTAATTTTCTTAAAATAACTTCACTATCTCCTAAGATTCCTCTGGTTCTTTTTCTGTACCATATCTCAAGCTTATTATTGTTAAATAAAATCTGTGGATCACTATAATGATACATTTTCACATCTTCTGTAGATACCAATGGGTTTGTCCCACCCTTAGGTTTATTCCAGTTAACTAAATCATTAGAGCACATAACACAAGGGTTCTCTAGCCTCTCATTTCCCTTTCTGTAAGGAGTTATTGCTAACCAGTATTTATATCCATTCCATGTTTTATCAAAATATATTAAGGATGGATGAACATTTTGATATCCAGCTCCTATATATGGAGATATTTTAAGATATCCTATCCCATTTGCTTCGAAATTTTTATCTGTATATTCTTTTATCTCTATTTCTTTATTTAATAGATTATTAACTTTAATGATTTTCTCCCATAAAATCATTACAATTATTATCAATACTATCCCTGATATTAAAATTAATGTATTAATTTTAACTCACCTCTTATACCTTTATTTATCAAATATTTCCTCAATTTCATTAATTCTCATATTGTATTGAAAAAAGCTTCTTCTCTCTATGCTCTTTTTTTTGTAGTATCCTAATAAATTCTTATTCTGCAATATATACTCTAAGCCTTTCTCTATACCTTCTTGAGAGTTTTCACAAACGATTCCATTTTCTTTATCTCCCAATACTTCTACAGTTCCAGTAATATTAGTTATCATCACTGGTTTTTCTAGTAAAATAGCTTCTGCTACTGCAACCCCATACCCCTCTGTTTTAGATGCTGACACAAATAAATTAGCAGCTTTAATGTACGGATATGGATTTTCTATAAATCCCATAATGTCAACCGACTCATTAACCCCCAGTGTATTTACCAATTGCTCTAAATTTCTTCTTTCTTCGCCTTCACCTATAATTACTAATCTGTGAGGAAATTCTCTAACTAACTTAGCATGAGCCGTAATTAATCTATCAAATCCCTTAATATTCACTAACCTACCTACTGAAACTATTGTGAATTCATTATATGATATTTCTCTTTCATTAGATTTTTCTATAATATTTTCAATAATAATAGGATTGTATACTATATGCTTGTTTATATTATCAATATTAAATACCTTATCAAACCCTAAGTAAGCATCTTTAGATACAAATACTACATCATCAAATTTTCTATAGCAACTTATTTCTTCATTTCTTTTATACGCATAATTTGTCCATCTATTCTGTGATAAATCAGTATGAACCCAAGCAATTTTTTTACTTTCCTTATTTGTAGAGTAACTAATTATTTTAGTCGCAAATCCTTCCAGAAAAGCAACTTCAATATTAGATTCTTTAGGAATAAATAACTTATAAAATAGTCCTGGCATATATTTCATAAAGTTAAAAACTATCTTATTACCAATTCTTCCAAAAGGCTTTTTAATAATAGTTTTAACATTTATTTCTCGATCTAAATTCTTTATATTTACTCCTTCTCCAAATAACAACACTAAGGTAATATCATATTTTTTTTTATTAATTTTATTTAATACATCTACAGCTACCTTTTCCGCCCCTCCCCCTTCAAGGTGTTCTAAGAAAAACACAACTTTTTTTTTCATATAAATATCCCTCTATAAATCTTGATAATAATATAATACTCATACATAAAAAATATGTTATAAATCATTGAAATTTTATACTTTCTGTATCTTTATAAAATTTCAAATTAATTTATAACATATACCTTAATTATCTATTCCATTATCAACAACTAATATAAGCCATAGAATTAATATTATTATACTCGAACTTATAATCGAACTATTATAAACAATAAAAATTACAGTTATTACTATACTCATAATATTAATTATTGATTTATCTGTTCTTTTCTTAAAATACATATAAACATTTTTTGCTAGTATATATATATATATTGATATCCACATCATTGTTCCAATTATTCCATTTTCAACTATATTTAGTGGTAATGTAAAAAAATGTAGGTTCAGATAATCATATTCTATTGCAACTGCTCCTGCTAAAACATTTATGTTACTAGGATTTGTAGTTCCTAGTCCAGTGCCAAAATATATCTTAAATTTATTAGTTAATACTGTACTTTTTAATAAATTCATAAATCCAAATCTATTAACTGAATCTACTCCATAGGCATTTTTTGCATAGTCTACAAATTCCTCACTACTTCCAAATAAATTCTGATCTGGATAGAATTTAATGAAGCTTTTATAAGATACACTAATTAAAAGTCCTATTATTAATATCGCTAATATAGTTCTAAATGAACCTTTTTTCAAAAATATAGTCATTAAATAAATTAACGGTATTAATATAAAACCAATCTTTACTTCAGCTAATGCAGAATACATTAGTAATAAACTTACAAAAACAAATTGAAAATTTTTAACCTTAATAAAATTTTCCTTATTAACAATAATCAATACAAGGATATACAAAAAAAATTGAATTAATATTCCAGTCCCACTTTTACCGAATAATCCTGAAATATTATCTCTATTTGTATTTGAAATAAACTGAAAAATAATAAGTGGAAACTGTATAAGCGAATATACTAAAATTAATTTCATGTTTATATTTATATATTTCTTTTCTACATTCATATTAGTAAAAAATATATAAAAAATTATATATGAAAACTTCTTTAGAAAAGTAAAAGTAAGAAGTATTATATTGGTGTCGTAATTGTTATATATTAAGGATACTGCATTTATTAATAATAATCCAAGTGTTGTAAAGCCTAGATACTTATTTATGAATATTTTTTCTTTTGCTATAAACTTTTTCTCAAATATTTTAATAATTAGTAAAATGTATAGAGCATATGGTATATACGCAAATATCCCATTAATTTCTGCTAGCTTTGGTGATAATAGAACAAGCCAAATTGTAATAATAAATAATCTTGTTTCATTAATATATACATATATTCCCATAAAACTAATTATCAATATACCCAGTAAATATATTATTATATTTATTTTTAATACATAACTAGCTAATACTATACAAGCAATTAATATAGTAATTATAGATATATTAATAATGACTTTCTGCTTATTATTAACCTCTATCCCCCCTTTAACTACTTACTTTTTTCATAATTTACTTGAATTCTGTAAAACTTATCTCTTATTATTTTCTAATATATTATTAAAATATTTATCTAATTCTAGACTTATATTCTCCCAAGAATTATTATTAATAGTATTAATTATTTCTCTTCTACTAAATGATACTTTATTATTATATAGATACTCCAAAGCATCATAGAAGGCCTCTTCCGTATCATCTATTAGTATTCCATTTTTATTATTTACTACCTTTTGATTTTCAATGGTAGAAGTAGCTATAACAAACAATCCATTAAATAAATATTCATACGTCTTTGTTGCAGGTTGATTAGTAAAGTATTCTGTTATAGGAATAAATGCCACTCCTATATTACTTTCTAAAAAGTATTTTCCTAACTCTTCATTTTTTACTCTTCCTAAATACTTAATATTATTAAATTGATTTTTCTTTATCTCTTCTAGTAGCATCTTTTCATCTATATCATTTTCAAAAAAACCTATTAATTTATATTCTAAGTTTTCCCCATTATACTTTTCGCTTAATTTATTAAAAGCTTTTACTGTGTCTATAATCCTTCGCCTAGTAAATGTTCCAACATATATTAAAGATATTTTCTTATCTAAATCTAAGTTTAAATCATCTTCTAGTTTAATTAAAGTTTTACCTCCTAAAGGTAATATATTACACTTATCTTCGGGAATCTTTAGTAACTCTCTTACTTCATCAGTTATTATAGTTATATTTTCAAATACTTCAGACTCCTTCAAGATTTTATTATTATAGCTTCTAATTTCCTTCAAAGTTCCAACAACTTGAGATGTTCTAATATCTAGTACGAACTTCTTATTAAAAAAAAGCTTCTTAATGATAGAACACCCTGTGAAATATTTCAAAAATATAATATCTGGATTTATTACAATTGTATAAAATATAATGTATATTATTTTAAAAATAAATCTTAAAGCTCTATTTTTTATCTGTGGTATATATTTAATATTTATATCTTCATTGACTATCTTTTCTAATCCTAAATATGGAGAAATAAAAGTAATACTAAAATCTTTATATAAATATAAACAATAGTTATAAGTATCTGTATGATATCCAAACTGCTCATATCCGTTTATAATTAACAATTTCTTTTTCATATTTCCCTCTCAAAATGCATTTAATTTACTTTTTAACTCCTTCGTATTTATTAATTACTTCTTCATAAATTTCCATCAGCTTATTATAATGCACTTCTTTACTATAATTTTCTTCAATAAATGCCCTATTCTTCTGTCCTATTTTTATAACCTCATCTTCAGTTAACTCAAAAATTTCTCTTATTATATTAGCCATACTATCAATATCATTATGTTTAAATAATAGTTTGTCATTGTTTATAAGTTCTGGAATTCCTCCTATATTTGATCCTACTACCACCTTTCCTAATGCCATACTCTCAATTACAGACATAGGATTATTTTCATACCAAATTGAAGGAATAACCATAAACCTAGCATTTCTAATTAAAGCTTTTAATTCATCCCCAGTCTTAAACCCATCAAAAACTATATTCTGAATATTTCTTTCTTCTATATACTTCTTTAATTCACCCTCTATAGGGCCTGTACCAATTATCCTTAGTACATATTTTTTATTTTTCTCAGCTGCTTTAATTAAATTAATTATCCCTTTTTCCTCTGATAATCTTCCAACATATATATAATAATTCTTAAAGTTATAATTAGGTTTATACTCTTCTATGTTTATAAAATTTGGAAGATATCTAACTTTATCCTCTTCATATCCAAACTCAACAAATTTCTCTTTGAAAAACTTACTTGGAGTAATTATCATATCTATATTTTTATAACTATTAAAAATATAGTGAATATACGCTTCAAATGTATTTATTAGGCTATAAGGCATTGATTCCTTTACACACTTATTAAGTGTACAATTATAAAACCTATTACCTTTGCATTTTTCACAAATTCCATTTTTATTTAACATTTTATAATTAGGACATATTAACTTTAAATCATGAGCTGTATATATTATTGGTATGTTCATCTTTTTTAATGATGATAATATTGAAGGTGATAATTGATGATTGAAATTATTTAAGTGTGCAATATCAGGTCGTGTATCTTTTATTAATTTTCTTATTTTTCTTTTAGCTTCAAAATTATATATAATTTTAAATGCTCCTACTATTTTCTGTACTAAACTACTATGATTATAATCAATATTTTTTATAAAATAATTTTCATATTCATTATAAAAATTTCTTTCATGATGCATTGAAAAAGGTATTACTTTATTATTTTTTTCTTCTAATAATTTTTTCAGTGAAAAATAATAGGTTTCACATCCTCCCTTAATATAATAAAATTTATTAACAAGCAATATTTTCATTTTGTATTTTTCATTATCTTTTTTCAACAAATCCATAAACTATATTTTCTCTCCTTAGAACATATCATGCTATACTCCCATAAATATGATAAGAGAAATCCTTTTGTTACTTATTAAAATCTTATAACTATTTATAGTCTTTGGAGGTATAATGAATAAATTTAAATACTTTAAACTTATTAAAGAAAAACTATCAATTATTATATTAATTACTATAAGTTCAATAATCATCTCTACAATTGCAACGCTCTTTTTTATTGAACCAACATATGAATCTAAAATATCAGTGATAATAGGTCCAAATCAATCAACATCAGGTGATTATTCTTCTTCTCAAAGTTCTTATGATGTTGTTATGTATCAAAAGATGGTTAAAACCTATTCAGAACTTCTCACTTCAAAAATTGTATTACAAGATGTTATAGAAAACACTGGATTAGATTTAAATTTAGAAAGTTTGGAATCAATGATTAAAATCAAAACTACTACTGAAAGTGAATTTATAAATATTACTGTAGAAGGTAAAGTTCCAGAAGTTACAACATTAGTAGCAAATCAATTAACACTTTCATTAAAGAATATCTCTTCAGAGATTAGAGGAGTAGATAATGTTATCTTAGTAGATAGTGCTTCAATTCCTGAAAAGCCTACAAAACCTAATATAATAATAAATATAAGTTTATCATTTATACTTGGATTAATATTTTCAATTTCTTTAGTTGTTCTTATAAATTACTTAGACCAGCGTATTAAGGATAAAGATGAGTTAAAAGAATTAATTACCTTTCCTATATTGGGTGAAATTCCTGATTTCTCATCTGTAAATATTAATAATAAAGGTAACTATCTTTTTGTTAATGAATCTCCTAAATCTTTACCGTCAGAAGCAATAAATATTTTGAGAACTAACTTACAATTTTGCAATGTTAATTATAACTTAAAAAAAATATTAATTACCTCCTCATCACCTAGTGAAGGAAAGAGTACTATTATCAGTAATTTAGGAATTTCTATGGCTTTAACTAATAAAAAAGTTATTATAATAGATTGTGATATGCGAAAACCTAAAATTCATCGTATATTTTCACTAAGTAATATTATTGGCTTATCTCATATACTGTCAAATCAAGCCGAATTAGAAGAATGTCTTCAATCATCAGGAATAAATAACTTATCAATATTAACAGCAGGTGTAATTCCACCAAATCCTTCTGAGCTTATTAGTTCTAATGGCATGAAAATTCTCTTAGATAGGCTTACATCAAATTTTGATTTTATTCTGATAGACTCACCTCCACTACCGCTAGTAGCAGATTCACAAGCTTTATCAACATTTGTTGATGGTACAATAATAATAACCAAGCTTGGTTATACAACTAAATCTGCTTTACTAAATACTAAAGAAATACTAGATGGATTAAAAACAAACGTAATAGGAGTGGTATTAAATAACTCTCCACTAGATTCCTCTGTAAATTATTATTATCAATAATAAAAGACTACAGAATATTCTGTAGTCTTTTATAAAATCTATTCTGTTGTGGTCGTACTACCTTCTTCTAGTGAACTTTCCATATTACTACCTTTTAAAGATAAGTTCTCAAAAGAATTTGTTATGATATATTTTCCATCTCCAACTTTAATAAATTTAAGAGATACTTTATCACCTACATTTGTTAAGGCTACCTCTCTAGAACTTTCTGTAGAAACAGAGAATATATTATCTGATCCCTTAATTTTAATATCATATATGCTTGAACCTTCTTTTATAACTAACCCTATTCTTTCAACTTCACCTTCTAGAACTTCTTCACTATTAGAACCTTCTAATGAAATATTAGTGTTTGTTAAAGCTTCAATATATCTATTTAACGTTGTTTGTAGTGAATCCCCTACGGCTACAGTACTATAGTTTTTAACATTAACCATTGCATACTGTTTAACTAATCCATTTGAGTCTTTTAAAGTCATAAAATATGTTGGTTCTGACTGAATGTTAATTAAATATGGGAATGTTGCACTATATCCATACTGTTGAACTTTACCTTCTGCCGATTGCATACTTGCAACCTCAGTAGCTCCAGATGTTTTATACATAGTAGTTTCCCCTGTTCTAGTATCTGTTAATGTAAATCCAACTAATCCTTCATCATTACCAACTGAAGTTATACCAGTATAATAATAACATTTATCATTGTTAAATATTATGTTCATACCTTGAGTAGTCTTTAACTTATCTTTATCACTAAAGTTAAAAATACCATGAACTAATTCTCCCCATTTATTTAAATAGTTATTTATATATCCTGACGGTTGAATTCTATCTACCCATTTTGGAGTGTTTTCTATATCATAAATATTTGATTCTCCAGTTTGAGCATCTATTATTAATACTCCAATTGCTTTTTGTTCAGTTAATCCAATAGCATTATCATATCTAGTTATTACCCAATAAGGATTTCCTTCATCATCTAATTCAAATGTATAGTCAGTATGGCCTGCTTTCATATCTCTTATATACGCCGCTCTATCTAAATCACTAAAAAGATATGCTGATTCAAGATATTTTAAATGTATAGGTTGTCCATTTAGTTCTGTAACTAATTGTACATCATTTTGATTTATTGCACTTACCTTAATATAACCTTTTGTACCTTCATTATTAATTAACCATTTAAACAATGATGAATGTTCTAAAGGTGCAACATAATATAATTGACCTGCAATACTTTGTAATGTTAAGTCACCAATAGTAACTTGGCTTCCTAAGCTTGGTATTTCACCTAACTTTTTATCTGCTAATTTTGCAGCTAATTGTTTATCAATAGTAGGTAATTGTTTTAAATCTATATATTCTATTTGACTTGAAAACTCTACCTCTTCAACGCTTCCTATTAAATCTCTATGTTCATTTGGCATTATTAATGGACTAAATACTACTAATGAAACCACATATAATACCGCTACTCCAATACCTGAAATTATATATTTCTTATTTAGTGTTAATGCTCCATAGGCTATTGTACATAAAACAAATGGTCCCACTAATAAGAATGAACTTAATGTGAAATCTAAGATTAATTTACTTTGAAATAAAAGAAATACCCCTATAGCAATATAAGCAAGTACTAACCACTTTATATATTGCGAAAATTTACTTTGAAAATTCATTTTCATCCCTCCATTAAATCATTATACTTCTAAACTCCACTTATAACAATACCTTTTTTAAAGTTTTCTTATATTTTATTATGAGTTATTTATTAACTTTTAGTTAACAATTATAAAATTTAAAAATCTCTAAGTGATATGAATTACAAAAAATAATAATTCTATCACCTAGAGATTTATTAGTTTCTAAATATTATATAAACCATATATCCAATGTATAACGATACAAATAATATTCCTTCAAGTTTTCCTAATCTCTTTTCTTTGCCTTTATGTGCAAAAATTAAAATACCTATTAGTATAGTAACTAAAATTAAGAATATAAAATCAACTATTAAAGTTGATGATACTATCATTGGAGTAATTATTGAAGATGCACCTATTATTAATAAAATATTAAATATATTTGATCCCAATATATTTCCAAGTGCCATATCTTCTTCACCTTTTAAAGCTGCCATTGCTGATGTAACAAGTTCTGGAAGAGATGTTCCCATTGCTACTATAGTAAGTCCTACTAATTTATCGCTCATACCCAACGCTGTTGCAATACTTGAAGCTGAATCTACAACAATATTACCACCTATAACTATACATATAGCCCCTATAATTAACGAAATTATACTTTTAGGTATATTTATATGTTCTATTCCTTCATCTTCTATAGCCATTTCTGCTGCTACATCCTTAGATTTACCTACTTTTTGTCCCTTAACTGTCCAAATTAAAAATAGAATATATAATATACATCCTGACAATAATATAAATCCATCAAATCTAGAAATATAATTTTCTTTTCCAAGAAGTATTCCATTGAAAGTTAAAAGTAAAAATAATGTTGTAACTGCTATATTAATAAGAAAATCCTTCTTAATTGTAGACTTTTTTATTATAAGTGGCATTATTATCAAAGTTACTCCAAATACCATAAGTGTGTTAAATATATTTGATCCTAAAACATTACCTACTGCTATTTCATTGCTACCTTGAAGTGATGAAACAATACTTACTGCAAGTTCTGGAGCGCTCGTCCCTAATGATACTATAGTTAATCCAACTATTACTGATGGAATCCCTAACTTTTTAGATATTCCAGAAGCTCCATCTACAAAAATATCCGCACCTTTTATAAGTAGAAAAAATCCTATAATTAATAATATGTAGTTCATTTATTTTCCCCTTTTCTTTAAGTTCCTTTAATTATTTTACATTATATAAAGTAAAAATACAAATACACTAAACATATTATTACATACAATACCTTATGGTTATCATAATAAAATTATAAATACTTTTTTGCGTAAAAAATTAAGAGTTAAAAGTGAATTGGGTTGAAATAAACAGCTTTGCTATTTATAAGCTTGCAATTTTTAAATGTCACTTATACTGACTATCTTCACAAGCCATTAACCCTACACTTTTAACTCTTAACTTATTATATTATCTCATTAATTCTATAAATTCATCTAAATAATCTTCTGCTTCTTCATACTTTTCTTCTGATGGTACAAAGCAGAACTTATATCCTGGAGCTGTTTTTATCTTTAAGCTTTTAAGTCTTTCTGTAAGCATAGGAACTCCTTCACCACTCCATCCATAAGATCCAAAGGCCATTGCAACTTTATCTCTATTTGTAATAGCACTTACAAGTGATAATAAATCCCAAGCTGGTTTAACTGCATCTTTATTTATTGTTGGTGATCCTATTAGGAATCCTTTTGCTTTTGAAATTTTTTCTATAGATTCTTCTAAAGGAATAGTAGTTATCTCTGTAACATCAGCCTTAAACCCTTTATCTTCTAGTTTTTTCTTAAAGAAATTAGCCATCATCTCTGTATTATGATAAGCGGATATATAGAATATTTCAACTTTATTTTCGTCAACTTCTACCTCTTTACTCCATTCTCTATAAAGATTTAATATTTTATCTATTTCTCTAACATGTATTGGTCCATGACTTGGAGCTATCATATCAATTTTTAAATCTTTAATTTTTTCTAATCCTAAATTAACATACTTAGGGAATGGTCCCATTATACAATCATAATAATATTTCATTTCTGAAAAATATTCATCATTAAGCTCACATGTCATACTTCCTTCTGGACAGAAGTGAGAACCTGTAAAGTCACAAGTAAATAAAACATTCTTTTCTTTAACATAAGTAAACATAGTATCTGGCCAATGTAAGTTTGGAGCACTTATAAAGCTTAGTGTGTGATTTCCTAAATTAATTTCCTCATTAGCCTCTCTAGCGTTAAACTCACAATTTAAAATATCTTTTAAATATTTTAAAGTAGCTCTAGATCCAACAATTTTTACCTCTGGGTAATCTTTTATTAAATCTTTTAAAGCTCCACTATGGTCTAATTCTGTATGATGTACCACAACATAATCAATTTTCTTTTCACCAATTATACTTTTAATATTTTCTTTAAACTCGTTATAAAACCCATTTTTAACTATATCAAATATGGCTACTTTTTCATCATTAATTAAATAAGAGTTATAAGTAGTTCCTTTTTTCGTTTCCATAATTATATCAAATATTCTTAACTCAGGATCTTTTACACCAATCCAGTATATACTTTCTTTTAACTGCTCTACCGCCATTCATTCAACCTCCAAATTACTAATTTCTATTTTATATTTTACCAAATTATATTTCAATCTTAAACTATAATTTATAACTATTATAAGTCAAAAAGTTAGATTATTGACTATTTTACTCTGAATTAATAGTTGTTATTAATTAATACTCAATATTCCTACTTATTTCACCTTCAGCAATAACATACTGATAGTGTAATGCCCTCGTTAAAGCAACATAAAGTAATCTTTGATTTAATAAATTATCATTATAATTACTTTCTAATGGATTATAAATAATAGTTCCATCAAACTCTAACCCTTTTGTTAAATAGGATGGAATTATTACCACATCCTCTGGGGAATCTTTCTCATTTCCCTTTATAAGCTGTATTTTTCTATTACAATATTTCTTAATATTTTTTTCTAAAGCTTTAGCCTCCTCTAAGGTTCTCGTAATAATACCTATACTTCTTTTTCCTTTACCTTCTATCTCCTCTATTATCTGTTCTATAAACTTAGCAGATTCTTTTTTATCTTTAGACATTTTAATTATTGGTTTATCACCATGTCTTAATACAGGTTTAGCTGGAGTTAACCCTAAATTTTGAGCTTCTAATGCTTTCTGTGCAAAATCTATTATTTCCACAGTAGATCTATAACTTTGTGTTAAAGATATATACGTTGCATTACCATTGAATATTTTTTCCGTTATATCTTCCCATCTCTTAACACCTTTGTAATAGTAAATTCCTTGTGCTAAATCGCCTACTAAAGTTAAAGAGTTTCCTCTTGTTAAATTTGTTATTACTTCAATCTGTAATGGACTATAATCTTGTGCTTCATCTATTACTATATGTTTAAACTTCGATTTTTCTTCTATTCCTTCTAATAATATATGAATATATAAAAGTGCTGCTAAATCATCTTCGTCTACTATCCCCTTTTCAAAGTTCTCAACAACTTCCTCTTTCATATATTCTAAAAGTTGAAATGGTATTCTATTATCTACAGCTATATCAAATACAGCTTTATCTTTAAACATATCTAAATATATATCTTTAGAAGTTATACCCCTCCAGTTTTTAAAGTATTCATTCATTACCTTTTTAGAATCTTGTTTTATATAATTTTTAATACTATCTCGCTCATCGTATAGTTTTCTTAACTCACTTCTTCTCTCTTCACTATCTTCAGAATTAGATTTAACTTCTCTAATTTTTAAATCCCATTCTCTATCTACAGTTAACAATAAAGTTTGTATTTTTTCTTTTAACTTTAAATTAAGATATCTTTTAATTTCATCTTTACGCTTATTTATTGGATATACTTTTAAATCTTTTAAGTATAATCTAGTAATCTCCCTTTTAGAAAATAACGTGTATCCACTTATTACTATATCTTCTATTTCTAAAGAACTGCTATCTAGAAGTGCTATATATCTATCTATTATAGTTTTGAATATTAAATTCCCTTTTACCTTAGATGAGTTCACCATAAATTTTCTTAACGTTTCATCTTCAGTTTCAATAATATCCTTTAACTTATCATCTTTTGATCTTATTTTTCCTTTTAATTTTAGTTCTTTCACTACTAAATCTTGAAAAGTAGTTTGAGCAACATCTTTACTACCAAGACTAGGTAAAATCTCTGATATATAATCTAAGAATATTTTATTAGGTGCTAACACTAGTATATCTTTACCTTCCATTGACTCCCTATATCTATATAAAAGATATGCTAGTCTATGTAATGCTATAGTTGTTTTTCCAGATCCAGCTGATCCTTGCACTATAATAGGCAAATTTTTAGGCCATCTTATAATATCATTTTGCTCTTTTTGTATAGTTGCAACTACTTCTTTTAACTTTTTTCCTTTGCTTTCTTCAAGGTTTATCTTTAAAAATTCGTCTACTAAATCTACTCCTTCTTCCCCTGAAATAAATAATTCATTAATACCTTCATCAAAAATTCGTTCAATATCATCATTTTTGTAAAGAAATCTTCTTTTTAAAGATAATTCTCCTTCTATAACTCCTGATGGAGCTTTATAATACGCTTCTCCACCTGTCCCACTATAATATAAATCAGCAACTGGTGCTCTCCAGTCTACAACAATTTCCTCTCCATCCTTGCTAGATGATATTCCTTGTTTTCCTATATATATTTTTTCTAAAGCTCCTAGCTTTTCAGTAAAATCCACTCTTGCAAAATACGGAGTCTTTATAGCTTCTTCATAACTTTCTATATCCATCTTTAATACGTTATAAATTTTCTCTGTATTTTCTTTCTCCTGATCGTAATTTCCTTTTGCTGCTTTTGTTAAAGCTTTAAGTTTTGTTTCTATTTCCTGCTCATATTTAAGCTTTTCATTTATTTCATATAAAATTAATTCTTTTTTTTCTTTTAATACTTGCTTTGCACGACTTAAATCATCCATCTTTATCTTATCCCTCTCAACTAATTACTTATAGTAACAAATTAAAAACATAAATATTTAAATATAAATACTATTATTTCCTATAGCATTCATAAAGTTATCATATAAAACTATTGTAACTACAATTTGTTATGATTTACCATATACTTATTATTTTTAACATTTTATCTTAAAAATATAATCAAATAGTATATTTTCTTATATTAACAATAATATCATAAAATATATTTTCTTCAATTAATCATACTAAAAAATAGAGGATGGTGTTACTATGACAAAAAATAATTTAAAAAATACTTCGATTCCTATATCCCAAATTGGTAACTTTACTAAGCATGCAGTAGAAAGTTTTGAAGAAAACATAGTAAATCAACATAATTATTTAGAAAAAGTACATAATAATCTATCTAGTAAAAAATAAAATACTATTAAAGGCCCCCTATCATAATTTGACAGGAGGCCTTTAATTATTTAATCATCTATTTTTATTAATTAAATGCTGAATATAAATCTTTTCTTCTTGCTTTAGCCATTGCTTTACATAATACAAATGATATAGATGCATCCATAGCATGATGTATTATTGTACCTAATGCTACAACTACTAACATCTCGTATAAATTAAAACCAAATGGAATTACTATTAATGCTTCTAAAATACCATGTAGCGGAGCAGTAATAACCATAGCTTTTTTAAAATTCTTTTCTTTCTGAACAATTTTTGCTCCAATAAATCCTACAGGAGCATGCATTAATGCTCTTGCAGCAATATAAGGTGGCAATCCAGTAATAAAAAATCCTAATCCGGATCCTATTCCTACAACAATAGCAACTACCGGTGAAATAAGCATGGATAAAAACATAGGCACATGTGAACATAATGTTGCACTAAAAGGCCCTAAAACTATCTTTAAAAAACCAAATTGTACTGGAATTATTATTGCGAGTGCTACTAATAATCCTGCTAGAACCATTTTTTTAACTCTGTTATTCATTTTAAATCCCCCATCTAAAAACAAAATATTCATACCATATATACTGGTGTATATACACTAGTATATATGGTATTGTTGCTATTGTAAATAGATGATTAACATATTTTTCTATACTTTGCTTAACTCTTCTTTTATTCTTCTTATATATTCTGGAGTAGTACCACAACATCCTCCAACAATTTTTGCTCCCTCTTCAATACACTTTAATATTTCTTTTGAAAACTCATTTTCTGATATTTCTATAAATTCCTTTAGATTGTTCATATAACATCTTGTATTGGGTTGAATAATAATATTCTTTGTAGTTAACGTATTTATTTTCTTAACAATTTTGTGTATCCCATTTATCCCTGGAGAACAGTTAATTCCTACGGCATCTACTTCTAACTTATTCATATCTTCTATAGCTTTCTCAATAGTATTTCCATCAAAAAGCTTACAATCATTATCTAATGTAAATGTACAAAACACTGGTAAATTACTATAATCTTTAACCGCTTTTACTGCAGCTTTACATTCATCTAAACTAAGTATTGTCTCTATCAAAATTAAATCTACTCCACCTTTCGACGCAATAATTACCTGTTTTTTGAAAATTTCATAAGCTTCATCAAAAGTAAGTTTTCCTGTCGCATTTACTCCTACTCCTGTTGGTCCCATATCATAAGCTATTAATATATCTTCATTATCTCCTTTCACTTCTTTTGCTATCATAATACCTTTTCTTATTATTTCTTCTATAGAATATTTGCTATTTTTTAATCTAATATCATTTGCTCCAAATGTATTTGTTGTTATAACATTTGATCCTGCCTTTATATATTCTTTATGTATTTTCTTTATAGTATCCTCTTCAGTAAAGTTATATATTTCAGGATTATTATTTATATTTAATCCATACCTTTTAATCATAGTTCCCATTGCACCATCAAAAAGTAATATACCTTTATTCTTAATCTCTTTAAAATTCATTTTTACTCTCCAATCTATCTCATTACTTTTATATTACCATTTATAAATTTAATAATTCTTTATATAAATAAATAATCATAAAAAAACTCACAGATACTTTAAATATCTATGAGTTTATTCCGCAATATAATTTTAAAATTTAACTAACAAAATTATTATCGATATTATGCTAAATATTAAGCTTATTAGTGTTATTGACGTAACTACTTCAATTGTAGTTAATCCCTTTTCCTGCAATCTATAATGTATTTGACTTCTATCAGCTTGATAAACAGGCTTACCCTCTGAAAATCTCTTAAATATAACAAAAATATTATCAAAAATAGGAACGGCCAAAGCTAATATAGGTATTAATAAACTTAATATCGTTGCTTGCTTAAATGCTCCATCTAAAGCAATAATACTTAAAATAAATCCTAAAAAGTTAGCCCCTGAATCTCCCATAAATATTTTAGCAGGATATTTATTGTATAATAAAAATGCTAATACACATCCACCAGTTATAAGTGAAAATATCAATGATGGAGGTTGTGCAAGAACAATAGCAGTAGCTGCAAATGTCATTGCAGATATAAATGATAATCCTCCGGCTAAACCGTCCATACCATCAGACCAATTAATAACAGTTGTCACTCCAAATATCCAAGTAACAGTTAGTACATATTGTATAATTGTAGGTAATGCTATATATGTCTCTGTAAAAGGATTTGTAAATCCATTAAAGGATACTCCTGAAAAGAATACTATTGTAGCTGCAAGTAACTGTACTATAAGTCTTGGCATAATTGCAAATTCTTTTCCTACACTTTTATAATAATCATCAACAAGCCCTATTCCAACAATTAAAGTTGCTCCAATAAATATTCCATATTTTTCATCAAAGGGATGATTCCAAAAAGAAATAAAGTAAGTAATAAAGAATCCTATATACATAGCTATACCTCCACATAATGGAGTTTCTCCCCTATGTATTTTTCTCTTTGTCGGCTTATCTGTAAAATTATATTTAAATGACATTTTCATTAGCATAGGTGTAATAAAATACACTACAGAAAATGCAATAATCATCGCTAGTAAATATTTCATCAATAGTACTCCTTAATTAATTTAGTATATAACTTTTGTCAATCGTCTATTGTATATAAGAATTATACTATTGTTTTCTATCTTTAGCAATTACAAAAGTGTTACAATGGAAAAAGCTGTGTTTCCACAGCTTTTTATTATCCTCTTGATTGAATCATATCCTTAACCTTCATTAATCTAGTTAAGGCTCCTCTTTCATTTTCATCTAACTTCATTCTTATATATTTAATAGTTTCTTGAAGTTGAGGTATAGTCATATATTCAAGAGCATTAACTCTTCTTCTTGTCTTTTCAATTTCATCAGCCATAAGCTGAGTAGATTTTTCAACTTCTGCAAGTTCAAGTAATTTAGGTAATATTGTATATAACTTTGTTATGGCATCATCTAATTCACTTGAAGTATTTGCAAATCCATATGGGAATATACTTCCTTCATCATCTTGAAGTTGTCTACGGAAAGTCATTTCTGGAACATTAACACTCATTATATTCTTAGTTCCTACTTCAACAGATATACTTTCCTTAGGATAAGCTACTGCTTCCTCTAAGAATTCAGAGCTCATTACAGCACTTGCCATAACGAAATCTTTAAATGAACCTTCAAGTTCTTTTTCTACTGACTTTCTAAGTTCATTATTATATTTAACAAGATTAATAAATTGTCTCATTAGCTCATCTTGCTTATCCTTAAGAAGTTTGTGTCCTCTTGTAGCTGTAGTTAGTCTTTTCTTCAGCTTTGTGAGTTCCATTCTAGTAGGATTGACATTTAATCTTGCCATATTCTACTCTTCCTCTCTTAGCATATACTTTTCAAGATATTCATCTCTAATTCTCTTAAGCTCTGTCTTTGGAAGAATCTTAAGTAATTTCCATCCTAAGTTTAATGTTTCTTCTATTGTTCTATTAGTTTCAAATCCTTGAGAAACATATTCTTCTTCAAAAGCTTCAGCAAATTTAGCAAATTTCTTATCTGTATCTGATAAAGCTGATTCTCCTAAGATAGCAGATAATTCTTTTGCTTGCTTACCTTGCGCATAAGCTGAGAATAATTGATTCATTGTATCTGCATGGTCTTCTCTTGTTTTTCCTTTACCTATACCTTTATCTTTAAGTCTTGATAGTGAAGGTAATACATCTATTGGAGGCATTACACCTTTTTTGTATAACTCTTTTGTAAGAATTATTTGCCCCTCTGTAATATACCCAGTTAAGTCTGGAATTGGATGCGTCTTATCTTCTTCTGGCATTGTAAGTATTGGAATTTGAGTTATAGATCCTTTTCTACCTCTAATTCTTCCTGCTCTTTCATATAATGTAGAAAGGTCAGTATATAGATATCCTGGATATCCTCTTCTTCCTGGTACTTCTTTTCTTGCAGCTGATACTTCTCTTAAAGCTTCTGCATAGTTTGTTATATCAGTCATAATTACAAGAACGTGCATGTCTTTTTCATATGCTAAGAATTCAGCAGCTGTTAATGCCATTCTTGGAGTAGCTATTCTCTCGATAGCTGGGTCAGATGCTAAGTTCATAAATAGAACTGCATTATCTATTGCACCAGTCTTTTTAAATTCATCTACGAAGAATTGAGATTCTTCGAAAGTTATACCTATAGCTGCAAATACAACAGCAAAGTTAGAATCTGAATTTAAAACCTTCGCTTGTCTTGCTATTTGAGCAGCTAATTGCGCATGTGGAAGACCTGCTGCTGAGAACACTGGTAACTTTTGTCCTCTAACAAGAGTATTTAATCCATCTATAGCAGATATTCCTGTTTGAATAAATTCAGCTGGAAAATCTCTTGATACTGGATTTATAGCTTCACCATTTATATCTTTATAAGCTTCTGGAATAATCTTTGGTCCTTTATCTATAGGGTTACCCATACCATCGAATACTCTTCCTAACATATCTTCAGATACCCCTAGTTGAAGAGGCTTTCCTAAGAATTTTACTTTTGTACCCTTTAGGTTTATCCCTGAAGAACCTTCAAATAACTGAACCATAGCTCTAGATCCATTTACCTCAAGAACTTTACCTCTTCTTTTTTCGCCAGTTTGTATTTCAACTTCTACTAGCTCATCAAACTTTACACCACTAACTCCTTCAACAACCATCAAAGGCCCTACAACTTCGGTTACAGTTCTGTATTCTCTAAGCATTTAGAACCCCTCCTTCGCGTATCAAATCATCAATAGCAATCTTAAGCTCTTCTGCAATTTCATCTGTTCTATTTATATCATCTTCATGAATATACTTAGCTCTTGCTATTTTATCTCTTACTTCTAATTCTAAAATTTTATTTAAGTATACTCCAGCTTCAAGGGCTCTTTCCGCTTCTTTCTTAAATAATAAAACTAATTTTAACATTCTATATTGCTTTTCTAGTGAAGTATAAGTATCAATTTCATGGAAACTATTTTGTTGTAAATAGTCTTCTCTTATTGACTTAGCAACTTCTAACTTTAATCTATCTTTTTCAGATAAAGCATCTATACCTACTAATCTAACTATTTCATCAAGGCTAGCTTCTTCTTGTAATAAAGCCATAGCTTCCATTCTTAATTCTGACCAGTCTTCAGCAACTTCTTTATTAAAGTAAGCATCTATAGTATCTGCATATAAAGAATAAGATGATAACCAGTTTATTGCTGGGAAGTGTCTCTTATATGCTAATTGAGCATCTAATCCCCAGAATACCTTAACTATTCTTAAAGTTGATTGTGTAACTGGTTCTGAAAGGTCTCCACCTGGAGGTGATACTGCTCCTATTGCAGTTACTGATCCTTCTCTTCCATCTTTACCTAAGCAAATAACCTTACCAGCTCTTTCATAGTATTCAGCAAGTCTTGATCCTAAGTATGCAGGGTATCCTTCATCTCCTGGCATTTCTTCAAGTCTACCAGACATTTCTCTTAATGCTTCTGCCCATCTTGATGTTGAATCAGCCATTATTGATACTGAATATCCCATATCTCTAAAGTATTCAGCTATAGTTATACCTGTATATATTGAAGCTTCTCTAGCTGCAACTGGCATATTTGAAGTATTAGCTATAAGAACTGTTCTTTTCATTAAGCTTTCCCCAGTTTTAGGGTCAATAAGTTCTGGGAATTCATTAAGAACGTCTGTCATCTCATTTCCACGTTCTCCACATCCAACATAAACAACAATTTCAGCATCTCCCCATTTTGCAATTTGGTGTTGAGTAACTGTCTTACCTGCTCCGAAAGGCCCTGGTACTGCAGCTGCTCCACCCTTTGCTACAGGGAAGAATGTATCTATAACTCTTTGTCCTGTTGTCATTGGAACTGTTGGTTTTAATTTTGTTTCATATGGTCTACCTTTTCTTGCAGGCCATTTTTGCATCATAGTAAGTTCTTTATCCCCTTTTTCAGTTTCTAATACACAAACTGTATCAACAACTGTAAACTCACCTGATTTTATTTCTTTAACTTTACCACTTACTCCATATGGAACCATTATCTTATGTAATACAACTGTAGTTTCTTGAACTGTACCAATTATATCTCCTGCTGATACTTCATCTCCAATTTGAACAGTAGGTTTAAAGTCCCATACTCTTTCTCTGTTTAATGAATTAACTGAAATTCCCTTTGATAAGAAAGGTGAATTCGCAGCTTTTTCAAAAGCATCTAATGGTCTTTGAATTCCATCAAACATTGATTCAATAAGTCCTGGTCCTAACTCTAAGCTTAAAGGCTCTCCAGTTGTTACAACTGGGTCACCAGTACCTATACCTGTTGTTTCTTCGTAAACTTGGATAGATGCCTTATCTCCTCTCATCTCGATAATTTCTCCGATAAGACCTTTTTCTCCAACTTTAACCATATCATATATATTAGCTTCATCCATTCCTTCAGCTACAACTAAAGGACCTGAAACTTTAATTATCTTTCCAGTCTTCAACACTCTAACCTGCCTTCCTATAATATATTGACTCCTACAGCTTTCTCCACTGAATCACTTATTCTCTTTGAACCTATATTTAAAGTTCCTTGATTGCTTGGAATTAATATTACAGCAGGAAGTACTTGTTTATTATAACGCTCTATTGTTTCTTCTATTGTAACTGCAACTTGTTCTGTTATAAATATAACTGCGTAATCATTCATAGCCATCTTATCTACTGCTATTCTAGCTTCATCTGCATCAACAACTGGAAATACATCTATTCCTAATGCTTTAAAAGCTAAAACCGAGTCCTTATCTCCAACTACTCCAATTTTCTTATACATAACTATCACGCAGCCTTTCTCTTATTACTTCCTGAGAAATATTATTAAGCTTACCTACCATAATAATTCTAATAATTTTAATCTCTGTTTCTTTTGCATAGATATATGATAATATTCTATCTGGTCCAAAAGTAACTAATCTAGCACCCTTCATTAAATCCATAATATAATTATCACTTAATTTTTCTAAAAGACTTGCAGAGTTAGATTCCTTAAAGTTTTCTATTCCTTCTTTTATAATATCTGAGTATATTGTAGTGCTTAACTTAGTTATTATATTTTCAGGAGTTTCATTTATAATTGATATTAAAGTATCTTTATCAATAGCTCCACCAGAAATTAATACTTTTGATGCAAATTCTCTTCCTTGCCCTTGCTTCTTAAGTCTAATTAAAGTTCTAATATTAGTTAGATCGATTGTTGCCAAAACAAGTTTATCAGTAAATTTATAGTCTAATTTTTTCTTTATATCTTGCATTTCATCAAACATATATCTGTCTACAATAATATCGATTTTTTGTGGATCTTTATTTTCTTCAAAATCTTTTACAACTTCAATAACAGCTTTTTTAGTATATCCTTTTAAATCATCAAAGTTATCTAAATCAATTATACTTTTTAATTCCTTTAAATCTTCTATCCCTAAATCTATTAAAAGATTAGATAAATCCTTTGAAAGAAACTTTCCTTTTAGTAATACTTTTAAGTTATGATATCTATATTTTACGCTCATTAAATCTACTACGTCTTTAACTGGACAAAGTTCATACATTAATTCGTAAACTCTCTTTAATTCATAAGATAAAATATTTTCATAATCATTAACTCTTTTTGCTTTACTTAATATATTAGAATATTCCGTTTCATTAAGAATTTTTAAAGCTTCTTCTGCTGAAGGTGCTTCGATCATTCTTTCAATTTTAGTTCTATCAAGGAGTCTTGTTTCAAATACCCAAATTCTTGAAAGAGCTTGAGTAAACTGCATTACATCCATAGTTACCCTCCTTAACTAAATAACACCTTTGCAACTTCAAATTCTAATTCATCTCTTAATGAGCTTATTAAAGCTTCATATGTGTTATTAATTTCTATACCATTCTTTTCTAATATAAATCCACCTCTAAAACTTCCTTCTTTCTTAAGAAGTCTTATTTCACCCTTAAGTCCTTTATCTTTTAATTCAGCATTTAATGAATCCATAAATTCTAATCCAATCACCTTTAATCCCTCATGGTTTAAAACTAAGTTCTCATCACCTTCTATATCCATAGAGAGAATACTTCTTCTAATAAAGTTACTTAATTCGTCTGCAGATAACGTACATAATTTATTTAAAGCTTCATCAAAAACATCATCTATTACTGATTGTTTTTGAGCTAACTTATCATTTCTTACTTTTAATTTTGCTGAAGAAATTATTCTATCTTTTTTAGATTTTCCTTCTTGCTCAGCCTTAGATAATATTTCATCTTCTAAAGCTTTTGCACTATTAACTCTCTTAGAAATTATTTTATTCTTCTCATCCTCTGAAGCAGCTAAAATACTATCCCTTTCTACTTCAGCATCCTTTAGGATCTTAGAAGTAATATTCTTCACATCTGACATAGTTTTATATCTCCAATCCTAGAATGTTTTCATAACTAACATAAATGAAATAACGAATCCTAATAATGCATATGTTTCAACCATAGCTGATAATATAATACCTTTAGTATTATGTTCTGGTCTCTTAGCTAATATTTGAATACCAGCTGCTGCAACTCTACCTTGAGCTATAGCTGAGAAATATCCTGCTAAAGCAATTGGAAGACAAGCTCCAAAAATATATAATCCTTGAGAAAGTGTCATACCACTTGATAATTTAGTAAATGCTAGAAATCCAACAACGAAACCGTATAAACCTTGAGTACCTGGTAATAGTTCTAGAACTAATGCTTTACCAAACTTTTCTGGTTCTTCTGTTACAAGTCCTGTAGCTGCTTCCCCTACTAATCCAACACCTTTTGCTGATCCTATTCCTGATAATCCAACTGCTAAAGCAATACCTAAAGCTGCGAAGATTATTCCCCCACTATTTTCCATTAAAAATTGTATCCATGTCATATTATTCATTTTTTATTCCTCCTAATTATTCTTTAAATTAATATATCTTTCTGATGATTTAAATGGAGTAAATGGCTTTCCTCCACCTTCGTAGAATTTTGAAAAATATTCTACATATTGTAATCTTGCTGTATGAACATATGCTCCTAATAATCCCAATAATAAATTAAATATGTGAGCTAAAACAAAAATTATTGGACCTATTATTATAGCTACTATGCCTTGTGGTAATTGTGCAATAAGCATATTTAATGCTCCTGCAATACTTCCACCAGCTAAACCTAAAGCCATAAGTCTTGTATATGAAACTAAATCTGATACATACCCAGTAATTCCATATAATGCATATAGGCCTTGGCCAATTTGTGCTCCCTTAGTTTTCTCAGTTCTACCACCAGTTAAAACTATAATTACAGCACCAACTATTAATCCACCTATACTTATATATTTCATAATCGGTGGCCATTTTAGCATGATACTTCCTGCTAATAATCCTATTGATACTAACGTTATAATCCATGCTCCTACATCATAAAATGCATCTTTTTTCTTACCATCTTTTATAAGAACATATGCCTTTATACCAAGTCCAAAGAATATTTGAATTACTCCTAAAACTATTGACATTCCTAATATTGTATTAATATCTCTTGAAGGATCTATAAGCCCTGGTATTTTTACTGCATCTCCAAAGAACGAACCATAGATTAATCCAAAAAAGATAGTTGGAAAACTTAAATAGAAAAAGAATCTTGCAAAATCTTCATTTTTCTTTGTAAGTTTTATAAATTTCATTGCGCAAAATGCTACAACAAGCATTACAATTCCATATCCTGCATCTGCTACCATCATTCCAAAAAACACTAGATAAAAAGGTACAAGTAATGGTGTTGGGTCTACCTCATTATATTTTGGATAACTATACATTTCTGTAACAGATTCAAATGTTCTACTTAACTTATGATTACTAAGTTTTATAGGCACATCATCTATTTCTTCTTCTTTTACATCCTCAAAAGTTATATAATAATCATCTTTTAATTGTTCATTACATATTTCTTTTAATTTTTCGTTATCTTCAACAGGACACCACCCCTGAATTGTTATAGTGTTATTTGTCTTTAAGAAATTAGTAGATACAGTTTTTCTTCCTAACTTGTTAGAATAATAATCATATACTAACTTTAAGGTTTTATTTTCATCTTCTAAAGAAGATATCTCTTCTTTTACGAAGAATATTTCTGATTTTATCTCTTCAATTTCTGCTGTATAGTCCATAACTAATTTTTGTGGACTATCTTTATGTTCTGTTTTAAACGGGCTAAATCCATACCCTCTAATAGTACTTAATACTTCATCTTCTTTTTCTTTGTTTGCTATTACTAGTATGTTCGTACCATTTGAATTCCTTGATATAATCTCAACATATGAATCTTGTAACTCTTCAAGTAATTTTTCTTCATATTGTTTAGCAATACTACCTAAAAAGTAAGAAGTCTTTTTTAACTCTTCTAAAGCTTTGAATGGAATATCAAGTGGTTGCCATGGAGTTAATATGTCTATTTCACCTTGAAGCTTAACTATTTTATTTTCTAATGATGTTAGCTTCTCTTCCTCTTTCTTCACCTTAGTATAAATATCAAGCCAATTAGATGATTCTACCTTTTTATCTAATTCATCGATAGTTACATACTCTTTATCATCTTCAAGAGCCTTAATTCCTGACTTTTTAGGCATATAGCTATTTAAAAATTCAAGAGCGAATTTAGCTTTTGATAAATTTTCCTCTAGCTCTGCACTTTCTGGACTAATCTCATCTTTCGCAAGATCTTGTAACTCCTCATTTTTCTCCAAGATATTTTCATCTTGTAAATTTATGAATTCAACTTTTGAAAATTCCTGTAGTTTACGAAGAAGTTCTTCTTTATGAGATTTAAAAGTTAGCAAAGTGAATTTATTCATCTTAACTATTGCCATAACTCTTCACTATCCTCTCAACAACTATATTTACAGCATTTTCTTTAACATCATTAGCTACATTTTTAATAGCATAAACTTCCTTTTCACCTTTTTCTAATATAGGCTTAGCTTCAAAATTTCCTTCTTCAATAGCAAGATTTATTATCTCATCTGCTTTTGCTCTCGCTTCTTTTAGAATTTCATTATACTTAGAATCAGCTTCACTTTTAGCTTTTTGAATCATCTCTGCTGCATTTTTCTTTGCTTCATTGATCATCTCATCAGCTTTTTGTTCTGCATTCTTTATTTCCTTAATTGCTTCTAACGCCAAAATCTCACCACCTTTTATTAACTTCTAATGATATAAATATTAATACTTTATATAGTATTAATTACTTTTTATTATCTATAATTATACACTGTTTTCTTTATTAATCAACTAACTTTTACCAAAGAAATTATTCTAATAATTTAAATTATATAACAAGTAAACGATTAATACTCTCTTTTTTATCTATAAACCGCTATATTTTATCCGTTATATCTAAATTTCCACCATTATATCCAAAAATATAATAAGTATTTTTATTAATTATTTTTTTATTATTTATAAACTCTTTTATGTCTATACAGAAATTTTCAATATAGTTTTCTTTAAACGAATAATCATCTCTTAGCTTATCTTTTATCTCTCTTTCTTCCTCCTTAGTCATTCTATTTTCTAAAAACTCTGGCATACCTCTTCTTTTATTAAAAGTAAGATAATCGTATTTTATTATGTCTCTTAAAATAGTATTATCATCTTTTAATACTTCGTTATTAAATTCTAGGAACACTTTATAGTATTCGCTATTTCCTATATTTCTATTAAAATAATCCTTCATTTCAAAAAACTCTCCTAATTTTAAGAAGAAGTCAAAAGGAGTTTCAAACTTATCTACAAAGAAATTAATTATATTATTAAATTTTTGTGAATTATAATATTTATCTACCATATGCTCAACTTTTTTAAGAACTAATAATTCATCATAAGAAATATCTTTTGTAGAAAGAATTTCATAAGGTGGATATGGTGAATATTTCATAGCATAAAGCTCTGCTTCTTCTCTCATCGAAGAGCCTCTAAGCAATTTTAGAAAACCTAGTTGTATTTCTTCTGGCCCTATACTATATACGTCATTAAAAGATTTTTTAAAAGATGTATAGTCCTCTCCTGGAAGCCCTGCAATTAAATCTAAATGCTGCTTTATATTTTTTATTGCTAAAAGTTCTAATACTTTTTCTTTTATATCACTAAAATTTACAAATCTATTAATTTGTCTTAAGACATCATCATTAGTAGTTTGAACTCCAACTTCAAATTGGAATCTATCTTTAGGTGCCTTTCTTAAAATCTCTAATTCTTGTGGTTTTAATATATCTGCTGAAATTTCAAAGTGGAATTGAGTTTTAGTATCACTATTTATTAAAAACTCCCAAATAGCTGTAGAAAATTTAAAATTGCAGTTAAAAGTTCTATCAACAAACTTTACTAGTCTAACTTTTTTATCTATAAAAAATTGTAATTCTCTCTTTACTCTTTCTATATCTAAGAATCTAACTCCATGAGTTGTAGATGATAAACAATATTTGCAATTAAACGGACAACCTCTAGATGCTTCATAATATACTATTTTATTATCTAAATTTTCATCTTCTTTATACGGAAATACTATTTCATCCATATTCATAAGAGGTCTATTTCCATTAAATATAACTTCATTACCTTTTTTAAAGTATAATCCTCTAATAGATTCTAAATCTTTATTACCTAATTTATACTCTACAAACTCTCTAAATGTTTTTTCACCTTCACCTTGAATAATATAATCTCCATTTAACTCCTTTAAAATATTTAGACTATCATAAGAAACTTCTGGTCCTCCATATAGAATTTCTATATCCTTATCTACTAATTTTATTAAGTTAGATAGTCTAGTAACCATCTCTATATTCCATATATAAGTTGAAAATGCTACAACATTCGGTTTTTCTTTAATTATCTCCTCTAGTATCTTTTCATCTCTATCATTTATAGAGAATTCTCTTATAGAACATTCATAAGATAAATCCTCCGTAAATGCTTTTAGGTATCTAACAGCTAAATTGCTATGAATAAACTTTGAGTTTATAGCTGTAAGTAAAATCTTCATATTTCTTCTTCCTTTCTCTTGGGCTATAGTTTTTTACCTTTTACAAAGTAAATATCTTCCCATATTTTTTCTTCTGTAATCTTATAGTTGGGCTCTAATAGCTTTTTTGTATCTTCTAAGTTTGACTTAGACATTATATTTAAGTTTTTAAACTCAAATTCTTTAATCTTTTCTGATGGTAATACAGCTCTTATCTTATTATTAAAGACTTTTCCTATCTCTTTATTAATATCCCATATATAAATATTACCACCCTTTTTAACAAACCTTGTCACATCCTCAATAAGTTTAGCCCTACCACCTTCTCTCCAAATATCGCTTAGATAAAAGAATATTGTACACGTATCATATCCCTCTGATAACAATATATCTTTATTATTATCTTCTACATAATCTATTGCTAATTCATCAAAGACCTCTTTAGATAGGTTGTAAATTACTCCATAACTTTCTCCAACATCTAAAATATCTCCTTCAAGAATTACATCAGATAAATTTAATATTATTGTTTTACCCATAATTTCTCATCCCCTTTAAAACAATTTTACTATAAGTGAAAATCTAAATCTAGGATTTAGTTTATTGTATATTTTTTAAATGAAAAGAACTAGCCTTATTTACTAGTTCTTTTTATACTTCTTATTATATTTCAATACTTCTGCTATTATTAAAGCTACAATGAAAACAATAATAAATCCCCATATTATTATTGGTAATTTAAATATAGTTTTATTACCTGTACTTTCTAACTTATATAAAACACCTACTTTACTATCTAAAACATATATACCATCTTTATAACACCTTATCACTTCAACCTTACTATTATCGCCTAAATCAACAATTTTATTTGCTACATTATTTTTCCCTAAAGAGTATAAATAATTTTCCTTATTATCAGCAAAAACAATTACATCTTGACCTAATATATTACCCTCCCTATCTACTGCTAGTCCTTTTAAAGAAGATAAATTATAATGCTGATATATTGGCCCATAAGGAGTTTTTGTTGGCGGATTGCTAATAACTGGTTCTAATTTATTTGTACCATCTGAAAATTTCGGTGATGTAATTGAATCTCCTCCACTATAATCTGGCCATCCGTACCATGCATTTTCTTTTATTTCATAAATATAATCTTTATCATCTTTAACAGCCCTACTTCCTTCATCTTCCATTCCACCTACTATAGCTATTATCTTCCCCTCATTATTAAAATCTAATCCTTCAATGTTTCTAATTCCGGTAGCGAAGGTACTTATCTTTCCTGATGTAAAATCATACGATAAAATAGTTCCATTACTTATTGTTCCTTCCTTTACCTTTTCTCCACTCTTATTTTGTATTCCATATTCTACAAAAGCTCCAGTATTGTTATCTCCATAATTTTCACCTGATAAAACCCATTCAAAAGATGGCACATCACAATCTGTACTATCTTTGTCCAATATTCCTGAATTTGTATTTGATCCTATAGTTATATAAAGAATATCATCTTCTATTAATAATTTTGTATACTTATTTTCACCTAAATTAGGCAGATCTTTTATTAGCTCGATTATTTTATCATTTTCATAATTGTACTTAACTATATCTCTTCCTGTAGCAAGTATTATTTCATTTTTGTAAATAACCATATCGTAAATATTAAAATCTTTTTTCTTTATTAAAGTTTCTTCTTTATTATCTTCTTTTATAATTTTCAAAGAATCACTAAATGCTATGTATAAATTGCCATTTTCATCAAAGTCAAAACTTTTTGCATCTTTTATTCCTTTATTATTTATACTCCATCCAATATTTTTATTTATTATGTCTATAGTATATTTATTATTTATTTCGTAAATTCCAAAAGATATGGATACAACAAGTGTTGAAAATACTAAAAACTTCAAAAATCTTTTCATAATATCTCACTCCCTCTCTAATTAATTTATATTTAGTTACCTATATAAATTATTACTTAAATTTCACTTTAAATTAATTTTACTTAATAAAAAATTCTTAAGCATCACCTAAATTTCTAAAATAATAAAAGAAACTGCCTACTAAAAAACAGTTTCTTTTTTCTTCATTTTTTATTTACTTTTATCTTTATAATGAGTATGCAAAAGTTTATGAGCTTTTTCACTATTTGGTTCACCTAAATACTCATCATAAAGTCTTAATATTTCGTGGTTTTTATGAGATTTTCTAAGCTTCTTATCTTTATCTTCTTTATATAAAGCTTCCATTCTCTTCTTCAATATATCTCTGTTTGCTCTAATAAATGGTTGCCCACCACCATCTATACAACCACCAGGACATGCCATTATTTCTATAAAATCATACTTGTTCTTACCTTCTTCAATATCATCCATTATCTTTTTAGCATTACCTAATGAATTAACTACAGCTATACTAACATTTTTATCTCCAATTTTTATTTTAGCTTCTTTAATACCATCTAACCCTCTAATATTATCAAAATCTATTCTATATAACTCTTCACCAGTTATCCATTCATAAGCAGTTCTTAATGCTGCCTCCATTACTCCTCCTGATGTTCCGAAAATAACTCCTGCACCTGTAGATTCTCCTAAAGGATTATCAAATTCCTCTTCCTTCATATTTCTAAGATCCATTCCAGCTTCTTTTATCATCTTTGCTAATTCTCTAGTAGTGATAACTATATCAATATCTTGTATACCATCTCTTCCCATCTCTTCTCTTGATGCTTCATATTTTTTAGCAGTACACGGCATTACTGATACTACTACTATCTTTTCTACTGGAATCCCTAATTTTTCTGCTAAATATGTCTTAGCTATAGCACCAAACATTTGTTGTGGTGATTTACACGTTGATGGTAAACTTAGATGATCAGGGTAATTCTTTTCTATAAAATTTATCCATCCTGGACAACAACTAGTAATCATAGGTAAGTTTTCACCTTTAGTCACTCTATCAATAAACTCTTTAGCCTCTTCCATTATAGTTAAGTCTGCTGCAAAATCTGTATCAAAAACCTTTTTAAATCCTAAAGCTTTTAAAGCTCCTACCATAAGTTTTGTTACAGATGTTCCTTGTTTCATTCCAAATTCTTCACCTAATGCAGCTCTTACTGCCGGTGCTGTACTTACTATAACATATTTATCAGCATCACTTAATGCATCCCATACTCTATCATAGTCATAAACTTCCCTTAAAGCTCCTGTTGGACATACTGAAACACATTGCCCACAATAAGTACATTCAGTTTCACTTAATGGTTTTGAGAAAAATGTAGATATAGTAGTATCAAATCCTCTATCTATAGGAGTTAAAGCATGAACTTTTTGGATATCGTTACATACAGTTACACACCTTCTACATAATATGCACTTCTCCATATCTTTTACTATCGCTGGTGAAGAATAATCTCTACCATAGGTATTTCTTTCACCTTCATATTTTATTTCATATACACCTAAATCTGCAGCCATCTTTTGAAGCTCACATTTTAAATTTTTTTCACATTTTAAACAATCCATAGGATGATTTGAAAGTAATAATCCTACAATATTTCTTCTTGCTTGAATCGCTCTTGGTGTATTTGTCTTTATTACCATCCCATCAAATACAGGAGTCGAACATGCTGGTGCTAAATTTTTTCTTCCTTCAACCTCTACAACGCAAACCCTACAAGTACCTTTACAATTCTCACTTTTACCATCTTGCATATACATATGACAAAGTGTTGGTATTTCTATATTCATCTGCTCCGCAACTTTTAATATCATAGAACCATCTTCAACTAAAATATTCTTACCATTTATATTTACTGATACCATATTCATACTAACACCTCCTATTCTCTAACTATTGCTTTAAATGGACATATAGCCTCACAAGCACCACATTTAATACATTTATTTTGATCTATAACATGCTTTTCTCTTGGTTTTCCTTTTATACAGCCAGCTGGACATCCTTTTGCACATTTAGTACAGCCAAAGCACTTATCAGTAATTCTATATTTTAATAATTTCTTACAAATTCCTGAATAGCATTTATGCTCTTTAACGTGTGCTTCATATTCATCCATAAAATATTTCATAGTCGATATTATTGGATTTGCTGCAGTTTGACCAAGGCCACAAAGTGCAGTATCTTTTATTGATTCAGATAAAACTTGAAGTTTTTTCAAATCTACTAGTGTAGCTTTTCCTTCAGTTATCTTTTGCAACATTTCAAGTAATCTCTTACATCCTACTCTACAAGGTGTACATTTTCCACAGCTCTCATCTACTATAAACTCCATATAGAACTTAGCTATATCTACCATACAGTTATCTTCATCCATTACTATCATTCCACCTGATCCCATCATAGATCCGATATTTAGCAATGAATCGTAATCTATTGGAACATCTAATAATTCAGCTGGAATACATCCTCCAGATGGTCCACCTGTTTGAACTGCTTTTAGCTTTTTACCATCTTTTACACCTTCACCTATTTCATAAATGATTTCTCTTAATGTAATTCCCATAGGAACTTCTACAAGCCCAACATTATTAATCTTTCCTGCTAAAGCAAAAACCTTAGTCCCTTTTGATTTTTCTGTTCCTATAGAACTATACCAATCAGCCCCTCTATTAATTATTGCTGGAATATTTGCAAATGTCTCTACGTTATTAACTGATGTTGGCTTACTCCATAGTCCAGATACTGCTGGGAATGGTGGTTTATTAGTTGGCTCTCCTCTTGACCCTTCTATTGATTTTATAAGAGCTGTTTCTTCTCCACATACAAATGCTCCTGCCCCATATTTTATTTCTATATCAAAATTAAACCCTGAATTTAAAATATTTTCACCTAAAAGACCAACTTCTTTTGCTTGCTTTATAGCAATTAATAATCTACTTACTGCCAAAGGATATTCTGCTCTAATATAAATATATCCATTAGAAGCTCCTATAGAATATCCTGCTATTGCCATAGCTTCTAAAACTGAGTGAGGATCTCCTTCTAATATAGATCTATCCATAAATGCACCTGGATCTCCCTCATCTGCATTACAAATTATATACTTAACATCGCTCTTACTTTCACGTGCAAACTTCCACTTAACTCCTGTTGGGAATCCTCCGCCCCCTCTTCCTCTTAATCCTGATTTAGTTATTTCATTAATAACTTCAATAGGTTCATAATTCTTAAGGACATTTCCTAAGGCCTTATATCCCTCTACTGCAATATACTCTTTTATATTTTCTGGATCTATAACTCCACAATTTCTTAAAGCTATTCTCATCTGCTTTTTATAAAAAGGTATATTATGCTGTGATTTTATTTTTATATTTTCACTTGGATCAGTAAATAATAATCTTTCTACAACATTTCCATCAATAATATGATTTTTAATTATATCTTCAGCATCTTCTGGAGTTACTTGAACATAGAAAGTATCATCTGGTTCTATTTTGACTATAGGGCCTTTAGCGCAAAATCCAAAGCATCCTGCCATAATAACTTTTACCTTATCTTTTAAACTATATTTGTCAATAAACTTATTTAATTCACTCAAAATTTTATCTGCATTAGCTGATTTACATCCAGTCCCTCCACAAATAAGTATATGTTTTTCTCCGTTATCATTTACGCAACTTTTATCTACTCTTAAATTTATATACTTTTTATATTTTTCAGCTTTATCTAATAACTCCTCATAAGATGAAATTTTTCTCATATTAAACCTCCAAACGTTTATGTTCGTTTATAACTTCTTCAACATTTTTCTTAGTAAAATGTCCATAAACCCTATTATTTACCATAACTACTGGTGCAAGTCCACAAGCCCCTACACATCTTAATGTATCTAGAGTAAATAATCCATCTTCAGTAGTTTCACCTACTTCGATATTGAGGTTCTTTTTAAACTCCTCTATTATCTCTCCAGCGCCTCTAACAAAGCAAGCTGTTCCAGCACATACATTTATTACATATTTACCTTTTGGTTCAGTAGTAAAAAATGAATAAAACGTAATTACTCCATAAACTTTTGATACTGGTACCCCTAACTTTTCTGATACAAATAACTGTACCTCTTCTCCTAAGTATCCAAACAATTCTTGTGCTTTGTGAAGTACTGCTATTAAGTCATTCTCCTTTAAATCATTTTTTTCAATATAATCGCCTAACTCATTAAATTTTTCTTTGTTAACATTAGAAATACACATACTTTTTGCCTCCCTTCATTATTATAAATTTAATATACGTTAATTTTATCACAATACAGTATATATTTTCCAGTTATTGTAACAATTTTCTTAATATTTTGAATAATATTATTATTTTTTCTATTAAAGAAACTCTATATATAACATAATTATTATTTTTCCAGAATATGTATTAAGGAAACTCACTACCATATTTGTTTATAGACATAATTTCACTTTAAACAAATCTTAGATTTTGAGTTTCGTTTAATGTAAATCGAAGAGGTGAATTAATTGGAAAAAGATAATTTCTTTAAAAATTCGTTTTTCTTAACAGCAGCAAATATCACAACTGGTATCTTAGGATTTATATTCTCCATATATTTATCCAAGTTGATAGGTCCAGAAGGTATAGGACTATATGGGCTAGTAATGCCTATATACAATTTATTTATAAGCCTTATGACAGCTGGAATTATAGCTGCTATTTCTCAAAGAGCTGCCATATATACTTCTAAAAGAGAATATAATAACCTTTTTAAAACTATAAATACTGTAGCTTTTTTTAATATTATCTGGTCGGTAGCAATAGGTGTTTTAGTTTTTATATTAGCTCCATACATAAGTGAATACGGTGTTAAAGATATGAGAACATTAAATGCTATAAGAGTAACTTGTCCTGCAATGGTATTTATAGCCTTATCTAATATACTAAAAGGCTTTTTTTATGGTACATCAAAAATCACAGTTCCTGCATTTATAGATATATTAGAAAAAGCTATGAGAATAATAACAATTGCCTTACTTATATTTATATTTAAAGCTAATACACTATCATCTTTAGTTACCCTTGCTTATGTTTCATTAGCTATTGGAGAACTTCAAAGCCTTTTATTACTTTACGCTTATTATAAGCACATAGTAAAAAAGATTCCTCCTTCTTATGAAAAGCCTGAGCGCAAAGCTCAATTACTTTTTAATGTTTTAGCAGTATCATTCCCATTATGTTTAAATGGATTTATGGGAAATATATTTTCAGCTATGTCTACTTTAGTAGTTCCACGAAGGCTTGTATCAATTGGACTTGAATATTCAACTGCAATTGCTATGATAGGTAAGTTTAATGGTATGGCGTTAACAATAGTTACTTTTCCACTTATAGTTGTTAATTCTATTAGTACGCTTTTAATGCCTGATCTTTCTGAAACTTTAAGCAAAGGTGAATATTATAGTGCATCAGTTAGAATACGTAAAGTTTTGAAAATTGCTTTTTTACTTGGTATTGCTACTTGTATAATTTGTCTACTTATTCCTGACTCTTTAGGGAAAATGTTTTACGGTAGAGATGACCTAGGTTTGTATATTAAAGTTTGTGCTTTATCTGCTCCATTATTTTTTACTTCAAGTACTATGTTTGGAATTCTAAATGGATTAAATAGACAAAGCATAATATTAAGAAACTCTCTTATAACTTCTTCAATAGAACTTATTTCTTTATATATACTTACAGGGATAAAAAGTATAAATGTATTTTCAACTGCTATAACTCTATTTATTACATCTATTATAAGTTTAATAATAAATCTACATGAAATAAAAAAACATATAGATATATCATTATCATCTATAAATATTATAATTTTTTCACTTATTGGTCTACTAACTTACCTTCTTTTAAGATTATTAACTAACACAATATTAAGTGATTTATTTATAGTTAAAAATATTATAATTATTATACTAACATTCGGATTATTTGCATACTTTAGTGGCTTTGGAATAGAGGAAGAGTAAATTAATTAAAAGTTAATAGCTTAAGAACAAATCCAGCACTAGCTGGATTTTCTATTTTAAATAATAATCAAACAACATTTTAATTAGCTTTAGCGTATATAAATTTCATATGATACAATATAATTAATAATATTTTAAAGGAGATTTTATGCTTGGTTATATATTTATAGTTTTAATTATTATTGCATTATTTATTTTAATTATTTATGCAAACAAATTATGTAAAATAGTAATTTATCCTAAGAAAAAAAGTTATGAAGATGGATATGAAAATCAAATAAAAAAATTAAACCTTGAAGACTTTTATAATAACTTAGAAAAGGAACACATAACACTAAAATCAGATTATGGTTATGATATTAAAGGAATATTTATTCCAAACTCTAATTCAAAGAAATGTATTATACTTTGCCATGGGATTACAGTAAATACAAACTATTCTGTTAAATATATAAAACTTTTTTATAATCGTGGATTCTCAGTTTTTATGTATGACCATAGAAATCATGGATTAAGTGGTGGAACCTATACTTCCATGGGATATTTTGAAAAGTATGACCTTAAAACTTGTGCTAATTTTCTTTTCAATAAATTAGGACCTGATATTAATTTAGGAGTATTAGGCGAGTCAATGGGAGCTGCTACTGTACTTCAATATTGTGCTATAGATAATAGAGTTTCTTTTTGTATTGAAGATTGCGGATACTCTGATGTTTTTGAATTATTTAAACATCGACTTAAAGAAGATTATAAAATAAACTTTTTACCTCTATTGTTTATAGCTGATATAATTATGAAAGTTAGGTATAAATGGAGTTTTAAATCCGCTTCTCCATTAACATATATAAAAAATATTGATATTCCAATACTCTTTATCCATGGTGATATGGATGATTATGTACCTACATATATGGTATATGATTTATTCAATTCAAAAACTACTGGATTTAAGGAGCTATATATTGCTAAAAATGCTAAACATGCAGAAGCTTTAACATCAAATCCAGATAAATACGATGAGATAATAGGAAATTTCCTTAAAAAAATTGATTTAATTTAATTTGGATAAATAAAAAATCAGAATAAACCATTATGTTTATTCTGATTTTTTATATTAAATTATATTTACATTATTTTATTGACGTTGTATTGAAGTTTCAACTTGAGAAGTTGTATCTTTAATGAATGTATCTATATCTTTTATACTTCCACTTACATATGCATCATACTTTTCTTGTATTATTGTTCTAGCTGATTGTGCATTATTAACTGCTGGAGTATAGTATGCATATTCTAAACTATTTTGAGCTACTGGATAAATCTTTGTAAATAATGCTTCTGGATCATTCAATGCATCCTTCATTATTTGAGTATCTGCTGCTGATTTACGTACTGGTAAATATCCTGTTGCTACTGCAAACTTAGCTGTATTTTCTGTATTTGTTGCATATTTTATAAATTCATAAGCTGCAAATTGTGCCTCTGGAGAAACATCACTTGTTACAAATAATGATGCCCCTTGTTGAATTACAGCTTTATCTTTTCCTTGGAATACAGGAACTTCTACTACACCAACTTCAAATGCTCCATCTGTTTTAATATGTGCTGCACCTGCTGATGAACCTTGGTACATTAATAACTTTTGATTTGAAAATGGTCCTGAAAGATATGTATCTTCACCAGGAATACGGAAATAACCTGAACCTACTTCGTCTTTATAATAGTTCATAAATGTTTTTACCCAATCATTATCAACATTTATTTTTCCATCAATAGTTACGAAATCCTTACCATCCATCTTTAAAGAAGAAATAAATGCATTGGAACTTGAGTCAAATCCAAATCCAACAACCCCTAATTCATCCTTACACTTTTTAGATATCTCAGCTAACTTTTCTACTGTTAAATCTTTCAAATCATCCATAGTATATCCTAACTTTTCTAGCATAGTTTTATTAACATATAAAACTTCAGTAGACTTAGTCATAGGAATACCATAAACAGCATCTTTACCCCATTGAGATACTTCGTCTATAAAAGTTTTATAGAAATCATTTTCTATATCACTTTTCATTCCTACAGTTGAATCGTTAACATATGGTGATAAATCTATTATTTTATTTTGATTTATTAAGCCGGTCGCTATATCTGGATATACATTTATTATTGCAGGTAAAGAATTTGATTGTGATGCTGTAATTACCTTTTTATTCAAATCTCCAATATTACCTTGATTTACTGCAGTAACAGTAATTCCCATATTATTGTTGCTATTAAAATCTTGTATTATTGAGTCTAGTACCTCTGCTTGTTTTCCATTTAAATAGTGCCACATTTCTATAGAAACAGGATTATTTAATTCTTTTACTATTTCAGCTGTAGCATTATTTTTTTTACCACATCCAACAAACATACCTACTCCTAAAGTAGCTGTTAAAATTGTAGCTAAAATTCTTTTGTTCATATTTTCACCTCTTAAAATTTATTTATCTTTAGTTTTTATTAAAGTTTATCCTTTAATACCTCCAATAGAAACTCCACTCATAATTTTTTTATGTAGGAAAATATATACTATAACTATTGGCATAGTAATTATTGTTGATGCAGCCATTAATAACTCATATTGATTTCCTGCATCAGACTGGAAGGCAGTTAGTCCATTTGCTAGTAATCTCATTTTTTCACTATTTGTTACAAGTAGTGGCCATAAAAAAGCATTCCAAGAATTAATACCTACTAAAATACAAATAGTTATAATTGATGGTTTTGCCATAGGAACTACAATTTTCCATAGAAACTTCCAATCACTTGCTCCATCAACTTTGGCTGCATAATATAATTGCTTTGGTATTTTAAAGAAAAACTCTCTAAGCATGTAAATATACAGTACATTTGCCATATATGGCACAAAGAGTGCTTGGTACGTATCAATCCATCCTAGAGCAGAAATAGTTTTAAAGTTTGTAACTATTAAAACTTCTCCTGGAATCATCATAGATGCTAAAAAGATTGAAAAAATCATATCTCTTCCAGGAAACTCTAAGTGCGAGAATGCAAATGCAGTTAAAATAGCTATTATTACTGTGCTAATAATACTTAAAATAGTAACTATAATTGTATTAAAGAAATATCTTGCAAAAGGTGCCATTTTTAAAGCAACACTATAATTATGCCACATTATTTTACTTGGAAATAATGTAGGAGGTGTTTGAATTACCTCAAAGGATGATTTTAATGATGATGCTATCATCCAATAAAAAGGAAATAAAGTTACTATAGCAAATAATATTAACACTAAATACTTTAATACTGAACCTAAACTATTCTTATTCATTATTTCACCTCCTAATAATGAATTTTATTTCTGGAAACAACTCTTTGAACCATTGTTACAGTCAATATTACTATCAATAATACGACTGCTGCTGCAAAAGCTAATGGAAAGTCTTGATCTCCATAGAATCTATCTATTATATATCTTACAACTGTAGATACAGCCCCATCTAAAGTTCGTCCTCCAAATAAAACATATACTTCAGTATAAACTTTAAATCCAGCTATCAAGCTTATCATATAAGTGTATGCTATTATAGGCGATACTAGTTTAACTGTTATCTCTCTAAATATGGTTCCCTTAGATGCCTGATCTAATTTAGCTGCTTGATAATACTGTGGATTTATGGATGCTATTCCTGTTGTTAGTATCAAAGTATTAAAAGCTAAGCTCTTCCATACTGCAAATATTATAAGCGCTGTCATAGCCCATTTAGGATTGCCTAACCAATTTATAGGATTTATACCTATAAAACTTAACAAGTAGTTTATTACTCCATATTCACTATTAAATAACCATGACCATACTATTCCTATTGCAACTAGAGATGTTACGTATGGTAAAAAATATATGCTTTGAAACATTCCTCTTATCTTTTCACTTTTCAAATTTACTAGTGTATTGGCTAATAGTAGTGAAATAACTACAGATATTATTGGTACTATAGCAGCATAAATAACAGTGTTAAATAAAGATGTTAAAAATCTCTTATCTGTAAATAGATATTTATAAGATCCAAATCCAAACTTAAAACCGCTTGCCTTAGTTTCATCAAAACTAAAAATTATAGTATTTATTATTGGATAAAACACAAAAACTCCTAGTATTATTAATGCTGGTAATAGATATAAATATCCCTTATAATTTTTCTTTAACATTTCTTTAAAAACTCCTCACTATCTAAATCAAAAACATAAGCTTTTCCCTCTTTAGGACGTATTCTTATCTTTTCTCCTTCTGCAATATCACAAGTGTTTTCAACCAGCATTTTATACGTATTCTCTCTATGTTTTAAAGTTAATAATCTTTCTCTTCCTAATATTTCTACAGTAATCACTTCAACTTCAAGTCCATCATCACATAATTCAAGATCCTCTGCCCTAAAACCTAAAGTAACTTTTTTCTTATTTTCTGGCAAATTACTTATTTTATGATTGTCTAAAAATGCTTCTCCATCTATAACATCAACATCTATAAAATTCATCTCTGGACTTCCTATAAAAGAAGCTACAAATTTATTTACCGGATTTAAGTATATCTCACTTGGAGTAGATACTTGCTGAATTGCTCCATCTTTCATAAGTACTATTTCATCTGATATACTCATCGCTTCTTCTTGATCATGAGTTACAAATATTGCAGTAACTCCTGTTTCCTTTTGTATTCTTCTAATCTCTTGCCTAGTTTCAACTCTTAACTTTGTATCTAAATTAGATAAAGGTTCATCTAAAAGCAATATATCTGGTTTTTTAGCAATTGCTCTTGCAATAGCTACTCTTTGTTGTTGACCTCCTGATAATTGAGCTGGCTTTCTATCTAAAAGGGCATCTATTTTTACTATCTTAGCCACTTCTATTACTCTATCTTCAGCCTTCTTCTTATCCCATTTTAAATTTTTCAGTGGAAACATTATATTTTCTCTTACTGTCATATGTGGATATAATGCATAATTTTGAAACACAAGTCCTATTCCCAATTTTTCTGGTTCTAATCCCGTTACATCTCTATCTCCAAAATATATTTTCCCTGAATGCACTTTATGAATTCCAGATATAGTAAATAAAGTTGTTGATTTACCTGATCCTGATGGTCCTAATAGCGAAACCAATTTTCCTTTTGGAATTTCCAAAGTAACATTATTTATAGCAGTAAAATCACCAAATTTCACTACAAGTTTATCTAATTTGATTCCCATTTTTTTCACCTCATCTTACGTTTACCCATAACAATAGGGTGTTTATTTTTTATCTTTTCTATTCACAATCTCTAAAATTAGTAAATAAAAAAAAGACAACTTATCCTCTTTAGTTTTAGTTGTCTTTTTAAAAATTATTTAATTTTTTTACGTAAAATTCTTGGCATAAGTTCATATAATCTTGGTGATATTAAATCTAAGTCTTCTTTTTTTAATCCTTGAAGAAGAATCATTGATATTAAATATACTAATCCACCTATTGCTACAGAAACAATAACTACTAAACCTATAGCAATTCTTCCACCTTCAAATATATTTACTAATCTTAAAAGTGGCCCTTTGCATAAAACTACTGCTACTCCCATAATTATTGATGATATTAGTGGAATCATCCCTTGTCTAATTATAGGAATTCTTATCTTAAATAACGTTTGAATTCTTTTATGATTTATTATAGCAGGTATTAAAAATGCAAATACTGTTCCTATTACTGCTCCAAAGATATTTATATCTTTTATTCCTACTAAAATAAAATTAACTACAAATTTTATTAAAATACCTATACTTGCTGTAGTTAATACTAAGTATAATTTATTAACACCTTGTAGTATAGTATTTTGTATTGATGTAATTGACATAAATATAAGTACTATCGATCCGTATGTAAGCATTTGATATCCATAAGAATCATTTAGTAAGAATAGAAAGATTTCTCTACTTAATACAGCAAGACCTACAGCTGCAGGAATAGTAATCAAATAAGTTAATCTATAAGAATAACTTATTTGGTTTTTAAGTTCTTTTCTATTCTTCTGAACATACGATGCAATTATTCTTGGGAAGATAGCTGTACATAATGCAGTAACAATAGTTAATGGTACATAAATCAATGTATTAAAATAATTTAAAGTACCAAATAACTCATCTACTCTCATTTGTTCAAATCCAGCTGCTAAAAGTCTACCTTTTACTATTATTGCATCTAATAATCCTGCAGAGTTTTGTACTGCTGCAACCATAGTTATTGGTAATCCATACTGAATTAACTTTTTAATAATCCTCTTTCTGCTTATTCTCTTATTTTCTTCATTGTTTTTAACCGCGTCATCATAATAATTATTTTTATTAAAAATATAAATAATATAAACTATTGCTATTAGTGCCCCTATGGTTGTACCAACAGTTCCTCCAGCACTTCCCCATTCTAGACTAATATTCTTTAATAAAAATGCAAAAATCAAACTAAATACTACATTAAAAATCTGTTCAACAACTTGAGAAATTGCTATTTCCTTCATTGAATCTACACCTTGCATATATCCACGATATGCCGCAAGCATTGCAGATAATAATATAGTCGGTGCTAAAAACTTTAGTGATAGTGCAGATGAAGGTGAGTTCATTCCATTAGCAATACCATCTCCAAAGGCTATAAAAATAACCATAAATGCAAAGCCAAAAATAGCTAGATAATTTCTAGCTATTTTCATAGCATTATAGGCATCCTTATGGTATCCTAGAGCTTTTAATTCAGCAACTACCTTAGTTATAGCTGGCTGTGCTCCCATACTAGTTACAGCTAATATGAAAACAAAAGCACTATAACTACTAGAATATATACCATATCCTGCAGAACCTATTATTAAAGTTAAAAGTGGTATATATACAGCTGATAATACCTTCACTAGCACCCCTGCTAATGATAAGATTAAAAAACTTCGTCCCACTGACTTCTCTTCCATAACTTTCCCCTTTTATACTATATCGTAAATTTAAATACTTCGTTCTTTACCTTTTTAAACATTGGTGGAAGTGCTTCAACTATAGTCTTATTCTTTAAATATTCAAGTTTTCCTTCTCCGCCTCTAAATATAAGTTTATATGCATATAAAAATTGATAATTTAACCCGAACTTATTATCAAAATATGAATTTATCTTCTTATCTCCATATTTAAAATCTCCTATAATAGGATTTCCTAAATGTGAAAGATGAGCTCTTATCTGATGACTTCTACCAGTAATTAAATCTATCTCTAAAAGTGAGAATGCACCATTACTTTGTAGTGTTTTAACTTCCATAGATATTTCTTTAGTATTAGGCACTTGTTTATCATATACTTTAGATATATTTTCATTTTCATCCTTAGAAATATAACCTTTATATAATCCATCTTTTATTCTGCCTTTTACAAGAGCTTGGTAATATTTTTTAACTTTACCTTCTCTTATCATCTCATTAACGCCTCTTAGCGCTTCAAAGTTCTTACCAAATATTACAACACCAGATGTATTTCTATCTAATCTATTACATGGTGCTGGTGTAAATGTAATTTCTTTTTCTGGAATATAGTCTCCTTTTCCATTTAAGTATGAAAGTACATAATCTGTAAGTGATGGTTCTGCACCCTTTTGATCTGGATGAACCAATACTCCTGGCCACTTCTCAACAACAACTATATTATCATCTTCATAAGTAATCATTAATGATCCAGCATTAACTTTTATGAAGCTATCATCTTTCTTTTCCTTTTTACTTTGGATATATCTAATTTCGATAACATCATCAAGCTCTAATTTATAATTTTCTTTTTTCTTTGATCCATTAACTCTTATATCACCTTTTCTCATAGCTTTAAATATTGCACTTAGTGGCACATCTTTTAAATACTTTCTTAAAAATTTATCTAATCTTTGCCCTGCTTCATTAGCACCTATTTCTATCTTCAAAAAAACAACTCCTTCTTTTGTGTTTAATTTAATTTCCCCATCTTATTAGATTAATATTATTTCGTCAACTTGTCAAATAATCTAATACTATTTGACACTGAATAGCTACCCCTATCACTAAGGCATCTTCGTCTATATCAAAGAGACTACTATGCGCAGGGTGTATTATTCCTTTTTTTTCATTTCTACATCCTAAAAAATAAAATACTGATGGCACTTCATTTGCAAAGTAAGCAAAACTTTCAACACCCATATGAGGATATTCTTGTTCTAAAACATTTTCTTCTCCAATTATCTTTATGGCAGCATTCTTCAACTTACTTACAGCATTTTTATCATTTATTAACATAGGGTAAGATTCTTCTATTTCTATATTTACCTTTCCTCTTAATGTTAAACCTATACCTTCTGCTATTTCTTTTACTCTTCTTGTAACTAATTGTCTATCATTCTTATTTAAAGTCCTAATTATACCTGTTAAGGTAACCTTCTCTGGAATAATATTAGCAGCTGTCCCACCATTTATACTACCTACTGTAATTACAGCTGGATTTAACGGATTTACTTCTCTACTTACTATACTTTGTAACGCAGTTACTATATTACTTGCAATTACTATTGGGTCTATAGAAGCAGCTGGATAAGCACCATGCCCTCCTATGCCTATTACCTCTATTTTAAACGGATTCGATGCAGCATTTACAGCTCCATGCTTTATTTCTATTTGGCCAGAATTTATATTTTCATCTACATGTAAGCCACACATAATATCTACATCTGGATTTTTTAAAACTCCTTCTTTTATCATAAATCTAGAGCCACCTTTTGTTTCTTCTGCTGGTTCAAATATTAATTTTACTGTTCCTCCAAATAAATCTCTATTTTTATTTAAAATTTTTGCAACACCTAAAAGTATTGCCATATGTCCATCATGGCCACATGCATGCATTTTCCCTTTTACAGTAGATTTATAGCTACATTTATTATTTTCATCTATTGGTAATGCGTCTATATCACTTCTTAATCCTATAACTCTTTCTTTATTAATTTCTAAATTCCCTCTAATAATTCCACAGACTCCAGTTTTCGCATAACTCTCATAAGCTATTCCTTCTTGATTGAGATACTTTTTAATTTCTTTTGATGTTTCATATTCTTCAAATCCTAACTCTGGCTTCATATGAAACATTCTCCTCAACCTTACAATCTCGTCTTTAATGTCTATTATATCATTTTTAAAATCCATAACTTCCTCCAAATAAAAATAGTATAGCAGGTCAAAAAGCCCTACTATACTATAATAATATTCAGCATTAATTTATTCCTTTTATTTCTTTTTCTAATTGAAATAGTCTTAATCTTTCATCCTGACTAAATTCTTCTTTTGTAGCTCTCTTACTTATAAGCTTAAAATATTCTTCAAATTTTGCATCCCCTAGCTTACTTCTTATAATTTTCAAATCACAATCTCTTATAAAATCTATATCCTCTTGACTTAAGGCTTGATAACTATTAAGTTTATCCTTTAACTCTATTAAGGCTTCTTTTTCTTGCTCAGACAACGAACCAGATTTATCTTCTAATATCTCATCAATCTTTATTACTTCTTTTGGAGAATAATATTCATTCATATTAAAACTACTTTCGACTTTCTCCTCATATTCTGAAGTATATGGAACATTACAAAAATTTAATAACATTATTAAAAATATAATACCTTTTATCATTGTATACCTCCACACATACTGTAACTATTATTAGTATGTCTAAATTTTGATAAAATAATTATATTTTTGATTAAATAATTTTTACGTCTTCTATTTCATAATTATTATCAAATTATTTTCCATTAATACTCTAATAGAAAATGCTCTCTCTTCTCCATCTTTAAACTTTATACTTATCTTATCATCTTTTAAACTTTTAACTATACCCTCTCCGTAAGCTCTATGGTATATAGAATCTCCTTTTTTTACTCCATATTCTACTTTAAGACTTTCTTCAGTAAATCCTCCTTCTGCAATAAACCTAGAAGCCTCGTAAAACTTCCCTCTAATAGTTTTAGGAGAAAATATATAAAGATTATGTATAGCTCTTGTAACCGCCACGTAGAACAATCTACGCTCCTCTTCAAGGTTTTCATCAATTGATGATTTATGTGGTATAGTTTCTTCATCACAATTTATAATAAATACATTTTTAAATTCCATACCTTTTACACCATGAATGGTACTAAGAATTACCCCATTTTTATCTCCCTTTGATTTTTCTATCTCTTCTTCAACATTTTTTACATGAACTAAAAACTCTGTTATAGTTTTAAACCCTTCAGCTGCTCCTTTAAACTCTTCTAACATATCCTCAAGTTCTTCAAAATTCTGCCCATATTTATTTGCATACTCCCTTAAATAATCTATATATCCTAAGCTTGAAATTACATATTGAATTGCACTACCTAAAGATATCTTATTTAAATATAAAATTTCTCTTCTTAACTCATCTAACTTTTTACACTGAAAAGGTGGAGTATCCTCTTTGTTTATAAGTATCTCAAATGGATCCATATGTTCTTTAAAATTATTTATATAACTTACATTAGCTTTACTTATATATCTAAACGGTTTATTTATAATACTTAAAAACAACTCTTTATTTTTTATATCTATAGATAGCTTAAGATAATTTATTATATCTTTTGATATGAAATGATTGAAAAAGTTATATCCTTTATCTAAGAGCACAAAAGGTATTTTTCTTCGCGTAAAAGTATCTATTAAGCTTCTAGCTTCCATATTAGTTCTATATAAAACTGCATTATCCATATATTGACCTTCTTTAAAACCGCTTATTATATTAGCAATTTCCTCGCCTTGCATAAATTCGTTATATGGAGTTAAATATCTTACTATCCCATCTTTGTTATGAAATTCTTCAATCTTTTTAATATTTCTATTCTCATTATTTAATATTATTTTTTTAGAAATATTAACTATATTTTTACTACTTCTATAATTTATAGATAAATAAAGTTTTTTTCCATCTATAAAAGTATTACAGAAATCAACCATATACTGTGGCTTAGATCCTCTAAAAGAATAAATACATTGGTCCTCATCACCAACAGCAAATAATTCATTTTCCCCGTTTACTAACCTTAAAAACTCTATTTGTAATTCATCACAATCTTGGAACTCGTCTACTAGTACATATTTAAAAATATTTTTATATTTCATCAATATTTCTTTATTACCTTTTAAAAGTTGAAGAGCATTAATAGATAAGTCATCAAAATCCCACAAATTTTCTCTTTTTTTATAATTTTCATAGGCATTAAAGCATTCCATAAATATATCTTTAGAAATACTACACTTAAATTCTTCTATGCTTTTTCCTGAAGTTTTAAATCCTGATATATTATTAACTACTTCTTTAACCTTATCTTCATTTACATCATCAAAATATTTTCCTAATACACCTTTAACTATATTGCTACATTTATTATCATTAATTATATTTATCTCATAGCCTTCTCTTAAAAGTATCTTATAAAACAATCCATGAAATGTTCCAAAGAATGGTGCAATATCTTTATTAAACGTATTTTTGTATCTATTTTTCATATTTTCAGCTGCAGCTCTGGTAAAAGTTATAACTATAATATTTCCAACCTTAACTTTTCTAACTTCTATAAGATGATTTACCCTATTTATAATTACAGTAGTTTTTCCTGATCCTGGAGCCGCAACTATTAAAGCATTTTTATATTTTGTATAAACAGCTTCTTGCTGATATTTATCTAAGGTTATTTTCAAAATATATTCTCCTTCTTAACATTATATTTATCTAAAGTATTACCTTTAATCTTTTTTCTATTAACTACTATATTGTAATAATTTCTATATAGATGTACAATATTTTTAAGAATTCAAAAAGGAGACTAATTATGGAAACTTTAATTAAATTTGATGTTCAGAACGAAAGAAATCTAACAATGCTAGTTGACTTCTATGAACTAACAATGGCAAATGGCTACTTTAATAAAGGTGTTGAAAACAGAATAGCCTACTTCGATATGTATTTTAGAAGAGTTCCTGATGGTGGTGGATACTGCATAATGGCTGGTGTTGAACAATTAATTCAATACTTAAGCAATCTAAAATTCACATCATCTGATATAGATTATTTAAGAAGTAAAAATATTTTTTCAGAAGAATTTTTAGAGTATTTAGAGGATTTCAAGTTCTGCTGTGATGTATGGGCAATTCCTGAAGGTAATCCAGTATTCCCAAATGAACCTCTAGTAATAGTAAGAGGTCCTGTGGTTCAAGCGCAATTTGTGGAAACAATGATTCTCTTAACAATAAATCACCAAACTTTAATTGCTACAAAAGCTAATAGAATATGTAGAGCAGCTGAAGGTAAAACTGTTATGGAGTTTGGTTCAAGAAGAGCTCAAGGTTATGATGGTGCTATCTATGGTGCTAGAGCTTCAATAATAGGTGGATGTGATTCAACTGCTTGTACAATTGCAGATAAATACTTCAATGTTCCTGCAGTTGGTACTATGGCACATAGTTGGGTACAACTTTTTGATACAGAATTTGAAGCATTTAAAGCTTGGGCTGAAACTTATCCAGATAATTGCTCTCTTCTTATCGATACTTATAATGTATTAAAATCTGGTTTACCAAATGCAATAAAAGTATTTGATGAAGTATTAAAACCACTTGGTAAGAGACCAACGGGAATAAGAATAGATTCAGGTGATATTACTTACTTAACTAAAAAGTGTAGAAAAATTCTTGATGAGGCTGGATATTCTGACTGTAAAATAATTATTTCTAACTCCCTTGATGAACATATTATCAGAGATGTTATAAATCAAGGCGCTTGTATAGATTCTTTTGGTGTTGGTGAAAGACTTATAACAGCAAAATCTGAGCCTGTTTTTGGTGGTGTTTATAAATTAGTTGCTGTTGAAAAAGAAGATGTTATAATTCCTAAAATTAAAATTTCAGAAAACAATGAAAAAATAACAAATCCAGGTTTTAAAAAGATTTACAGATTATTTGATAGGGATACTAATATAGCTATAGCTGACGTATTAGCATTAAGTGATGAAGTTATAGATGACAGTAAAGAGTATGAAATCTTTGATCCTATCCATACTTGGAAAAGAAAAAAAGTTACTAATTTCTATGTTAAAGATTTATTAGTTAAAATCTTTGATAAAGGTACACTAGTATATACTTCTCCTTCTGTTCTAGAAATAAAGGAATTTGCGAAAGTAGAAACTAATAAATTATGGCCTGAAATATTAAGATTTGAAAATCCTCATACATATTATGTAGATCTTTCAACTAAGCTATGGTCTTTAAAACAAAAACTATTATTAAATCAGTCAAAATAAGAAAAAGGAGTTGCTATTATCAGCAACTCCTTAATTATCCATTAATCATAATTTTTAATACCCATATAAGACAAATCATAAATATTATTTTGAGAATACTCAAAATCATCAAAATCATTTATACTTACTTTATTGTGATTTAAGTGCTCTATAAACGGACATACCTCGTCATCTTTAGATACAGGGTACATTGGGCACTCGTTATAACAGTTTACTTTCTCTTTTTTTGAAGACCAAAATGGACATTTACTCACAAACCCCACCCCCAATAATTGTAATCGAAATCACAAGGCCATTATAATCTATTTTTTAACAAAAATAAAGCATTTTTTAGCAAAAATATAAAATTTTTAACATTTTACAATTTATTAATAATTACTTATTAACTCTAAATGTATTTTTTGATACTGATATATTTATAATTTCATTTTGAAAAGCCTTTAATAATGCCTTTTCTAATACCATTTCAGCATCAAAATTATCTGCATCTAAGCATTCAGCAAAAACTTTATTTAATTTTCCATCTATATTCCTATAAGTTAATGTAACATACGGTTTATCATAATCTACACTTACTATTCTTAATCCCCAAGATATTTCTGCATATTCACCATCTACAACAAGCTTAGTCATATTTTTAAGTTTTTGTCTTTCTTCATTTGGATCATTTACTATTATTAATTCATCTCCGACCTTATACTTTGACATAATACTTCCTCCTATAAATATATCTATATAATAATAAATATTATTTTTACTTAAACATATTCGTATAATTAATAATTTTTAAAATATTATTTAATTATTTTCTACTCTATAAACTACTCTCTATTAATATTAATTATTGACAAATATCTATTTCCCAACATATAATATAATTAAATAAAATAGAAAGGTGGAAGTATATACATGGATAATATTACTTCTATATTTAAAGAAAAGAAGCTTAAACTTACACCTCAAAGACTTGCTGTATATCAATACTTAATGGGAACTAAGGATCATCCTTCTGCAGAAGCGATTTACAAAGCTCTTCAACCTATATATCCTACAATGAGCTTAGCTACAGTTTATAAGGCACTTAAAACTTTAGTTGAAGTTGGTTTAGTACAAGAAATTAATGTAGGTGAAGGTAATTTTAGATACGATGCTACAGTAAATGATCATGCCCATATTCAATGCTTAAAATGTAGTAGAGTTGATGATTTAGAAATTGATTCATTCCCAAATTTAAATCAGATAGCAGCCGAAAATTCTAAGTACGAAATAAAATGGAATAAACTTTTCTTTTACGGTGTTTGTGAAAGTTGTCAGTAAGTATTATTTAATACTTACTGTTTTTTTATTATGAATTTATATTTATATCCTCTCATATAATTTATTGAGGTGATATTATGGTAAAGTTTATTGTATTAGAAAAAAAGAAAATCTTTAGATGGCTTTTTATAATTATTCTTTTAGCACTCTTCTTAATTATATTTTTTTCAATTTTCTTTAAAAATGATTCTCTCGAATCTTTTATCTCATCAACTATACATAATTCAAATGATAAGGACTATAACGGTGATGGAATTTTAGATAGTATAGTAGTTGATAAAAAAAATTCACATTATATTATAAAAGTAAAAACCTCTAAAAATGAATATGTGCTAAAAAATGACTTATATGGAGATGCTTTAATCGATTTATATGATTCTGTATCTATAAAAATTACATCCTTAGACCTATCTAGAGATGGTATTCCAGAAATAATTTTAACTGGCTTTAAAAATCAAAAACCTATAACTTATATTTATCAATGGTGCGATGATGAGTTTAAAGAAGTTTTCTCTTGTTCAAAAAATATTTTTGGAATTGTAGACTCTGAAAATTCTAGAACACCTAAAATTTTATATGCACTTTCAGAAAAAGGAGATGAGTCAACAGAATCTTTTATTTTTAATGGTAAAACAATTAAAGATATAACATTTTCAAAACTTCAAATTCCTGGATTAGGAGTTATACAAAAATTCATTGATTTGATTCAACTAGATTATGAAATTGAAGATGCTCCTGGAATTTTCACCGAATATATAAACTCTGATGAACTAGGAATTCTTTGGAATCTAAGCAAAGAAAATTATAGGTATTCATTCCAAAATGGGTATTTCTATGATATAAATTGGGATAAAAACGCTCTCCCTTCCTCTATTATTTGGCGACTATCTTTCGAAAAAGTCAATTCTTCTGATTCTACGAAACCTAAAGAAGAAATTATTTTTAATGTAAAAACAGATATTAATCAATACGGAGAATATAAGATATCTAGTATAAAGAAAGAAAATTAAAAGGCCGCTCAACGCGGCCTAAAAGGGGGATGGGGGGGTTTAGCTTTAATGAAGATGTAATCTTCATTTGCTATAGGAGAATACTTCTCCGGTACAATTATATTATTAACCCTATTCCCTGCTTTTATACATTTTAAATAAATTAATCTTCAAATGCACCATCATTATATAGTTTTATAATTTTATCTATAAACTCTTTTTTCTCTTCCCCTACTATATTTCTAAAGGAATTTAGTAATTGTATGTTATCATCTTCATACTCTAAATCTTTTAAATCATCAAAGCTTTGATTCTGGTTATCAACTCTATTATTGCTTTGCGCATTTGTCTGACTTTGTTTACTATTTTGTTGACCTTGTTGTTGTGCTGGGCTTCTTCCCATACCATTCATTAAATTTTGTAAAGATCCTAAATTAAAATTATTGAAATCAAACCCATCTGCTCCCATAGATTGTAACATGCTATTTATTTGATTCATATCTATATTACCAAACATACTTAGTAATTGATTTGGATTAATTCCAAAAGGATTATTATAATTCATCTGCTGTTGCCTATTATTATTGTTATTACTATTATTTGTGCTACTTACTTCTTGCCTCTTTCTATGTCTTTTTTTAGACATAAGCCCTCCTCCTAGAGATTTCTTTACTTTCATTATATGTATTTTAATTATTTATGTTATAATTTTAGATATTTTTTTGGAGGGCCCATAAGGCCCTCCATCCTCTATACTAGCAGCAACAATCGCTTTCGCAGCAACATCCGTTTCCACCGGCATTATTTGTTCCAAATAAATTACCGAAACAGCCTCCGCATAGTAAGAATAATAGTATTATCAAGAAAGATCTATTGTTTCTTAAAAGACCTGATCCACATGCTATCAATAGGAATATAATTGGAGAAACACAGCTGTTTAATCCTGCAAATTGACTTCCACAGCATCCATTTCCGCCATAACCAGCATTATTACTTGGGCAACAGCATACTTCTTCACAACAACATCTATTTTTTTTCTTTGACATTTATACTCTCCTCCTTCCTATAACCTAGCAGCATCCGCCCAAAGCATCAAAGCCTTGATCGAATCCACTTCCAAAAGTATTACATCCTCCAAAGTTATTACCACAACCGCCACATAAGAATAAGATAACTAATAAGAATAAATATCCTCCACATCCGCTACCATATCCAGCGTTATTGTATCCACTATTTCCACAGCAACAGCAATCATTTTTACGTGGCTTACAGCAGCATCCTCCGCCACCATAATTAGCTCCTTGATTAGTGTAGAATAAAATTAACAATATCCATATCCAGCTTCCAAAACCACAACCTGATACGCTATTGAAATTTGTACCTTGTAAGCCTGTTGGACAATCACAAGAATTTAATCCATCAATAATGTCATTCATTTGCATACTTACTTCCTCCTAAGGATTTTGTTTTTTTATTTTTATACTATATACTATTCTAATTTTTATAATTTGACACTAGTTTTATTTTTGATAAAAAATTTTATAACAAAAAAAACTGCCTTTTTGGCAGTTTTTTTATTTATTCTTCTACTAAATCTCCAAAGATATTATCTATTAACTCTTCTTTCCCATTTTTCTTTACTGATGAGAATAAATAGAACTCGTCTTCAGGTCCTAGCTTCAGCGTTTCTTTAATTAATTTCTTACTTTTCCCAATTTCATTATTAGATAGTTTATCACTTTTTGTTGCAATTACTATAACCTTATATCCAAAATGTTTTATCCATTCATGCATAAGAATATCGTCTGCAGTAGGTTTATGCCTAGAGTCAACTAATAAAACTACTTTTTTCAATTGTTCTCTTTCCATTAGATAAGTTTCAATTGTTTTTCCCCAACTCTCTTTTTCCTTTTTAGATACTTTCGCATATCCATATCCAGGTAAATCAACTAAATACATTTCATCATTTATTAAAAAGAAATTTATAAGTCTAGTTTTACCAGGCGTTTGAGAAACCTTAGCTAGCTTTCTTCTATTAGTTAAGGCATTTATTATAGAACTTTTACCTACGTTTGATCTTCCAACAAAGGCAACTTCTGGTCTTACATCTACAGGGTATTGATTTCTTTTCACTGCTGATGTAATAAATTCTGATGTTTTAATTATCATTATTTTCAACTCCAATTAATGCATTCTCTAATACCTTATCAATTCTATCAGCAAAAACTAAGTTTAATTTAGATTTAACTGATTTAGGTATTTTATCTACATGTTTTTCATTTTCTTTTGGTAATATTATAGTATCTATTCCTATTCTATGAGCAGCTAAGCATTTTTCCTTAACTCCCCCAATAGCTAGTACTCTTCCAGTTAATGTTATCTCCCCAGTCATAGCAACATTGCTCTTAACCTTTTTATTTGATAAAGCTGAAACAAGTGCTGTAGTCATAGTAACGCCAGCTGAAGGACCATCTTTTGGTACTGCACCTTCTGGAACGTGTATATGAATATCATTTTCCTTATAAAAGTCTTCTGGTATTCCATATTTCTTTGCATTAGCTCTTACATAACTATATGATGCTTTTGCAGATTCTTTCATAACATCACCTAATTGTCCTGTAAGATCTAATTTACCAGATCCTTTCATAACACTAACTTCCACCGGTAAAGTATCTCCACCATAAGCTGTCCATGCTAAACCTGTTACAACTCCAACCTTATCTTCTCTATCTATTTTTTCATATTCAAATATTTTAGGACCTAGATACTTTTCAACTTTATTAGCTGATATAGTAATACTCTTATTATTGTTCTTTATAAGATCAGTTATAGCTTTACGAACAATTTTATTTATTTGTCTTTCAAGTGTTCTAACTCCAGACTCCATAGTATAACTATTTACTATTTCTTTTATTACATTATCAGAAATTTTGATGGTATCTTTGTCTAAGTTATGCTCTTTTAAAGTCTTAGGTATAAGATGATTTTTAGCTATATTAAACTTTTCTTCATAAGTATAGCCTGATATCTCTATAATTTCCATTCTATCTAATAATGGTCTAGGTATAGTGTCTAAAGAGTTCGCTGTAGTAATAAACAATACATTAGATAAATCAATATCTACTTCCATAAAGCTATCTCTAAAGTTCATATTTTGATTAGGATCTAATACTTCTAACAAAGCATCTGCAGGGCTTCCTTTATGATCTGAACTTAACTTATCTATCTCATCTAGTAAAATTAATGGATTATTAGATCCAGCTTCTTTTAAAGCATATACAATTCTACCTGGAATTGCTCCAATATAAGTTCTTCTATGCCCTCTAACTTCTGCTTCGTCTTTGACTCCTCCAAGAGAAATTCTTGCAAATTTACGATTTACTGCATTTGCTACTGATTTTGCTATAGAGCTTTTCCCAACTCCTGGTGGACCAACTAAACATAAAATAGGTCCTTTTATACTTTTTGTATATTGTTTTATAGCAAGATATTCTAATATTCTCTCTTTTACTTCATCTAAACCATAATGTTCTGCATTTAACACTTCTTCTGCCTTTTCTATATTAAAAGTATCCCTTGTACTCTTATTCCAAGGAAGGGCTATAATCCAATCTAGATAAGTTCTTATATTATTACCATCTCCAGAATTAGATGTTTTTAATCTAGAAAGTTCATATTCAACCTTTTCTTTTACATCCTTAGGCATTTTTAACTTGGCTATTTTTTCTTTATAGTTTTCTATTTCATTTTTCTCTTCATCTTCACCAAGTTCTTCTTGAATTACTTTAACCTGTTCTCGTAAGAAGTACTCCTTATTAGCCTTGTCAACTTTATCCTTAACCTTATTCCCTATTTCTTTTTCAATATTAATAATTTCTATTTCTTCTGTAATATAAAGAATTAACTTTTCAATTCTTTCGTAAACATCAAGTGTTTCAAGAATTTCTTGCTTTTTATCATCTTCAAGTTCAATAAAAGATGCCACTAAATCAGTTACTTTACTTAAGCTTTCTTCTTTAGTTATTGCTAATGGTGCTTTATTCCCTTCAACATCAGCCGCTTCTATATATTGATTAAATGACTTTGTTAAAAGGTTTCTATATGCTGATTCCTTAGCATCGTCTCCTTTAACATATTCATTTTCTATTTTAACAATATTAGCTTTCATAAATTTTTCTTCATCTAATATATCAACAATTTCAGCTCTTTCAATACCTTCAACTAATACTCTTGTAATACCTTTAGGCATTTTTAATATTTGCTTAACTTTTGATATAGTTCCAATGAAGTAAACATCATCCTTAGTCGGATTTTCTATCTCAGGATCTACTTGTGATACTAAAAAAATCTCCCCATTTTCTTTCATTGCTTCTTCTAAAGCTGCTATGGATTTTTCCCTACCAACATCAAAATGTATAATCATATTGGGAAAAATCGTAATGCCTCTTAACGGAATAACAGCTAAAGTTATTTGACTTCTTTCCATTTTCCCCCTCCATTCTTCTTTACTGTTAAAATTTATCTAACCAATTTAGTATACACATAAATATATATTTTTTCAACTTTTCTATTTATGTAAAAAATACAAAACCACCCAAAGGGTGGTCTAAAAAATTTATTCTGCTTTCGCTGATAAAACATCTATATTTCCATTTAGCTTTTGAGATATAATAGCTAACTCTATTACTTCTTTTATATTTTTTACAGGTACTATCTCTATTCCTTCATAGTTTTCGAAACTATCACTCCAATTTTCTTCTGGAATTATAACTTTTGTCGCTCCAGCTTTTTTCGCTGCTAATATTTTAGCACTAACTCCACCAATAGGCTTAACATCACCTAATAGTGTTATCTCTCCTGTCATGGCAATCATATTATCTACTGGTTCTTTCATTATACAGCTATATATAGCTGTAGCTATTGTAATACCAGCGGATGGACCATCTACAGGAACACCTCCTGGTATATTAATATGAAGGTCATAGCTATCACTATTTATATTAAATACATTATTTAATGCAGTTAATACATTATGCACTGAAGAATAAGCTGTACTTTTTCTTTTTATCTTTCTATTATTAGAAGTAATTTCTTCTTCTTCAATAATACCAGATATCTTTATCTCACCTTTTCTATTTGTAATTTTTTTAGCAGTTGCTTCTAAAGACATAATCATTCCTATATTTGCTCCATATACAGCTAACCCATTTACAACTCCAATTCTATTATGGTTTTCTTTTAACTTTACATCTGGAATCTCTGAATATTGCCCATTTTCAATTACCCATTTTATATCATCTTCTGAAATTTCACTTCTATTATCATTTATTGCTATTCCAGAGCATAATTGAATTAGATTTACAACTTCTCTTCCATTACTGCAATATCTACTTATTATATCTAAACCTTTATCAGAAACAGTTAAGCCAATTTTATTAATTGAATTTTCAGCTATTTTCTTAATTTCATCTGTATGAAGTGATCTAAAAAATATTTCTACACATCTAGATCTTATAGCTGGAATAATTTCTTCAGGACTTCTAGTCGTAGCCCCTATGAGTCTAAAATCAGCAGGCAATCCATTTTCAAAAATTTCTCTGATATAGGTTGGCATATTACTATCTTCTGAACTATAATATGCACTGTCTAAAAATACTTTTCTATCTTCTAAAACTTTTAAAAGTTTATTTAATTCTATTGGATGTAACTCCCCAATTTCATCAATAAAAAGTATTCCTCCATGCGCTTTAGTAACCGCACCTGGTTTAGGTTGTGGAATCCCTGCTATACCTAAAGATCCTGCTCCTTGATATATCGGATCATGTACAGAACCTATAAGAGGATCTGCTATGCCTCTTTCATCAAAACGTATTGTAGTTGCATCTATCTCTACAAATTTAGCTTCACTTCTAAATGGTGAATTTGCTTGTTTCTTTGCTTTGTCTAAAACCAACCTAGCAGCTGCAGTCTTCCCTACACCAGGAGGTCCATAAATTATTACATGTTGAGGATTAGGTCCACATATAGCTGCCTGTAATGCTTTAATTCCTTCTTCTTGACCTATTATCTCCTCAAACTCTTTTGGTCTACTTTTCTCAGTTAATGGTTCAGTTAATTTTATTGATCTTAATTTTAATAATTTATCCATTTCTTTTTTATTCTCTTTATCTATTACTACAGTTTTTGACCTATTAGCCTTATTATTGTTAAATAAATATACAATAAAAAGAACTATCATTATTAATTGTAATATCATCATTATTTCATTCATATCTTATTCCTTTTAGCTACCTAAAAGACTATCCCTCCCTTTAATAAAACTATTTGTATTATTGACTTATTCAAATAGTTATATTCCAGAAGTAATTTATATTTTTAATATTTTTAACAAAAAAAATCACCCTAAATCATGGGTGATTTTTTTTAGGCTGTTTCCATACCCTTTTTCTTTTTAGCTTTTTTAGGTTTTAAAACCAAACGCTTTTCATTTTCAGGTAATCTAACAACTTCAGGCAATTCTTTATTCTTTACAGTATCCTCATTAATAATTATCTTTGATATATTTTCATCAGAAGGTATATCAAACATAATTTCTATCATCATATCTTCAACTATAGATCTTAAACCTCTAGCACCAGTTTTTCTTGCTATAGCTTCATCAGCAATAGCTTTAAGTGCATCTTCAGTAAACTCTAACTCAACATTATCCATCTCAAATAATTTTGAATATTGCTTAACTAAAGCATTTTTTGGCTTACTTAATATATTGATTAAAGCATTTTGATCTAGAGATTCTAAAGTAACTACTATAGGTAATCTACCTACGAATTCAGGAATTAATCCAAACTTTAATAAGTCTCCAGGTAAAATAGATTTTAAAAGAGTTCCAACATCTTTATTAGCTTTAGATTTAATATCAGCACCAAATCCCATTGAGCTAGATTGAGTTCTCTTTTCTATTATTTTATCAACACCATCAAAAGCTCCTCCACATATAAATAATATATTTGAAGTATTTATTTGAATAAACTCTTGATGTGGATGTTTTCTTCCACCTTGTGGTGGTACAGAGGCTGTAGTTCCCTCTAATATCTTTAATAAAGCTTGTTGAACGCCTTCACCAGATACATCTCTAGTGATAGAAGGATTTTCTGACTTTCTAGCAATTTTATCTATTTCATCAATATAAATTATTCCTTTTTCAGCCTTTTCAACATCATAATCAGCATTTTGAATTAATTTTAAAAGTATATTTTCTACATCTTCTCCAACATATCCAGCTTCAGTTAATGTAGTAGCATCAGCAATAGCAAATGGAACATTTAAAAACTTTGCTAAAGTTTGAGCTAAAAGTGTCTTTCCTGAACCAGTTGGTCCTAAAAGTAAAATATTACTTTTTTGTAGCTCTACATCATCTTCAATCATATTTGATTGAATTCTTTTATAATGATTATACACAGCAACAGATAACGCCTTTTTAGCCTTATCTTGACCTATTACATATTGATCTAAATAATTTTTTATTTCTGCTGGTTTTGGTAATGAAGTTGTATCTATTTCTACGCTTTCCTCAAATTCATCTTGTATAATCTCTGAACATAAATCTATACATTCATCACATATATACACACCTGGCCCAGCAATTAATCTCTTTACTTGGTCTTGATTTTTACCACAGAAAGAGCATTTTAACTGTTTTTTATCATCAAATTTAGCCATAACTTCACCTCACTTTAGCTCTGGACTCTTTTAGCTTTTCTTTATATCATTTCTAACTATAACATCATCTATTAATCCTATTTCTTTAGCTTCTTGTGCAGACATAAAGTTATCTCTTTCACACATTTTAACCATAGTTTCGTAGTCAACTTTTCCATTTGTTGATTCAGCCATAGCTCTAGTTAATGTTTCTTTAATTTTTAAAATTCTTCTTGCATGTATATCAATATCTGTTGCTTGCCCTTGGAATCCTCCTAGTGGTTGATGAATCATAACTTCACTATTTGGTAACGCAAATCTTTTTCCTGGTGCTCCCGCAGAAAGTAAAAATGCTCCCATAGATGCAGCCATACCTATACATATAGTACTAACATCAGGTTTTATATAATTCATAGTATCAAAAATAGCCATTCCTGCAGTAATTGACCCACCTGGACTATTAATATATAAATATATATCCTTATCTGGGTCTTCACTTTCTAAGAAAAGTAATTGAGCTACTATTAAGTTTGATGTAACATCATTTACTTCACCACTTAACATTACAATTCTATCCTTTAAAAGTCTAGAAAAGATGTCATAAGATCTTTCTCCTCTTCCTGTTTGTTCGACAACCATTGGAACGTAATTACTCATGTAAAACTCCCTCCTCTTTCTCTTTAAACCCTTCTTTAATAATATATCCAAATAGACAAAAGTAATTATACTTAAATTATATCTAATCTACATTATTTTGTTAAAGAAATATTTTAAATAATTGCCAGAAAAAACTTTTCTGGCAATTAACTTAATACTTATTAATTATTTTCGATTAATAATTTAACAGCTTTAGCTGTGATAACATCACTCTTTAAAGCTTCTCTTTGGCTGTTGATTAATAAATCAACCATTTTTTCATCGCTGTTTGCTGAATACATTTTAGCAACTTCTTCAGCTTTAGCTCTTATTTCTTCTTCAGTAGCATCTATATTTTCTGCTTTTTCAATAGCTTCTAATACTAAGTCTGTCTTAACTTTTCTTTCAGCATTTTCTTTCATGTATTCTCTCATTTTTTCAGCATCACTACCTGTGAATTGGAAATATTGTTCTAAAGTTAAACCTTGGTATTGTAATCTTTGCTCAAGATTTTGAACCATTTTATCTATTTCTTTTTCAATCATTACAGCTGGAATTTCAACATTTGCATTTTCAGTTGCTGCTAAAATAACTGCTTCTTCAAATTCTCTTTCAATTCTTGAAGCATTTGTTTCTTCTAATTTTTTAGTAATATCAGCCTTTAAATCAGCTAATGTATCAAATTCAGATACTTCTTTAGCAAATTCGTCATCTAATGCTGGTAATTCTTTAACCTTGATTCCTTTTATTGTAACTTCGAATTTAGCTGGCTTACCATTTAATTCTTCTCTTCCATAGTTTTCTGGGAATGTTACATTTACTTCTACATTGTCATTAACATTCTTTCCAACTAATTGCTCTTCAAAGTTTCCGATGAAAGTTCCTGAACCTATTTCTAATTCATAATCAGTTCCTTCTCCACCTTGGAATGCTTCACCATCAATGAATCCTTTAAAGTCGATAACAGCTATGTTTCCATTTTCAACGCTACCTTCTTCTTTAGTTTCAACTCTAGCATTTCTTTCTTGCATTTCTACTAACTTCTTATTTACTTCTTCTTCAGTTACTTCATAAGAATTCTTTTCAACTTTTAATCCTTTGTATTCACCTAGCTTAACTTCTGGATAAACAGTAACTTCAGCAGTATATATGAAATCTTTACCTTCTCCAACTTCAACAACATCGATTTGTGGATAGTCTACAGGTATTATATTGTTTTCTTTTAATACTTCTTTATATGAACTATCGATTGCAAAGTTTATAGCATCTTCTAAAAGCACTTCTATTCCGTAGTACTTCTTAACTACTGCCATTGGCACTTTACCTTTTCTGAATCCTGGTACATTAAATTTATTCATGTTCTTCTTATAAGATCTAGTTAAAGCTTCGTTGAATTTTTGTGCTTCTACTTTTACTTCAAACTTAACAACATTAACGTCTTTTTTTTCCATTTTAGCTTCCATTGTATATATTCCTCCTAAAACTAAGCTATTGTATGCTTATTTCGACTAAGTTATTATAACATAAACATTTAAATATTTTCAAATATTTGTTTCACAAAATTAAATTTCCCAATGTTATTATATTAATTTTACTTTACATACTTAATATTTCCATCTATTACAGCTTCTAATCCACCATCTATAATTTCTTTTAAAATAATATTACCACCCTTAAGTTCCCATATCGTAACATGTTCCTTTGTGTCTAAATCTATCAAATTTACATATTGACTTAACTCATAACCAAAGTAAGGTAAATTACTTACATAAGCAAGCTTATTATTATCTAAAAATTTAACTTGAGAATGCCATATATAATCATTATAAATAGATAAAACTTCATCTTTCTCAAAAACTTCACCATAAGGAGATACATACTTATTTAAGGTTAATTTATTACATTTCCCTCTATATCAGCCAAAAATATATTTTGATTTTTATCTAATATAATAACTTTTTTACCTAAGCTATCTATACAATATTTATCTTTTTCTAAATTTTCAACACCTTCAATAAACTTTTCTCCATTATTATCAGATAACTTTAATTCGAATTCATTTTCGTTTAATAATATATTTATATTCTTGTATGTTTCTAAAATATCTATTTCTTTCTCTTCATTTAAGATTTCTTCTTTTTGTTCTTTTTCACTCTTTTCTTTATCTTTAATCCAAGTTGTTAAGTAGCTTTCAATATTCGTAAATTTATATCTGCTTATAAAAGTAACAGTTAAAACCACAGATATAATTATTAAAGAAATTGAGGTTACAAATATCCTCTTACGTCTTCTCATTATTCTTTCGTAATCTCTACTAAATATACTTGGCTTTCTCATATCCACCTCCAAAATCCGACTTATAATTTCTATTTATTTACACTGTAACTATTTACCTCGTGTTTTTTCGACATTTTATTTTTTTGCCTTACAACACTTAGTTTTCTTTGAACATCCATTTTTTGAACTACAACACCCTCCACATTTCAATAGCCCTAATTCCCTCATTTCATCAATTGACAGCTTAGCTTCATTAGCTGTATACTCTTCATAATCTGGTGTATTTTTTAGAATTTCTTTATATTTATCCATATAAATTAGCCTCCCTTTTCTTCTTTCTATTATATACTTATATGTGTTTTTACACATCTTTGTCATAAAAATATGAATTTTATTAATTTTTTTCAAAAAACTATTGGAATTTGTTGAAATATGATATATAATGTCATTGTAACACAAATTACATAAAAAAAGCCCATACCACTCTTTAATAATTTTATTAGAGAGTTATAATAAAACCCCACATATGTTCGTTTATTCCCTTTCTTAAATGAACATAAACCCTTTAACCTGCACAATAGTGCAGGTTTTTTTTACCCTCAAACAAAATCTATTTAATTTAAGTAACAAAAAGACTTTAAAGAATAAATATTTTGTCATTCTTCAAAGCCTATTTTTCTATACAAATACTTACAGACTCTCATCATCTTCTTCATATAGGTTAAATCTTTGAATGCCACAAGCAATCCAAGTATCATTTTCATATTGTAAATTAACTAAAAACATCTCTTCATGACTTTCTTTTATAAAGGGTAATAACTTCTTATAAATGTCATAATTCACTTTAACAACTACATTACCTTTATAAATCTTATCCTCATATTCAAAGTCACTTTTTTCTATATTTAAATTCATATCTGAAATTCTATAATTATTTGTAAAAAATAAAGTTTTCTTAAAAATATCATCATATATTTTATCTTTAGTATCTTCATTCGCATTTATAATTAAACTTTCATCTTCTTCATTGAGTGCATTAAAAACTGAGTCAAAGAAATCATTTAACAATATATCAATATCACTCATTAGCTTTTCATTTACCATATCAATATTTAACTTAATAGTTCCACTATCATTTATATATAGTGTTTCGCTTTTTATTTTTCCCCAAGGAAACTCCTTCTCTATATATATGCTAATATCTCTATTTAGTGGAATAGGCCCAAAATTAACTACACTTTCTACCTTTTTACCAATATTTTTATTACCTATAAAAACATCAGCATCTTTGTAATCTGAATATATAGTTATATTCCCAGCATCAACACTTATATTGATAACATCCTGATCAGTAATGGTTACTTCATTCTCTCCAGTTACAAAACCAAAATCCGTTTTTAATTTATAACTAGCTACATAATTTCCTGGTATAATATTCTCCAATATTTCACCTGATTTAATAGTTTTATTATCTATAGTTACTTCAGTGTCATTAAAATTCGACTTTACTTCCACAGATACCTTGTTAATATTTAGGTAGTACTCTTCAGCTAATATATTTTTTTTGCTTTCAATCTGTAACATACCACTTTTATTATCAGCTCTTAATTTTTTAGTTACATCAAGTAATGTATCCATCTTATCATGATAATAATTCATAATCGGTATTAAATTTTCATAATTTACTCTTTTGTTACCAACTTTTAAAGTTTTTGATAACAATTTTACATCTTTATTTTCAATGGCTGTCTTAAAATTGCTTATTACTTCTTCCTTCGTAGATATACCACTGGACATGGATATCATAACAAATATAGAAAGTATCAATATAAGCATAGAAATAATGGTTATTCTCTTCTCTATACTCAAATTCATAAATTTATTTATTTTCTCTCTAAAACTATCATTAAATATAGATATCTTCTCTATAAACCTGTCTCTCATTATTTTACACCTATTCTAAAATATCAATTATCCACTTTCCACATTCTACACATTTATAAATTCTTATTATAAACGGATCTAGGTTACCATTTTCTAGATTAGTCCCATGTTGAATTAATTCTTCTTTTGTGTAAAATTCATCTTCGCTATCTAAGTACCCTTGAATTTCTACAATATAATTTTTATCAGTACTATTACAGCAATCATTTTCACCTACACAATTAATCTCTTCATAACTTAAACTTTCTTGCAAATCTTGTATTATAGGTATTAAATCTTCATATTCGTCAATATTATCTAAAAATTCCTCACTTTTAAATTCTAAATCTTTAATTTTAAACAATTCCATACTTCATTTCTCCTTTTTCTCTTTTGTTCTTTTTAATTGTATATCATTTCCTTATTTTTCATCAAGATATTTTTGTTTTTTCTCTATAAATAAAAGCTATGCATACTCATAGCTTAATATTTTAAAATATCGGATTAGTCTTCTCGTAAAAGTACATAAATATTATCATACCTACTATTATTATAAATGGTAATATCATTACTATTTTGCCTAACGGATGCGCTAAATTTACTGTCCATCCAACTCCTATACGTTTTTCAACCATCAACGCAGGATCTTTTTTATTATAGTATAATGCTCCAAGAATATACTTATCATCATCATCTCTATAATTCTCTTCCCCCTCTTCATTTGTTTTTATATTTCGTCCACCTTGACCCAAATAATAGCTCATCACTAAAAATATTACTATGCTAATAAACAATATTATCATCGGAATAGTCATTATTTCTATACTTAAATTAAAAATTATACAAATTTGCGGAATAGCCATTATAATTAATGTTTCTAAGGCTAAAATCCATGTAAATATTGAAACATACTTTTTAAATAACAACTTCTTCTCAATTGTTTCTTTAATCTTTCCACTAAATAAATCTGATTTAGATTTTACTGTAATATTGTTTATAAACATAAAGAAAAATATCATTAAAACAAGCATGAAAGGTATCCCTGCTAAATTCATATAAGCAGCAATTGTCCCTTTTTCTACTACTTTATCTACAACTCCTGAAACATTATAATGAACAGGAATTAATTGTGGTATACTATTATAATTAATCAACGTTAATATAGATATAATTAATGGTATAATCAAAAGAATTAAATAATATCTTGTATCTACAGCCTTAACTCTTGAATTCTTCTGTGGTTGTCTTAACCCGGTTTCTACAATAACAACATTTTTACTTAAAACTTTCCAACCTTTTTTATTTTTAAGATTTCTCATCTTTATCCAATAAATTATAGGTAGTATATTAATGATCCCAATCAATATAAATATGTATGTTAAAAATAGCCACATCTTCATATTTAAAAAGTATATTATATTTACTAATATTATTATCGGCAATATTAAGATAATATTTTGCTTCTTATATATTTTTTCTAATTCTAATATATCTTTATCATCTTTATATTCTAACGGCACTCTAATACCGAAATATATTCCATTATTAGAAAATCTATTTAAATTAAATACTTGAATATATAATATAATTGTAATAAACGGGAATATAAAATATTTAACTAATTCCTCCATTTTATTCTTTCTCCTTAAATAAACTATATTTTTTCTCTATGATTTTATACACTTCATCTTTTGATATACCTCTATTACAGCACTCCGCTATATAATACTCTAACTCTTCTTCAAAACTTCTTCTAAACTTATTATTTGATTCATCTAAATTTAAACTTATAAAAGCTCCTTTTCTCCTATCAATCTTTATATAGCCCTCATCTTTTAAGATACTATAAGTCTTATTAACAGTATGCATATTAACTTCTATATCTGAAGCTAAACCTCTTACCGAAGGTAATATCTCACCTTCTTCTATTTCTCCTCTAGCAATTCCTTTTATTATTTCTGTCTTTATCTGATTATATATAGGTATATCAGAATCGAAATCTATTTTAAGTAGCATTACTTCACCTCTCAATTTATTTGTTATATAAAATATATAACAGCATTTATATTTTTTCAATAACGAAATACTACAAATTTATTTTTACAACTAAAATAAATTTACTAGCTTATCCTCTTCTTGGAACAATTAGATTATAAGTAATTTTATTCATTTCGATATTTATTTTTCCTATTTTGGTCTCATTTTTATAGTTTATTAAAACCATTTCTACGCAAAATACTATTGTAAAGCAAAGAAGCTTTACATAAATAAACTTTTAATTTATTAAGGAGGGTCTAATATGGCACAAAAATTAGTTCCAGAAGCAAAAAACGGATTAGCAAAATTTAAGAACGAAGTAGCAAATGAAATGGGCGTTCCTTTTACAGATTACAACGGTGATCTTACTTCAAAACAATGCGGTAGCGTTGGTGGAGAAATGGTTAAGAGAATGGTTGAACAATACGAACAAGGCATGAAGTAAAAAAACTAAATAATAAAAAAATAAGATATCCCCAAAAAGGATATCTTATTTTTTTATAATATAACTCATTGCCATATTGTACCCTTTCTTATTTCTTTTGCCTTTTTTCCCTTTAATATTATAGTTTATTAAGAATTAAACTACGTAAAATAATACTGTAAAGTGAAGATACACTTTACAAATAATAAAAATAAAAGGAGATAATATTATGGCACAAAAATTAGTTCCAGAAGCAAAAAACGGATTAGCTCAATTCAAAAAAGAAGTAGCAAGTGAACTAGGAGTTCCACTAAGCGATTATAACGGCGACTTAACAGCAAAACAAAACGGAAGCGTCGGCGGAGAAATGGTTAAGAGAATGGTTCAACAATATGAACAAGGTATGAAATAACAAATAGTTTCTCAAAATAATTAAAGGATGATATCATATGATATCATCCTTTAAGTTTTCCAAAATATTTGGTGGCTTACCGGGGAATCGAACCCCGGACACCTTGATTAAAAGTCAAGTGCTCTACCGACTGAGCTAGTAAACCATAAGTGGCAGGGATAGCAGGATTTGAACCTACGAATACCGCAGTCAAAGTGCGGTGCCTTACCGCTTGGCGATATCCCTGCATCTGGTGCGTGTTAAGAGATTCGAACTCCTGGCCCACGCCTTAGAAGGGCGTTGCTCTATCCAGCTGAGCTAAACACGCATAATGGAGCGGGTAGTGGGAATCGAACCCACCTTTCCAGCTTGGAAGGCTGGAGTATTACCGATATACGATACCCGCATAAATAATGTTATAAGATTCTAATTAAGCAATCTACTTAACATACTAACCTCATCGTGATTAAGTGTAGTAAATTTGTCCACCTCTCGACCACGTCATTTAGTATATTATCTTTATCATCATTTGTCAACATTTTTTATATTTTTTTATTTATAAAACTATAACTGAACTGCTAATATAAAAAAGTCTAATATAGATGTAACTCTATATTAGACTTTTTACTCAAAGGAGTTACCTCCACCAGTAATTAAAACAACGTGGATATAACTCCCAATTTTACTATTTCAAAGGTCTTTCAGTTAAAGTAGCAAACTCAAAATTATGACAATGTTGATCCACAACCCTAGTTGCTCCTTTTATAGCATGAACGTGTTTATTAGTTCCTCTAATTTTTATATCTAATCCTGTTCTAATAATTATAGGATGATGATGATCATCTGGAGCTGAATCAGTTTGTGCTTTTATTAAGTGATAGTGACGTCCATTTTCACAATATATAGGCTCACTTGTAATTCCTGCAGTACGATGATTATGCCTATCATCTCCTGTTTCTGCCAATTTTACACTTCCTGTGAATTCGTGTACGTGTTTATCATTATAATTTTCGTTACAATTATCATTGGTATTTTCATTATACTCTTCACTATAATATTCATTACATGAATTACTCATAAATTTATCCTCCGTATTTTATATTTTTAATTGATGATGCACACTTCTTTCAAAGCCACTTCATAACTAATCAAAATAATCTTTTGTAAATTTCTTCATAAAAGTTCACATCATCTGTTACTTCACAGTACATAATATGCAATAATATTAATAAGTTTCATAATAATTCTTAAATATTTTCATATAAATAAGGCATTGTTAAACATTCAAGCTTAACAATGCCTTATACAAGTAATCAAATCACTCTTCTCTATAATCTCTTTTCAAAATTTCCTGTAACATTCATCCCTTCATTAAATATAACGAATGCCTTATCATCAATATCATATACTATTTTCTTTAATTGGTTTATTTCATATTTAGATATTACAGTAACTAATACTAATGTATCCTCTCCAGTATAAGCACCATATCCCTTCCAGCAAGTAACCCCTCTTCCCATTTCAGACATAATACTTTTTTCTATGTTTTGCTTCTTAGTAAAAATCGTAGCTGTTGTATTAATATTTTGATAATGTATCCTGTCCACTATTAAACCAAAAAATGCTGTATAAATAATAGAGTATATAGCTATTGGTAATTCAAATAATATTGCACATCCTCCATAAATAAATGCATTAATAATAATTCCTAATTTTCCAACACTAAAATCAGAATATTTTTTAGCAAAGTATACGCCTAATATATCTATTCCACCACCAGAACCACCAGCTTTTAGAGTTATACCTATACCTGTCCCAGTAATAATACCGCCGATTAAGCAAGCTGCTAATCTATCATCTATTATAGGTACATTAGGAATAGCTATAATAGAAAAGAATATAGTCTGAAATACTATACTAACTACCGTTCCAGTAAAAAACTTTCTTGATATACTTTTATAAGCTAACAATAATAGTGGTATATTTAAAAGGAAATTTATAATACCTGATATATCAAAATTTGCTGGTAATGACAAATAATCATTAACTAAAGTACGTATAATTTGAGATATTCCTACTACTCCTCCATTATATAGTCCTACAGGTACAACAAACAAATTTATTCCTAAACAAAAAAGAAATGCCCCTGCTACTATAGTTCCATATTTTTTTAAATTTTCTACTTTTTCATTCTTAACCATCGCATCCCCCAACTTAATAATTCCTCTCAAGTGATTTAATCTAAAAATCATTTTAACATATAGTATTTCTACAGTGTATACTAATTTTGCATATTTCTATTTTAATTTATTGTCATGATTTTATTCTAGAATATAATAACAACCTCTTTTTCATAAATATATTTCATCGCAAATAAATAAGGAGCTGATTTATTCATCAGCTCCCTACATAATACTAATTCGTTCTTATTACAATCTCTTCATTCTCGCCATCTATAATAACATTAGAACCATAAGTTATTTCACCAGCTATTATCTTTCTAGCAAGTTTATTTTCAAGAGTATTTTGAATATATCTCTTAAGTGGTCTTGCACCATAAACAGGATCATATCCTTCTGTAGCCATAACATGTTTAGCTTCCGGTGTAATTTCTAAAGTAATATTTCTATCCTTTAATCTTGTAGACACTTCTTTTAAGAATATATCAATAATTTTAGTTATACCAGTTTCACTTAAAGGCTTAAACATAATTATATCATCAACTCTGTTTAAGAATTCTGGTTTAAATCTCATCTTCATTTCATTCATTACAGAATCTCTTATAGAAGGTTCTATATAATCTTCTGATGTATTTTCTAGAAGATAGTTACTTCCTATATTAGATGTCATTATAATTATAGTATTTTTAAAATCTACAGTTTTACCTTTATTGTCTGTTAATCTACCATCATCTAAGATTTGTAAGAATATATTAAATACATCTTCATGAGCTTTTTCAATCTCATCAAACAGAATAACACTATATGGTTTTCTTCTAACAGCCTCTGTTAATTGACCACCTTCATCATATCCTACATATCCTGGAGGCGCTCCGACTAATCTAGATACAGTATGCTTTTCCATATATTCAGACATATCAATTCTTATAATATTATCTTCAGAATCAAATAGGTTTCTAGCTAATGTTTTTGCAAGTTCTGTCTTACCAACCCCAGTTGGTCCTAAGAATATAAATGAACCTATTGGTCTATTTTCATCTTTAAGTCCTGCCCTTGCTCTTAAAATAGCAGATGTTACAGAAGTTACAGCTTCTTCTTGCCCTATTACTCTCTTGCTCATCTCATCTTCTAATCTTAGAAGTTTTTCTCTTTCACCTTCTAATAGATTAGTTACAGGAATTCCAGTCCATTTAGAAAGTATTTGTGATACTTCCTCTTCAGTAACTTCTTCTTTTAATAATGCTCCTTCATAATTTTCCTTAACTTCTATTTCCATTTGCTTAATAGATTCTTCTAATGAAGGAATTTCACTATATTGTATTTGAGCTGCTTTGTTATAATCATAAGCCCTTTGAGCTGCTTCAAGTTCACCTCTAGCAGTATCAAGTTTAGACTTTAAGTCTTTTAACTTTTCAATAGCTCCTTTTTCTCTTTCGAACTTAGCAGTCATTTCATCATTTTTAGCTTTAAGCTCTGCATACTCTTTTTCTAATGCATTAAGTTTTTTCTTTGACCCCTCATCTTTCTCTTTTGATAATGCTTCTTTTTCTATTTCTAGTTGTATAAGCTTTCTTCTAACCTCATCTAATTCAGCAGGTAAGGAATCAATTTCAGTTCTTATCATTGCTCCTGCTTCATCAATTAAGTCTATAGCTTTATCTGGTAAATATCTATCAGAAATATATCTATCTGAAAGTTTTGCTGCTGCAACTATAGCTGAATCTTGAATTCTTACACCATGATGAATTTCAAATCTCTCTTTTAATCCTCTTAAAATTGATATAGCATCTTCAACAGTTGGTTCATTAACTATAACAGGTTGGAATCTTCTTTCAAGCGCTTTATCTTTTTCAATATATTGTCTATACTCATCAAAAGTTGTTGCCCCTATACAGTGTAATTCTCCTCTTGCAAGTAAAGGCTTAATTAAGTTACCTGCATCCATTGCGCCATCAGTTTTTCCTGCTCCAACTATAGTATGAATTTCATCTATAAATAGAATTATTCTTCCTTCACTACTTTGAACTTCTTTAAGAACAGCTTTTAGTCTTTCTTCGAATTCACCTCTATATTTTGCTCCTGCTATCAATGCACCCATATCCAATGAGAAAATAATCTTATCTTTTAATCCATCAGGTACATCTCCATTTACTATTCTATTAGCCAACCCTTCAACTATAGCAGTTTTACCTACACCAGGTTCTCCAATTAATACAGGATTATTCTTAGTTCTTCTAGAAAGTATTCTAACTGCCCTTCTTATTTCTTCATCTCTTCCTATCACAGGATCTAGTTTATGTTTTCTTGCAAGTTCTACCAAATTTGTACCATACTTTGCTAATGCATCATAAGTACCCTCGGGATCTTGTGTATCTACTCTTTGACTTCCTCTTACTCCCGATAGAACCTTCATAAAACTATCTTTGTTTACATTATATTTATCTAATATTTTCTTTGTTGGTCCATTTTTATCTACGTCCATAATAGCTAACATTAAATGTTCTACACTTATATAAGAATCCTTGAAATCTTTAGCTATTGAATCTGCTTTTACCAAAACTTCCTCTAGTTGTCTTGTTATATAAACTGATGAATTATTAGCCCCTTCACCTGTTACTTTAGGCATATTGTTTAAAGCCTGATCTATATCATACTTCATCATTTTTATATTTATTCCCATCTTTGTAAAGATGTTTGGTATTAATCCGTCTTCTTGTTCTACTAGAGCAGAAAACAGATGAATTATTTCAATTTGTTGATGATTGTGCTTAACAGCTGTTAAATTAGCATCATTTAATGCTTGTTGTACTCTTAATGTCATTTTTTCAACGTTCATACTCTATTCACCTCATTTAATGTTTTTATCTTTAATAAAATAATAATACAAAAGTCAAAGAAAGTCAAAGTAAATTTATTATTTTTTTCATTTTATTATTTACCAAATAAAAGCTTAATATTGATTAATATATAATTTTGCAACTATTTCATTAATATTCCTTATCCTTTTGTTTTTATACCTACTTATTGGTATAATAAATATTATAGGCGTAAACTTATAAGAATCTGAGGTGAGAATTTGAGAAGGGAATTTATAAATTATCCATTAGATTTACCAATTAAAATATCATATTTTAATATTAGAAATTATCCAATACATTGGCATAATTCTATCGAAATCGTATATGTGATAAAAGGTTCCATAGATATAACTATTGATTCTGACTCCTTTACTCTTAATGAAAAGGAAGTAGAAATTATAAACGTAGATGAAGCACATAAATTTTATAGTAAAGAAGACAATAAAATTTTAATCTTTAATATAGATCCAAGTTTTTTTGAGAAATATTATAAAGATATTAAAAATGTATTTTTCTATACTACCTCTAACTCCACTCAAGTAGGTGAAGAATATGATGATCTTAAAGCATTTTTAGCTAAACTACTATGTGAGTACGTTCAAAAACTTGAAGATTATGATGAAGAAATTGAAGATATTTTAATTCATTTACTATATCATTTAATAAATAACTTTCACTATCTAACTACTGAAAAAGAAGAGCTTAAAGAGAAAACAGAACAGCTTGATAGATATCATAGAATTTCAAAATATATTTTTAATAATTATAATAACAACATAACATTAAAAGATATAGCAAAAAAAGAATTTTTAAGTCCTCACTATCTTTCTCATGAAATAAAGTATGCAACCGGGTCTAGCTTTACAGATTTAATTAATCAAACTCGTGTTGAAGAGTCCATAAAACTTTTGTTAGATAGTGATATAAGTATTTCAGAAATTTCTGATGAAGTAGGATTCTCACATGTACGATATTACAATAAAAATTTCAAAGAATATTATAATTGCACTCCTCTTCAATATAGAAAGAAATTCTCTCTTACTGAAAAAGAATTTGAACTTGAAAAGGTTCTTTATCCTTTACCATTAGAGGAATCTTTAGAATTTTTATCTCATACTTTAGAGAAGTATAATAGATATAACTTTGAAAACAAACTATGGAATATTCATATTGATATGGATGAAACTCTAAAAACTTTTAATCCAGACTTTGGTCATATAATTAATATAGGTGAAGCTTTTGATTTATTAATAGAAGATAATAAAGATATTTTAGAGGAAATACAAGATGAAATACATTTCGATTATGGTAGACTTGAAAAAATGTTCCATAATGATATGGGCGTATTCATAGATTCAGAATTTTACAATTGGAATAAGGCTAAAGCAGTATTAGAATTTTTAACAGATATCTCGCTTAAACCTCTAATACTTTTAGATTCAACAGAGTATTCACTAGAAAAATATCAAAATATACTTACAAGCTTTATTGATTATTTTTCTCAAATTGATTATTTTAATATAACTGATTTTTGTTTCCAATTTGCATCTGATTTATCCTGCGAAATTAAAGATAGTTTGAAATCATTTATAAATGATAATTTTGATATTGAGATTTTAGAAGAAACATTTTTTTCAGTTAACTCTTTAAACCCTATTTATGATACTGCATATATGTTACCTTATATTATTCATAATACAGTTATTAAAGAGAAATCCCTAGATTTTTTAAGAGCTTTTGATGTTCTTGAAAAAGCTATGAATATAACTAATGAGGTATTTATTGGTGCACCAGGACTTATTAATGATATGGCCATAAAAAAACCATCTTACTATGCATATTACTTATTAAGCAAATTAGGCAAGGAGATTGTATCATTTGATGATGGTTATATTGTAACTAAGAATGACGATGAATACGCGATACTTTTATATTCTCACGGAAATGATGTTGATGATTTAGCTAATTATGAGGATATTTACTCAAGCAAGGGCTTAAAAAAATCATTTGAAAAGAAATTTTCTCTTAACATAGTAAACTTAAAAAACGATACAAGAATTACAACCTATGAGATAAACGAAAAAATAGGTTCATCTTATAATTATTGGTTATCTATGGGATCTCCAGATAGGCTAAACAAAGAAGAAAAAGAGATTTTATATAAAGCTTCATATCCTAAAATTGAATTCAAATATAGTAAAAAGAGTTTAGTTTTAAATATAATTACAGAATTAAAGGGGTACGGTGCTAAACTTATATTATTAAAAAATATAAAATAACACATTAAAACTTTATTTTTATGTTATTTTTGTCTTTTCTATATATAACCATTAAGTAAGAATAACCTCATTGTACATTTAACTTAAACATTGATGTGAATATTATATTTTTATCCCTTCCTATATACTATAAATATAAAGATGTTTGAAAGGATGTTTTGTATGAGAGGTTTATTCTTTAATTCAATATTATTAAGCGAGTCTAAAAGTAAATGGTCTTTATGGATTCAAATATATAACCTTTTTCATTAAAGTTATTGATTAATATTTTTTGAAATAAAAAGGGCTATTCAATTGAATAGCCCTTATTTTATATTAATTTTTATCTAAATTCATTGCTAAAGTAAAATATTTTATAGCTTCTCTTTGCTCACCTAGATTATAATATAGCTCTGCCATTTCATTATATCTTTTATATGTATCTTCAACACTAGCAGATTTCAAAAAATAATCTGTAGAAATATTCATATATGTTTCCGCTTGCCTATATTGACCCTGCTTTTGCAGAAGCATACCTTTAAAATAATATGCCCTTTCAATTAAAGCGGTATTTTCAGAACAAATAGAAAGATTTAGTACCTTATCTATCATTTCATCTGCTAATTCAAATTCCTTGTATATATAGAAAGTTTCAATACAATCTATTAAAACGTCTATGAATTCTATTGTATCATACCCACATGCCATATTTTTTGCAGCTAGCGTCTCTTCTTTTCCTTTTTCATCATCTCCAATCTGATAAAAAAATCTTCCTATTCTATCTTTAATCTTTGCTAGTGATTTTTTATCATCTTTTAAGCATTCATAAGACATTTGAATATAATTATCTGCATTAACTTTATTCGCTAATATACTAAGGCAAGCAAATATGTGATAAATATACCCTTTTATTTGGATTTCTTTTATACAGTCTATATCGGAAATAATTTTTTCAACTATTGAATAGGACTTTTCTATTTCTCCAAGCTCCATATAACATATTCCTTTATTAAAAGATGAACGTACGAACAAATCTTTATCATTGAAATTACTTTCTTCTAATATTTTTAATATTTTGTCATAATAATTTATAGCCTCATAATACTCCTTTATTTTCATAAAAAATGTTGCCATGTCTTTATAATAAATTAGAGTATTTTCTTTAATTTCATTTTTTTGATAAATATCATAATATTTCGCTATTATAAGTTGCATATTTTCAATATTATCACTATCTTCATATATAGAAAATAACTTATGAATAATTATAAAGGCTAAATCATAATACTCACAGTTAATTGAATAATTAAGAATATATTCGATTAGCTTAAATAATTCTTCTCGCGGTAAGTTTCCCTTATCAATTAACCTAATATTTTCTTCTATTTGTCCTCTTATATCTTGAACTAAGTAATCATAATTTACTTTCAACTTCGTTGCAATGTATTTTAATGTTTCTTCATCTGGTTTAATTTTCCCATTTTCTATACAACTCATTTTCGAAATTGATATTTTATCTTCACATAACTCTTTTAAAGTTATCCCTTCGTATACTCTTGCTCTTCTTATTTTGTCTCCTGTTGATAATATTTCCATTGCTACCCCCAGTAAATTAGTTAGTTAAAACGCCTAGTTCTTTTAATATACTTACACCTTGATCTAAGTATTTAGCCGCCTCACTATCTTGCTTCCAGTCAATATAAAATTTTCCTATCATAATAGCTACTTGCGCTGCCTTCTTTGATAATTCATTTGCTTTAGCTAAATTAAATGTATCAATAAGTATATTTTCTGCTTCTTTATACATTTCTTTTATTGTATATACTCTATACCATAAAAGATTATATTCTATTACATTTTCAACAAAATTCTCATCTATCACATGATTAATTTCTTTTAATGTAGTTTCACATTTTTCAATATCCTTAAGCTTAATATAGTTTTCACATATATTAAATAAAGTCTCAACAACGCTTTGGTCTTTTTTTCTGCTTCTTAAATCTTTAGCTATTTCTAAATGCTTGAATGATTCTTCAAAATTTTCAAACTCATAAAATAATCTTCCAAGATTATTTTCAATATAAGCTATATGACTTCCTTTATTAAGATCTTTATATACTTCTAATGCCTTCTCAGAATATTTTATAGCATTACTCAAATCACCATTTTCGCTATATTTTTCAGAAATACCTAGAAGTGTTTTTGCATATTTCTCTTCATCATACACTTGCTCAAACTTTTCTTTTGCTAAGAAAGAATAATTCATAGCCTTTGTAATATTATCAATCTTAAAATATCCTTCTGCCATTTGATAATATATTTCACCTAACAATAAGTCGTCTCCTATTTTATTATCCAAATATACTTTTTCAGCTTGTCTTAAGTAACTCGTTGCTGAATGATATGCTTTTAACTTTAAAGTAATTTTTCCTAAATTAAGAAATGTCCTAGTAACTTCTTCATACTTATTCTGTTTTATGAATATAACATTTGCTGAAAGATATATTTGTTGTGCTAAAGCTAATTCTCCATTTTTCATGGCTATATCAGCTCTAATATATAAATTTCTTGCTTTCCTATATTCTAATCCAAATTTTTCAGCATAATATAATGCATTTTCTATATATTTTTCTGCACTTATGAAATCTCCACTTAAAACATATGATTCAGCAGTTTTCTCATAAAAGACACAAATTTTCTCAGCCTGGCTCTCTTCTGATTCCATAAGATATTCTACTGTAGTTTGAAGATTCTCTGCTAAATACTCCAATAAATCCATAGATGGATTTGATCTTCCAGACTCTACCAAACTTATTTGACCAGGAGTAATTCTGTCTGCCGCCAAATCTTTTAGTGTCATATTTAATTCTTTTCTTTTCCTCTTTATCTTCTCACCTAATGAAAGAATCTCCATATTTCTGCTCTTCCTCTTCTATCTACAATTTATTATTATTTTTTCTAAAAATCCATTTATTATTTTTAATTATATCATAATTTATTTCAAAAAAGTATATATTTTATTCCAATTACAAGAAAACTGTTATGAAAAATCATAACAGTTTTCTATATTATTTTATATAATTCAGAATATTGTCATAAGCATCGCCTGCCATACAACACATTTTCTTTCCTGTTCTTCTTACAGCTCTTTGAGTCTTTCTATCAAGTTGTGGTAATACAACCATAGCAGCTGCTGCTCCAATAACTATTCCTGTTGCTAAACTCTTAAACATATAAATACACCTCTTTTAATAAGCTTTACTAGATTTAGTATGTGTATTTTTTATAATTCTAAACATATTAAAATTTATTTATCTAAAGCTTCTTTAGCAAGCATATCAGCCATATCATTATACTTATCTCCTGAATGACCTTTTATTTTTTTAAATTTAATATTTATAAGTTTCATCTTTTCTTGCATAAACTTATTATAATTTTGAGTTATTCTATTATTTCTTTTCCATGCACCTATTGCCCAAGACTCAACACCTTGATAATCATACGCTATAGTCACTTCTTTATACCCTTTATCTAATGCAAACTCTACGGCTTTTTGAGCTCCAAGAACCTCTCCAGAAACATTTCTAAGGGCAATTGCCTCATCATCAAAGCCTTTTCCATTATCTTTGTGTATTACTTCTCCATTTTCTACTGCTACTAAACCAAAAGAGTAGTTTCCTTTATCTATCATAAAGCTTCCATCTACATATATACATAGGCCTTCAATAGAACTATCTTTTTCTTTTTTTTCTGATGTGGATGATTTTACTCCTGCATTTAACGCAATAAAATCTATAGCTTCTTTTTCAGAAGTAAAACTTTTATAAATAGCTCCCTTAAATCCTATAACTTCTTTTTTGCATTCATCCCAAGAAGTAAAAATTTTAGGTGCTCCTGATTTTCCTTTATAAACTGCATAATATTTCAAACTTAATCTTCCTTTCGCTTCTAAACAGATAAAACTTCTTCAATAAATTCATATAAAGTCTCAACATTTTGTGCCGCTGTAAAATTCGTTACATACTCTATTATATTTTTTATTACTAATATAATATCGTTTTTACCTTGCCAATTTTCTAAAATTATATGCAATGGTACATCTTTAACAATTCTATTTAACGCAAAAAATGCTACAGCTAACTCATCCACTTTACCTATAAATGGAATTTTATCTGGTATAATATCAGTCGGTATAACTATATAAGCTATAGATCCTGATATTATTAACTTTGTTTTTATTGATACCCTATTATCCTTTAATAATCTTGTTAACAAAGCTGCTATATCAGGTATAACAAAAATATAATCTGAATATTTTTTTACCCTTTCCGGTAACTTTTCAGATACCTTTTCTCTTCCTACTGTATATAAATCTTCTGTCTTTCCTCTTTCCTCTGCTTCTCTAACTTCTTCTTCATTTTGTTCTTCCTTAAATAATTTAACCTCTTTTTTAAGTTCTCCACCTAAAGAAATAGAAACATTATTAACTCCAACTACTAATTTATTATCTAACAATCTTAAATCATTTATATTAAAATCTATATATGGAACATCCTTCAATATATACTTATATTGAATGTTTACTTTTCCATCCTTATAATATATACCTTTATCAGCAAAAGATTTTAACGCAAATTTTAATGCTATTTTTCTAAGAAATGATGCTATTCCTATATTTAATACTCTAAACTTGCATATCTCCCCTTGAATCATATCATTCTCAATCGATTTAACTCTTAATCCACATTCAAAATCAATAGATATTCCTTTTTTAAAGTTTCCTCTTATAAGTATACAATCTGACATATCTATACTGTATATAGTTAACCCCTCTATAGATACAAAATCATCTAATATACTTAAAAGATCTCCTCCTGTTAATCCTACAGCTATATTTGTTATATTCATAATTTTAGCCCACTCCCCTAAGTTCAACCTATTTTTTAATTATCAATTTAGAATCTTACTTAAAAGTATACTTCATTTAATTATATTTTAAAAGCTTGTCTTTCTATTTTTCATATAAAGAAAAACCTTTAGAATAAAAAACATATTCTAAAGGTTTTTATAATAATATTAACTTTTAATATTCTCTCATAGTTCTTTAACAAAAATTATTTTCCATTGTAAGGAACTACATGAGCTCGTTTAAACCCCTTTTTATGCATATCTACCATTACATCTATAGCTTCATTATAATCTCTATAATATCCAATGCATACTCTCCAAGCCCTTTGTTGAGTTTCCTTAGGTTCAGTAATTGGAGTAAGTAATAACACCTTATCAACCATAGCTAAACATGCTTTTGCAATCATACGTCCAAACCTTTTACCATCAAACTCTTTCTCTACATCATTATTACTTAAGTACTCACCATAAACTATCACTGCAATACCAGAAAATTTATCATATTTTTCGCTCTCATCTTTTAATACCCCTTTTTCATTTGTCCCCAAGTCACATAGTATTTCCTCACTTATAAGTTTTGCAAGCCTCTTACTATCATAATTATCTTTAGTATAAAATACTTGTACTCCTTTTATACTACTATCTATATCAGAATTCATATGAAAGCTTACAAAAAACTTTCCACCACTTTTTTCAGCAATGTTTATACGTTCTTCTAAGGATAAATAAGTATCATCATCCCTAGTTAATACAACATTTTCACCATTTCTCTCTAAATGTTTTTTAGCTTCTAATACCGCTTCTAATACTATATCTGATTCTTTTATACCAAGCGCTCTTCCAACAATACCTGTGTCATTTCCACCATGACCTGCATCTAAAATCCAGACAGCCATGTTTTTCTGTCTCCTTTGAAACAATGCTATATATTTAATATATTAACTCATAAACACCTTTGTGATTAAATTAATAGCAAATTTAAAATGGCAAGTGATCATTTGCCATTTGCCATTTATCATTTTTAATTATTAAAATACTGGAACAACTGCCCCTTTATATTTTTCATTTATAAAATCTCTAACTTTATCAGAGGTAAGCGCTTCTGTTAAATCTTTTATTTTTTGACTATTCTCAGTACCTTCTTTAACAGCTAATACGTTTCTTCTTTCCTTTAATGAATCTTTATCTTTATCCTCTGAATAAAATGCATTTTCATTCACATCTAATCCAGCTTCTAAAGCATAGTTACCATTTATTACAGCTATATCTACCTCTTCTAATACTCTTGGTAAACTTGCTGCAGTTAACTCATTAAATTGTAGGTTCTTTGGATTAGAAACTATATCAGTAACCTTTAATATATCACCTTCCGCAAGTTCTATAAGTCCTGCAGCCTCTAAAACTCTTAAAGCTCTTGTTTCATTACTAGAATCATCTGGAACTGCTACTGTTGCTCCATCTTCAATTTCATCTACAGACTTATACTTATTAGAAAATGCCCCCATTGGTTCTAAATGAATCTCAGCTGTATACGTAAGATGTGTTCCATTTTCTTCATTAAACGTATTTAAATATGCAATATGTTGGAAATAATTCGCATCTAATTCTCCTTCTTCCACTGCTGTATTTGGCAATACATAATCATCAAATTCAACTATTTCTACTGTATACCCTTTATCTTCTAATTCTTCTACAGCTTGTTCAACAATCTCCTTATGCGGAACTGGTGATACTCCAATTCTTATAGTTTTATCATCACTTGATGATGAATTGCTTCCTCCACATCCTATAAGTGATATAGCTAATACTCCTGTTAATACTAATGATAAAATTGATTTTCTTTTCATATTTGTTTGCCCCCTCAATATTTTTTAATTCTAATTTAATTTCTTATATAAATAATTTCCTAAGCTTTGTAAGCTTTGAACTATTATTATCAGAATGATTACTGTTGTTACCATATAGTCTGTTCGGAATCCCTGATAACCATATGTTATTGCAACCTTTCCAAGTCCCCCTGCTCCAACACTTCCAGCCATAGCCGAATATCCTATAACACTAATAATTGTTAAAGTTAATCCTGAAATAATACTTGGAACAGCTTCCTTAAGCATTACTTTAAATATAATTTGACTATCTGATGCTCCAAAAGATTTAGCTGCCTCTATTACTCCTGGATCTACTTCCTTTAATGAAGATTCAATTATTCTTGCTACAAACGGTGCTGCAGCTATCGTTAAAGGAACTATAGCCGCAGTATTTCCTATAGATTTTCCTACTATAGCTCTTGTCAACGGTATTATAAAAACTATTAAAATAATAAAAGGAAAACTTCTTAGTACATTAATTATAGTATCAAGAATCTTGTACACTATTCTGTTCGGCTTTAATCCACTTGGGGAAGTAATAGCTGCTATTATTCCAAAAACAAATCCTAGAATAGTTGCAAATAATGTTGAGAAAAACACCATATATACTGTTGCGCCTAATTCCTTTATTATTATATTTACCATTTTTGCATCCACCCTATAACACCTCCAATATAATATCTTTATTTGATAAATAGCTCATAACAGCTTCTCTATCTTCTTTATTAATATTTATAGTTAAAGTTCCTAAAACTTCATCTCTAAACTTTTCAAGCTTTCCACCAACTATTGAGAAATCTATATTAAGTTCTCTTGCCATCTTTGTTATAAGAGCATTTTCTGAAGATTTACTTGGAAAGAATAATTTTATATTTACTCCTTCATGAGATAAAGTATCATCATCTTCTTCTCCTAAGAATTTCTTTAGTGAGATACCTGGTTTTAAGAATATATCATCAGCTTTTCCCTCTGCTACTAATACCCCACCATCAATTAGAGCTACCTTTTCACATATCTGCTTTATAACCTCCATCTGATGAGTAACAACTACTATAGTAATTCCTAATTTTTTATTTATATCATTTAAAAGCGATAAAATATCTTTAGTAGTTTTAGGATCTAATGCTGATGTAGCTTCATCGCACAAAAGAATTTTAGGCTCCAAAGCTAAGGCTCTTGCTATAGCTACTCTTTGTTTTTGCCCACCGCTTAGTTCTGATGGCTTACTTTTAGATTTATCACTTAATCCAACAAGTTCCAAAAGCTCGTCCACTCTTTTTTTAATATAATCTTTTTTATATCCCCAAACTTCTAGAGGTAATGAAATATTCTCAAATACAGTTTTTCTTTTAAGAAGATTAAAACCTTGAAAAATCATTCCTAAATCTTTTCGAAACTCTCTTTTATCTTTTTCTTTAAGATCCTTTACCTCTTTCCCCATAACAATTACTGAACCGTCATTATAGTTTTCCAATCCATTAATACATCTAAGCAATGTTGATTTACCAGCTCCACTATGTCCAATAAGTCCATAAATCTCACCTTCATTAATATTTAAAGTAATCCCCCTAAGAACTTTCGTATCTCCAAAGTTTTTTTCTATATTGCTTATTTTAATCATTCATATCACCTCTTTTTAGAATAACACCATTCCATTATTGTAAAACTTAGTTTTAAAACATTAAAAAAGCACTTGAGAATAAACTCAAGTGCGAAATAAGTCACTATTAATTTACCCTCTCATCTATCAGCTCTACAGCTGCTGGAATTAGCACCACGAATACAGTTAAAAATTAAAAGTTTAAAATTTAGAGTTTTATATGAAATATTTTCGTAATTTCTTAATAATAACTTTCTATAATTATTACTAAACTCTTCACTATTAACTAATAACTGTTAACTATTAACAGGTTGCCGGGTTTCACAGGGCCAGTCCCTCCACCACTCTTGATAAGAAAAATATTTAATTTTAATTTATTTGATATTATAAATATATACTTTATTTCCCTTGATGTCAATATATTTCCAAAGCTTTAACTTGCATTTTTTTAAAAATCTATAATTTCTTCTTCAATATCAATTATTTCTGCCTCACAATTCTCCTCTATAAATGTGATTATATCTTCTTTTGAAGCATATAGCACATCTTTAGAAGTTGCTACTTGAGAAATTCCAATTTGAATAATTTTATGTGTATCTTGTTCTCCTACTTCCCCTACAGATACATTATATTTATTTTTTAATCTTTTAGTTATACTTAAAAGTATCATACGTTTTTCTTTTAATGAATGTACCCAAGATGCTCTTAACTTAATCACTAACACTAGAACTTTCAAAACATCACCTCATAATTTCCTATTATTCTATAATTGTAGTTTTTCCTTTTTACAATATTCATATAACTTTTATATTATTTTATTAAACTACTTATCTCTTATATATATAAACAAATTAATTTAAGAGATTAAATTAATAAAAAGCGTGAACTTTTCATTTTCACGCTTTTCTATGTATATACTATTAATTTTTATTACTTATATGTATTAATATTCTTTTTTTATACATAATCCAATTGCACCTGGACCTGTATGCACTCCCATAGCTGCACCTATAGTTTCAAACGAGATTTTGCTAATATTATGGTAATTCTTAATTTCTTCAAAAAATGCTCTGGCTTCCTCTAGGGCTGCACCATTTAGTACCCAAACTCTACACTTACCTTCATTTAAATAAGAGTTTAATATCTCTTTTAATTTAGATATAGATTTCTTTCTCCCTCTTACTTTACAAAATGGATAAAGTTGTCCTTCATCATCTGATGAAATAATAGGTTTTAAGTGGAGAATTTCTCCTACAGTTCCTGCCACCTTTCCTATTCTTCCGCCTCTTTTTAAAAACTCTAATGTATTAAATGTAACATAAGCACTTACATTTTCCTTTATACTTGGTAGCTTGTCTACAATTTCTTTAAAAGAAGCTTTTTCTTTTATAAGTTTAGCCACCTCTAAAGCCATAGCTCCAACGGGGAATCCCAAAGTTTTTGTATCAAAGAAATGATATGTAAGCTCAGGGTGTTCTTCACAAAGTAGCTGTATACTATTAAATGTACCTGATAAATTACTTGATACAGTAACTACCACGGCATGAGTATATCCTTCATTTTTTAGCTTTTCAATAATATTTTCTGTATATTGTAAATCTGGTAATGAAGTTGTTGGAATAATTCCATTTGCTAAGTCTTCATATACTTTCTCTTCACTTATTGTCACTTTATCTAAGAACTCTCTATCACTATAGATTATTCTAAATGGTAGTACATGTATGTTATTCTCTTTAATAGTTTCTTGACTTAAGTCACATCCACTATCAGTTATTATAGCTATCTTTTGCAAATTACTTCCCCCTACTTTAAACGATATCATAAATATATCATATTAAATTCAAATTAACCATATTAATTTTTTGACAATTACTATTTCTACCTGCTTTTTTTGTGAATTCTCTCCATATAAAAACTTATTATAAGTGTTAATGCATAATCAAACACTAAAAAAGCTAAATTGGCCACTATTAAAAATAATGCAAAAGTTATAACCTTAATATCTCCATTTATAAATCTTGAAAGTATTTCTTCTACACCCTTTAAAATATTTATTCCTAATACATTTTGAAATAAGATAAATCCCACTATAAATGCTATATTAAAAAAGCCTATTTTATATAAAGCTTCAAACTTACTCCTATTTCTTTCCGCGAAAAATTTTATAATACCATATATACCAAAAAATATGGCATAAAGCATGCTTATATTAATTGGTACAATGAAAAACGCTATTAACGCTGAAGCTATATATACAAAAATAGCAGTCTTAATATCACTTCTTATAATACATATTGGTATTATCGCTGAAGCTACTGTTAATATAGTTAATGTATTGATTGGTATCAATGAAGTTAAATATAGAATAATGCTAGTTAATGCAACCATTATTCCTCCTAATGTTATTTCTTTAGATTTCATTTAATACACTCTCCTTTCATTAACTCAAACCTTCTAATTTATATTTACTATTTTTACTTATCAATAACTACTATATAAATTGATTTTTTCACGCTTTAACAACACCCTATTAAATCTCCACCCATCATCTCACAAAGGCAGTCAGCACATATAAGGTTATTACAGCAAGTACATGCATCTACTCCTCCTTGTGAAGTTCTATAAGGATTTGCATATCCTCCACCTCTCATCTTTAACTGATTTAAACTTTGTCTATATTCAAAGTTATTAGGGTCCATCTGACATGCTTTTTCAATATTGCTAAGAGCTGAATCAAACCATCCCTTATTAAGCTGAACTGCTCCATATAAGAAATGCCATTCTGCATCTCTATTAGCCATAGCATTTAATCTTCTCTCTGCCTCAATATTATTTCTCATCTGAATAAGTCTTCTTATTTCAGCATAATCAGCTACATTATTGCTATATCCCCCACTGTAACTTGAATTTGAATTATTATTATAGTTTGAGTTATAGCTACTTCCAGTACTTCCTCCACCATTTTTCAGCATATCGTAAGCTTTATTAACTTCTGTTAATTTCTCTTGCGCTAAATCCTTAAGTGGATTATCTCCATATTGATCTGGATGATACTGCTTAACTAACTTTCTGTAAGCTGCCTTAATTTCTTCTTGGGAAGCTCCTTGCTTTACCCCTAGTACCTCATATGGATTCATTTTATATACCTCTTTTCTTGCTACTTTTACAATTACAATTCTCAACTATCTTAGTATACTTATCCATCATACCAAGACTAATTATATTTTCTAGTATTTCTTTATTTCTCTTTAATGGTAATCTTTCTAAAGACTCTTTACAGTTATAGCCACAATTTAATATTGTAAATTCTATTCTCGGTTTTATTTCTTGAATAAATTCTTTATATGGCTTATTCTCCTTATTATATAAGTAATTTATAGGATTAAACTTATCATTATTAATATCCTCTTCTAAATCATCTAAAGCATCTATTACATAAATCCATTTTCCTATAGCATAACCTAAACTATAAAGATTATCTCTTAGCTCTTCAGAATCATTATCTATTTCTTCTGGATAAAACTTTAGTATATTAGCTACTATTAAGCTAAAAGGATCACATATTTCATCTATAGAATTAAAATTTTTCTCTTTTTCTAATAAAGATAGTTTATTTAAATTTTCTTCTATTATATCATTTACCCTTGTAACATTTCTGTTAAATTTCTTTTTATAAGGAGATAAAACCATTGCTCCTATCTTACTCTTAATACTCTTATCATCATTTATATCATCTATAAGCTTATAATAAATTAAGCTAACATTCATAGCTGCAGCATATGACAAAGCTTCCCCTTTTATGGCCATAGGCTTTTTATTATGAGGATGAGCTATACATCTTTTCATTTCAAATTTTGGTCCTTCATTATGAAGTGCATCTAAAAGCATGGCTAAAAAAGTCATATCATAATTTAAAGTCATTCTTGGTATATTTCCAAAATTCTCTTTAATATGCATACATACACCACAATAGTATGCTCTGAAAGTTTCATACTCTCTTATTTTCATCTCTGGCTTAAGTGGAGTTACATATCCAAACAAAAAATCACTCCCTAAATATTTATATTAGTATTATAACTTATTATGTTAATCCATCAAATAAATTTTATACTTTTATCAGGTAAAATTCACAAAAATAGGTTATTCAATATATATTTACATAATCTTTAAATTTATATTATATTATTTAATTAAATCAATATCAAAAGGACTAATTTTATCCTCCTATTTTGAATCAATTTAATAAGCCTATTTACTAATTCACTATCTAGACTATTTAAAATCTACTTTTGTTTAATTTCCTAGGAAATTTTTTATAAAAAAAAATGATTGATTAAAGATTTTATTCTTTAATCAATCAAAATTTGCTCTATTTTATTGTTCTTACCTTATCTTCAGCATCTACTTTACTCTTCTTTCCTTGCTTTGCTATATTTAAAAGCACTCCCATAGCTACTAAATTTATAAGTAATGATGTACCTCCTGTACTAATAAAAGGAAGCGGTACCCCAGTTACAGGTATCGACCCTGTTACAACAGCAATATTAATTATTGCTTGAATAGCTATAACTAAAGTTATCCCTATAGCAAGTAATCTACCATAAATATCTTTTGCTCTCATAGCAACTTTTATTGCTGAAATTATAAAAAATATAAATAATCCTATTACAAATATGCATCCTAATAATCCGAACTCTTCTGCAAGAATTGCAAATATAAAGTCATTATGAGGTTCAGGCATATATAAAGCCTTTTGCATTGAATTACCTAACCCTTGTCCAGTTACACCACCTGATCCTATAGCCATAAGTGAATGAACTAATTGGTACCCAGAATCTGATTGGTCTGCCCATGGATTTAAATAAGTAGTTAATCTTTCTAATCTATATGGCTCAATTACAATTAATCCAAGTCCTGCTAAAAATCCGACTGGTATTAACCCTATCAATACTCTAATATTAGCTCCACCAACCATTATCATAAAATAAGTAACCAGGGCTATAACCACAGTAATACTCAAGTTTTTCTCAGCTAAAACTAATACAGCAAAAGCTGCTCCAATTGCTAGTGGTAAAACAATCCCTTTGCTTATAGTTTTAATTTCTTTTCCCATCTTCACAATGACATGAGCTAAAACAAATACTACTGCATATTTTGCTATTTCTGATGGTTGTATTGATAATCCTCCAAACTCAAGCCATCTTTTAGCTCCGTTTATCTCTTTACCTATAGCTAATACTAATACAAGCAATCCTAATGTACCAATAGCTAAAGGCCAAGTTAACTTTCTTAAAAAATGATAATCAACTCTAGCAAAAAAGCTCATAAAGCCAAGACCTATCACAGCCCAAATTGCTTGCTTTTTTATAAAGAAATACAAATCACCTTGTTCATATAATGCATAATAAGAACTGGATGTAAATACTAGAAGTAATCCAATTAAAACTAATAATATTACCGCTACGTATACTCCATTATCTCTATCAATAGTTATTTTAGTCTTCTTTTTCTTCTTTTTTTTACTCTTATTATATTTAATTCTTTTTTGCAAATCTATAGTACTCATAATTACACCTCTTAATACTCTGATTCTTTTTTAAGAGTTAACTTTATTAAAGAACCCTTTTCTACCACGGTACCTTTAGGTGTATTTTGATAATACACATCGCCTTCCCCTTCAAAAGTACATGTTAAACCTAAATTTTCTAAAAGAGCCTTTGCATTTTCTCTAGTTTTACCTTTTAAATCAGGAACTACAACTTTTTTATCAATATTGCTTCCTCGTGTTGAAAGTTCTATCTCTGCACCCTCTTTAACTGTTGTTCCTGGATAAGGATCCATAGATACAATACTATCTCCCTTACCATTTATCTTAATAGTTAACCCGTTATCTTCAAGAACTTTTTCTGCTTCAACTTTATTCATTCCTCTTACATCTGGAACTATTATATCTCTAGCTAAGCTATATTCATTGTTAGCAAGAGGTGATTCTATATAATCAAAAATCATTTTAAATAATTCTTTAACCAACGGAGCAGCTACTTGTCCACCATAATATTTTCCTGTACTAGGCTCATCTACAGATATAAAAACAGTAATTTCCGGATTCTCAACTGGTGCTAATGCTATCATTGATGCAATATATTTAGTATTAGAATATCCTCCTATAGCTGCATCATACTTTTCTGCAGTTCCACTCTTAGCCCCAATATCATATCCTTGTACGAAAGAACCAGGCTCTCCGTCTTGAGTGGCAGTTCTTTCTAAATACCCTCTAAGTATGGATGTTTTTTCTTCAGATAAGACATTTCTCTTTATTGTAGGCTCAATAACTTCATCAACGATTGTATTTCCATTATTATCTGTATGTGATATTTCCTTCACTATATGTGGTTGAATCAAATCTCCACCATTAGCTATAGCATTAAAAGCGGTCATCAGCTGAATTATTGTTACGGAGTTTGTTTGTCCAAAAGCTATTGTTCCTAAATCTATCTCTGAAATCTCCTCTGTAGCTTTTACTATACCTACAGCTTCTCCTGGCAAATCTACTCCAGTCTCTGTACCAAATCCTAATTTTTTTATATATTCATTTAATTTTACTTTTCCTAACTTCTCCCCTAATGCCATAAACCCTGGATTACAAGAATTCTTCAATATTTCTGGCAAAGTTTGTACTCCATGTCCATTTAAATCCCAACAATGTACTACTGTTCCACCAAAATTTACACTTCCTGTACAGTTAAAGGTATCATTTTCAGAAACAACTCCTTCCTCCATAGCCGCTATCATAGTTATAACTTTAAATGTAGATCCTGGTTCATATGCATTACTTACAATATTGTTTCTCCACATTGATTGTATTTTTTCATTGTCATCTGTTCCCTCAAAACTATCATATCCTTCTAGAGGTTCATTCGGATCATAATCTGGCTTGCTAGCCATTGCTAAAATCTCTCCTGTGTTTGGATTCATTACTACTACCGAAGCCCCTTTAGCTTTATTTTCATCTAAACCTTTTTGAGCTATTTTTTCAGCAAAATACTGAATATTTTCATCTATAGTAAGGACAACATCCTTTCCATCAATGGCCGGTGTAAATTTATATGGTACGAAAGGCATAGTATTTTGATTACTATCTACCCCCTCAATCTTTAACCCTGGAACACCTGAAAGATAATTATCGTATTGTAATTCAATTCCAGTTAATCCTTGTCCATCTGTATTTACACTTCCTAAAGCTTGTGCTAAATAATGTCCATTAGGATAATATCTTTTTACATCATTACTAACTGTTACTCCATATATATTAAGAGATTTAACTTCATCTGCTTTACTTTGCTCAATTCCTCTAATTAAATTTGGATAAGGTTGTCCGCTTTCAATTATTTCTAGAACCTCATCTCTAGTCATATCTAATGTATCAGCTAAACTTTGAGCAATTTCTTTTACATCTATCTCTTCTTCTGTTGCTTCAGTTAAAAGAGCTTCTATATCAAAGTCAACTCTATATACTGTTGCAGATGCAGCAATGTACTTTCCATTTCTATCTAATATATTTCCTCTTTTGGCTGTTACTTGTATCTCTTGATTCCATTGAGTATCAGCTCTATCTTTATATTCATTTCCCTTAACAAATACTATGTAACCTAACCTTATAACTAAAAGTAAGAAAATTAAACATATTAAAGTACCAATACCCGCTAACCTATTCATTGCATTACTTTTTACAACTCTTTTTTTCTTCTTTTCCTTAACTGTCTTCATCTTCTAACTCTCCATTCAATATCTTCCATGAGCATAACCCCGCTGCCAAGTATTACTTTATTTAACTATCTTATATTATATTGCTTTTTAGTAAAAATATAAATACCTAAACATAAAAGAAGAGATACTTTTTACAGTATCTCTAGTATTTGTTCTGGTTTGTTCACTATATAATTTGCCCCCGCGGCTTCAAGTTCTCCCTTTCCTCTAAATCCCCATTCAACACCAACAGATTTAACACCTGCATTTTTAGCTGTATTTATATCAATTTCAGAATCACCTATGTAAAGACACTCGTCTTTATTCACATTAAACTCTTCAATCACTTCAAGTACAGCCCAAGGATCTGGCTTTTCTTTAGTATTTTTCTTATGTCCATATACAACCTTAAATCTATCTCCAAAATAATTCTTAACAACTTCTGTTGTAAATTCATGAGGTTTATTAGAAACTACAGCTATATTAATTCCTCTATTAATTAAACTATCTAACATTTCCATGATACCATCATATGGCTTTGTCATATCTATCATATGTTTTTCGTAATAAGTATCAAATAATTTTAATGCCTTCTCTATATTCTCCATATCTCTTCTATCTTCTGGCAACATTCTTTCTACAAGCTTATATCTTCCATTTCCAACAAAAGTTTTATACTTCTCTACTTCGTGAGTCTTATATCCTAAAGTAGTTAATGCATAATTACAAGCATTTGCTAAATCCTCTATTGTATTTAATAATGTTCCATCTAAATCAAATATAATACTTTTTATCATTAATAATACCATCCTTAATTAAAATATAATCTATTATCACTTAGAATGTATTATATCATATAATTTATTAATTATTATCATCGAATCTCATATAAAACACAACCGAATTATCTTTATTGTATATTGAATATTTTATATTTTTATGTTGATCTAATATACTTTTAACAATATATAGCCCTAATCCAGTACCACCAGTTTTTCTATTTCTAGATTTATCAACTCTATAAAATGCTTCAAAAATATTTTCAATTTCATTTTCAGGTATATTTACACCTGTATTTTGAACTGCTAATTCTTTCTTATTTAAGCTAATAATAACTTTTTCATTTATAGGTGAGTGTACAATACTATTTTTTATTATATTTGTTATTGCTCTTGTTAATAAATTTATATCCCCATTTATATAAACGCTCTCTTCAATATGCTTTTCTAAAGTTATATTTTTATCTTCACAAAAATAATATAAATCATTTAATATATCTTCAACTAACATCGATAAATTCATATTAACAAAAATACACTTTAACTTTTGGTCTTCTCTCCTACTCATATCTAGCAATTCTTGTACAAGCTCTCTCATCTTTTGTACTACATCATAAGATTCTTTAAGGTATTTATCTCTATCTTTATATTTTCCAATTTTATAAATCATTCCTTCTATTTGTCCACTAATAATTGTAATAGGTGATTTAAGTTCATGAGATATTGTTGCAATAAATTCCCTTCTTTGCTTTTCTATTTTTCTCTCTAACTCTATTTCTTCAGTAAGCTTAGAATTAACATGCTCTAACTCTTTAAAAGAATTTTTTAAGTTTTCATTCATTAAGTTTAAGCTTTTTGATAATTGCCCTATTTCATCATCCCCTTTAATCTCTATTACATTATCAAAATCAAGGTTAGACATTTTTTTAGCTACATCATTTATTTTTATTAATGGCTTACTTATCTGTATAGAATAAAATGTTGAGATAGCAATTGCTATAACAATTATTGTTATTATTGCAAATGGGAAGAATAATGCAACAATTGTAGCTGCTTCATCAATAGGACTTACAGCTACATGAACTATTAGAGAATACTTTCCTTTTAAACTACGTATTGTTATATCATTTTCAATATTTAAACTTCCTTTTTTATTTATAGGTTTATATACTGCCTCATTCACTTCATCTTGGCTTAATTTAAAACGTTTCAAAATATGAGGTGGTAATTCCTCTTCTTTTAAGAATGGTATTTTTCCTGGATCATTTATCCATTCTCTAAATGAACTATACACAATTGAAACTATCCTATTTTCTTTATCCTTTTTAACAAGAATTAAGTCTAAATTATTGTCATATGAAAACTTATCTAATGTAACTGATAAATCTAAATCTTCAGTTTCCTCTAAAGTGGTTTTTAGTTCCTCTATGCTGCTATAAATCTTATTTAATTTATAATTTTCATATACCTTAGGCATAAATAAATATATCCCACCATATAGCAAAGTAAACGAAATAATTATAATGAGAACACTCCATATAAAGTTTTTTTTCTTTATACTTAGATTATTCCACTTGTTTTTCAAGAACATATCCTACACCCTTTATAGTTTTTATATAATCCTTTTGTATTTTTTTTCTTATATTTTTCATATGAGCATCAATAACTCTTGTATCTCCGAAGTAATCATAACCCCATATTTTTTCTATTAACATCTCTCTTGATACTACCATTGGATAGCTATTAATCATTAAAGCTAATATATTAAATTCCTTTAAGGTAAGCTCAATTTCCTCATTATTAACATAGGCTTTAAATGTTTGCAATTCTAATCTTAGCTTTTCAAATTCTAAAATATCGCTTTCATTTTTTTCTTTCTTATTTCTTCTTAAAACAGCTTCTACTCTTTTTATTAATATATTAAAAGAAAATGGTTTTGAAATATAATCATCAGCTTTAAGCTCAAACCCTCTCACTTCACTTTCCTCATCACCTAAAGCAGTTAAAAATATTATAGGAACATTTTCATCTAATCTTTTTATCATCTTGCATAATCCATATCCATCAAGCTTTGGCATCATTACATCTAAAATAACTAAATCATAATTTCCATTTTTAAACTTTTCATATCCTTCAATTCCATCTGATGCCGTATCTACAATATAGTCTTGTGATGATAAAAACTCTACTATTAATTCCTGTATTTGATTATCATCTTCTACTACTAAAATTCTACTATTCATGACTTTCCTCCACAAAACTTTTTTACATTAAGTACTATTTTATCATATAGGTCTTATCTTTAATCTAATTCACCTAAATTTCATAATATCTAATTGCGCTAGTTTATCACCTCAATCTGAAATTTATCTGAATTTAATCAATATATTTTTCACTTTTATTCATTTATCTTTATAATACAATTCATTTTTTATCTACATAAATTTATTAAAATACAAACATACCACTTTAGGAAGGGTGACAAATTTGAAAATAAAGAGAAATCATAAAAGAAAAATATCTACATTAACTATATTATTTACTATACTCTTACTATCGTCATTTTTTATCTATAGCTTTTTATCATCTCAAAATAATATAAGTGAAGTAAATTCTACAATAGAAGATAATATATCTTCTAGAATTATTTCTTCTAACTCACCTGACTCTGATAGTGTAACTACACTGTCTATATCTAGTTTAGATTATACATCTTTATCTTATTCTGAAAGATTAGGTATACTCTTTAATAACAATTATTTAATTGATGATAGAATAAAAATATATCTTGGTGATGAAATAGATAATATTGGATTAATTTATTATAATTTGGAAAATAATACTTGTATCAATATAAATGATAATATGGAATTTATTGCAGCAAGCACATACAAAGTTGGTTTGAATTTATACGCTTACTACTTAAACTCAATTGGTCAATTAGATTTAAACGAATATATTGAATATTTACCTGAAGATTATGAAGAAGGTACAGGCATTTTACAATATGAATATTATATTGATTCTTATAGCATTCAAGAATTACTTGACCTATCACTTATATATTCTGATAATATTGCGACAAATATGCTTGGACGCTATCTTGGTGGTCATGAAGAAGTTCGTAAAAATTTATATAATTTACTTAAAATAGACTTTAATTCATCTGAAAATATAATAACTCCTGCTATTGAATATAAAATATTGAAATGTATCTATGAATATAGTTATTATCCAAACTTTAAACATATGTTATCAGTCTTAACTCAATCAGAATATAATGACCGACTAACTAAATACATAGATGAAAATATCGTTGCACATAAAATTGGAACTTATGATACATACATACATGATGTTGGCATTGTATTTGATAATAGTCCTTACATAATTATTTTATACACACATGATCTTGAAGATGCAGAAGAAAAAATTGCTAATATATCAAATGCTCTATATCAATATAACAATTTAACTTATTAATGTTTTAAAAGGATTTGTAATATATTATAATTAAAATATGGTATATTATGTAATAAAAGGAGAGAGTATTTATGGGTAAAAAGAAAAATAAACAATCAAAACGCAATGAGCAAGCTGAAAAAATATTATACTATGGAATTGTATCAGGTCTTACAATTGGTGTAATAATAGCCTTCATATTATTTATTTTAACGGATAATATGTTTTGGATGGTACTTCCTCTAATAACTCTATTTATAGGCTTTGCTATTTCTTCTCTTATAAATAAAAGAAACTCTAAACCAAGACCTTCATCAAATAAATCAAAATAATATTTTTACAAATAAAGTTTTGATTGTATATTACTTATATTTAAAAAATGTCTCAAAATAAATTTAACTATCTTAGTATAATTTATTTTGAGACATCTTTATATTATTTTCTACTCTTCTATAAACTCGATAATCCCTTTACCTAACTTAGCTACTCTAGCTAATGAATATACATCATACCCTTTTTTATTTAACATTTCTCTTCCTGGTTGGAAAGATTTCTCTATAACTATTCCTATTCCTGCAACCTTCGCTCCTGCCATTTCTACTAATCTTGCAGCTCCTAATGCAGCCTCTCCATTTGCTAAAAAATCATCTATAATTAATATATTATCATCTTCACTTATATATTTTTTTGAAAGAGTTAACTCATAATCACTACCTTTTGTAAAAGAATGTACTAAAGTTTGATATACTTCACCATTTAGTATCTTTGAACTTTGCTTCTTTAAAGTTACCATTGGTATTCCCATTTGTAATGCTGTCATCACCGTTGGAGCAATTCCTGAGCTTTCAATTGTAAATATTTTAGTTATATTCTTCTGCATAAAATAATCTTTAAAATGAGTTCCAATCTCATACATAAGTTCTGGGTCAACTCCATGATTCAAAAACGAATCAACCTTAAGAACATTTTCGCTCAACGCTTGTCCTTCTTTTAATATCTTTCTACGCAAATTTTCCATAATATACACCTTCCAATTTCTATTTTTTCTTAAGTCAATGTTAAATTTAAGTATTAGAGCTACTACAATTAATTCTTAATACTGCTAAAGAAATAATCACGTATCATATAAATTCATTCTTTAAACATATCTAACTATAATACTTATAAATATTTAAACCTTAAAATAAATTTCTATATTTTTATAAATAAAAAAACAGAAAAACCTGTATACTTTAATTTAATTATTAAAGTAATGAAAAAACCACCTCAAAAAAACTTGAGGTGGTTAATTTAAGTCAAAAATCTATAATAAATAGAAATTTATACACTAAAATAACATACCTCGTAGTCTGCCAATTACGGTTAGCAGGTAGAAACTTTCGGACCAATTACCGAATTTATACGAGCTTCATATTATAAACGAATTATAACATATATTTAACTAAAAATATATGCCTTTATTTAATTTTCTCAAATACATTTAATTATCTTATAAATTTTCATACTAAATATTAATTTGAAGTTACATATTCTTCAATAGCTTCCGCAACTTTCTTAGATAATCTTACCGCTTCTACTACAGTTTTTGCCCCTGTAACTACATCTCCACTAGCAAAAACCCCGTCTCTAGATGTTCTGCCATATTCATCCACATGTACTAATCCTGAAGGTAATGTATTTATCCCCTTAGTTGTTGAGACGATGTTACTTCTTGGCCCTTGACTTACTGCAATTATTACTGAATTAGTATTAAATACGCCTTCTTTACCTTTATCTTCAATTACACTTCTATTTCCTTCATCATCAAAAACTTCTTTAGTTTCAGTATATCTTATTCCTTCATCTAAAATTTCTAAAGGATTTTTATAATAAAGGAACTTTACTCCATCAAGCTTTGCATATTCTACTTCTAATTTCTCAGCTGGAGCATCTATCTCACCTTTTCTATACATTACATATACTTCTTTTGCACCTTTTCTTATTGCTGTTCTAGCTACATCCATAGCAGCATTTCCAGCTCCTATAATAGTAACTCTATCGCCTAAATCATAAACATCTGGATTTTTTAGATAATCTATTCCATAATGAACATGTCCAAGTGTTTCCCCTTTAACATTTAATGTTCTAGGATTCCATACACCCGTTCCTATAAAAATAGCTTTATATCCATCTCTAAATAAATCATCAATTGTTATATACGGCCCTATCATAGTATTTGGACGTATTTTAACTCCCATCTCTACAAGTTTTTCTTTTATATTATCTAATATATCTCTTGATAATCTAAATTCTGGTATACCATATCTTAAAACCCCACCTATCTTATCATGAGCTTCAAAAATTGTTACATTATAACCTTTTTGAGCTAATAATATTGAAATTGTTATTCCTGCAGGGCCCGATCCTATAATGGCTACTCTCTTTTCTTTATCTATTTTTGACTTAGTAAAAGCTTTATGTATATAAAAATCAGATATATAATTTTCTACATCTCCAAAATGTACTGGATTATTTTTTGCATTTAAAACACAATTACCTTCACATTGTTTTTCATGAGGGCACACAAGTGAACAAATTACCGATAACGGATTATTATTAAATAATTTTTCTCCTGCTGAATCTATATCTCCACTTAATAATAATCTTATTACCTCTGGTATCTCTGTACTTACTGGACATGCTGCCGTACATCTCGGCTTCTTACATCCAAGACACTTTCTAGCTTCTTCTAATACGTGACTACTCAAATTTTATCCTCCTAATATTTCTATATGATTTTTAAATTTATTATATCATCTTTAAGAATAAATCCAACACATTAACTTTACACTTTTAACTTTACGTATAATTAATATCTTTAAATCAAACACTATTTAATGATTCATTATATTTTTTATACAATAAGGAGAGATTTTATGTCAAGCTACACAGGTACTGTAAAATGGTTTAATCAAGAGAAAGGATATGGATTTATTTCTGCAAATGATGGTCAAGATGTTTTTGTACATCATTCTCAAGTAAAAGAAAAAGGAACAGATAAAGATTTACATGAAGGAGAAAATGTATCTTTTTCAATTGGTGAAGGAGAAAAAGGTCCTATGGCCATAAATGTACAAAAAATTTAAATTGCTTTACATTTTTTTTGATTAAAAGTTAAGAGTGTAGAGTTAATGGTTTAGGAATACAGTTAACACATCTGACTTTAAAATTTAGAAACTGCATAGCAGTTTCATCCTAAACTCTTTTCACTTTTAACTCTTCACTCTTAACTCAAAAAGTGATTCACACTTTTTTTACTTATTATTTTAAGTAATTATCTTAACATTTCTAATAACTCTTTAACAATAGCTTTTGCTCTAGCCGGTAATTTATCTAGTTCTTTTTGTCTCTTTTTTTCATTATCGATTTGAACAATTTGCATTACTTTTTGTTGTAAACCTGGTATAGAATTTAATTCATCTGCTAATTGATTGAATTTACTTGCAAACCTAGGATCTTGCATTTTTCTTTGAAGAAGTCCTATTAATTGATAAGCGTCCATACATTCCTCCACTTTATACCTTTTACTGTTATAATACGTTTAGATTTATGTATGTGCTACCATTTTTTTAAGCAAATTAAAAGACGTTGCATTTTGTCCTGCAACGCCCCATAACCACCTATAACTTTAAAAGCAAAAGTTAGTTGGCTATATTGTTATTATATGAAATTTATCTTTTATTATACATAACTTATCTTCCTATATTTAAATCTCGTTCATTGCTTTTGCAAAGTTCTCGATATTTTCTCTTTCAATCATGTCAACAAACTTTTTCATATCAATCCCTTTAAATTTATCATTAGTATTTGCTAACGATTTAAATACTTTTCTAATTATAAACCTTTCAAAAAAGTTCATATCTTTAAAATTAAAAGCCCCTCCAAAGTACCCTTGAACTTTTGCAGATAATATCAACTTTTCCGGAAAATTATCTTTAATTTGTTTTTCAACATTCTCTTCATTCATACAGCAAATAAATAATCCTAATTTTTTCTCTTTAAGATTATCGCAATAACTTTCACACACTTCTTCTATCTCTTTCTGAATTTTTCCCATATAAATAGATCCACCAATTACAACTTTATCATAATTATTTAAATCAAGAGTTATATCTTTTCTTATATCAACAATATCTACTTCACCTTTTAAGTTCTCTTCTAAAAGCTCTGCACATTTTTTTGCGCATCCATGGTTACTCCCATATATAATTAAAGTTTTCATTTCTCAATTCACCCCATAGTTAATTTATTTCATTTTTTATAAAAACATATATCTTATAAATATAAATTATATAATGTTAATTATTATGTTTTTTTATATTATATAATTCCTTAAATTATAACTTTTGCACTTTTATAATATAATAAAAAAGATTATTGCATTTTATAGTTATGCAATAATCTTTTCTTTAATTATATATCATTAATTTCCTTGTATTTTCCCATCTTTTAAATGTAAATCCATTTGTGGGTAAGGTATACTTATATTCTCTTCATTAAATTTAACCATAACCTTCTCTAACAAATCAAAATGAACTGTCCAATAATCAGATGTTTTACACCATGCTCTTACAACAAAATTTATAGAACTTTCACCATGTTCATTTATTGATATAAATGGCTCTGGATTTTTAAATATCAATTCATTAGCTTCTACAACTTGTGTAAGAATTCTTTTTACCTTAAATATGTCATCATCATAAGATACACCGAAAACCAAATCTACTCTTCTTGTATCTTTAGAAGAATAATTTACTATACTATCATTAGCTAAGGCTCCATTTGGAATTAATATTTGTTTATTATCTGGAGTAACTAAACAAGTATAAAATATACTTATCTTTTCAACTATTCCTGAATGTCCTGCTCCTTCAATATAATCACCTACATTAAAAGGTCTTATTAAAAGAATTATTACTCCTCCAGCAAAGTTTGATAAACTTCCTTGAAGTGCAAGCCCTATAGCTAATCCTGCTGATGCAAACAGTGCTGCTAATCCTGTTGCTTTAAGTCCTACAATTTCCATAACGATCATTATCAATAAAATCTTTAATACAACTTCTATAAAAGTATCTAAAAAATTTCCTAAAGTCTTATCTACATTTTTTTTATCCATTAATGAATTTATAAACTTTTTAAATTTTTTTATTAACTTCCATCCAATAGATAATACTAAAAGACCTATTCCTATCTTAACTCCTTCAGTCAAAATCCAATTAACTGAAAAGTCCAATATTTTTTCTAACTGCATCGTCATACTTCCTCCATTTTTCATTTGCTACTTTTAACTATAATTTAATTCTTCGCCTATTATTAATAGCTTTCTTTTATACATTAATTTAAAAAAGAATTTTTTTCAATAACAATTACTTCCAAATCAATATATCTATAATCTTTCTTAGTTAAGTAAAGAATTTATTTCTAAGTTTATACCTTCAATATCAATTTCATTACTTATTATATCATCATTTACTCTATATTTTTCTTTCAATTTTAAGATTCTATATACACTTTCATCTATTCTTTCTTCTGATATAATATTACTACTAACAGCATCTTTAACAGCTGATATTGATTTTATAATATCATCATATCCATGGCAAACAAGTATTAAATCATTTCCTGCATTTATAGCCATGATGACAGCATCTGTCAAATTATAATTATCCATGATAGCCCCCATAGTCATATCATCTGTCGCTATTACTCCATCAAAATTTAACTTATTTCTTAAAATATCAGTTGTAACTTTCTTTGACATAGTTGCTGGATATTCACTATCTATACTTGATAATATTATACTTGAAACCATAACTACATCTGCACCATTTTCTATAGCATTTTTAAACGGAATAAACTCTAAGTTATTAAGCTCTTCTAATGTTTTTGTAACTATAGGTAATCCATAATGCGAATCAATATCTGTGTCACCATGACCTGGAAAATGTTTTACTACGGGAATTATTCCACCATCTCTTAACCCTTCCATAGTTTTTATTCCTAATTTTGAAACGATGTCTGCATTATTACCAAAAGCTCTTTCCCCTATTACTGTGTTATTTGGATTGCTATCAATATCTAGTACTGGAGCAAAATCCATATTAAATCCAAGACTCTTTAATTCTTTTGAAATAATACTCCCTATATTATAACTTAAATTCTCATCATCAAATTTACCTATGTATCCACTTGAAGGAAGTTTTAGGAATTCATCTGGAACTCTTGAAACAACTCCTCCTTCTTCATCTACAGATATAAATAAAGGAATATCTTTTTTTATATCTTTTATTTCATTATTTAAAGTTATTATTTGATTTGAATCTACAACATTCCTTGAAAAATATATAAGCCCTCCAACTTCTTGATTATTTACAAGATCTATAATTTCATCATTTATTATATCTCCTTCAAAACCTACTATAAAAAGTTGGCCAATTTTCTGTTCTAGCGTCATAGAATCTATCTTTTCCTTTATTTTATCTAATTCTTTAGTTTCTTCAGTATGTTTTTCAGTATTATATTCATTACTACTCTCTTCCTTTATACTATCTCCCCCACAGCCTGCCATTAATAATATCATAAATGCAGATATCATAAAAATTTTAATACTTCTCATTCTTATACCTCTTTAAATTAAAATTATACTTATTATATATTAACATTTTATCTTTACTTTAATCAAAAAAATAAGTGTACCTAGTTATTCTAAGTACACAATTGTTGCTTTATTTTAAATTAATAGACCATAAACCATGTAAATTACAATATTCCCTTACTGAAACTATATTATCGTAATCTACATTAAATAATCCTTCTGGTTTATCTCCTGATTTTAAATTTAATCTATAAACTTCTGTATCAGTTAAAACTTCTATCCACTGAATATGATGCTCTTGAAGCATTGGATGCTCAACTTCTCCAACCTTAACAAATACTCCAGCATCTTTCTTTTCTACTACTGGTATATGTTTTTCTCCAACACCTTCCTTTGTTCTTTCATCCTTTAAAATCATTGGCTTCCCACAACATACTAGCATTCCTGGAGCTTCTTGTAATACCTCAACTATATTTCCGCATATATTACACTTGTAAATAGCATTCGTTTTTGTCATTTAATACCCCCATTAAAATCAATTAACCAATACTATATATATTACACCACTTATACATTAATACTACATTTTACTATTTTCAACTAATTCATTTATTAATGCACAAATATTTTTAGATGAATCATTTTTATCAAAAGACCTACAAGCTTCTTTCATATTATTTAATTTTTCTTTGTTCATTAATAATTCTTCTATTAGCTTATCACAGCTTTGATTTTTTTCTAATTTAATTGCCATATTGTGATTTATTAAAAATTCTGCATTTTCCTCTTCTTGTCCTGGTATAGCATCAAATATTGCCATAGGTATATTAGATGCTAAAGCTTCAGTAATTGTTAAACCACCTGGCTTAGTTATTATAATATCAGCTGCTTGCATAAACTTGTTAACTTCATCAGTAAAATATATTAATTTTGTATGCTTTTCACTCTTATTTATTACTTTAGCAAATTCATCATACAACTTTTGATTTTTTCCAGTAATAACAATTACCTGAAATTCTCTATCTATATTAATTATATCTTCATATATTTTAAAAACGTTTGTTACTCCAAAGCTTCCTGCCATCATTAATATTGTTGGTAGATTTGGATTTAACTCTAACTCATTTAATACTAAATCCTTATCTTTTTTTTCAAAAAATACTTGCTCTATAGGAATACCATATGGATATATGACCTCTTCCCTAACACCTATTTTGCTCATTTCTTTAACCATATCATCATTTGAAACTATATACGCATCAACTTTTTGGTTTACCCACGTTTTATGTGGCGCATAATCTGTCATTATACATACTAATGGTATATTTACAAGCTCTTTTGCTTTAAGTATTGATACCATCTCTGTTGGAAATGGATGTGTTGTAATTATAACATCCGGTTTAAATTCATCAATTAACGGTAACAATTTATTTGCAAATAAATAATTTAATCTATTGACAAAACTAATCCAACGATCTTCTTTATTTGTTAGTTCATAAATTTTACCATATATTTTTGGTGTCTTTGTTGCCAAATATACATATCCACTTGTTACTGTTTTATTCAATATTGGATTAATATATAATAAACTATCTACGATTTTAACATTTGCACTTTTATCATGCTCACTCATGTAATTTTCTATAGCTCTTGAAGCTCTCATATGGCCTCCACCAGTGGATGCTGATAAAATCAGTATATTCATTTTTTGCATGCTCCCTCTTCTAATATCTAAATACATTTCTAAAATTATGTATTTATCAATTTTGTATACTTTTAATTGTGATAAATATTCGTTTGTATATTATATATCATTTTTAATAACTTTACTACGCATTTCATACATAGCTCTATTATCTATGATAATACCATAACCTATTATATCACCTTAATCCCCTATTTTTCTTTAAATATATCTTAATATATTCTTAAGATATCCTAAATTTGATTCTATCTATTTATACCAATTTATTTTTTCTCCATCACAAGTTACAACATTATACATTAATGCACTACTATATTTATAAGACTTTATTATTTTTTTAATTATTAAAGATGCTTCTTCATCATTTTCAATTTTAGAATCGAAATAAAGATTTACTCCTTTTCTATTATGTAAAGCAAATACCTTTTCGCCATTTATTCTATGCTCTTCTATTAATTTAACTATATCATCTTGCTTTAATGGACAACTTACTAATACCATACCCTATCTCCTCATACATTTTCTTATCCTAATATTATAGCATATTATTTTACTTCCTACTAAACATCTAATTATAATTTAGTTAAGTAACATTTACACCCTATATCATCTATCTTAATAAATATTTTATTGAACAAAAATACATCGTACTTCAATAAAATAACAACATGTTAATTACTAACTTTAAAGAAATACGATGCATACTATATAATAATTCTTTTTAAACTTTTCTTTTATTAAACAATTTACTTATATCCATAATTAGTGCTGCGAGTAATCCAAATCCTAAGCAAATTAGGAAATTAAACATTCCAAAGCTATCTGGTATATCAAATATGCTTCTAACTCCTGGAATAAGCACTAAACAATATAATAAAAGACATATTATTATAGCGCCAATAGCATATATATTTTTAAATATACCCAATTTAAATGTTGTAACTTTATCTGATCTAGCTGGCAAAGTTTGAAATATTCTTGATATTGTTACTGTTGAAAATGCCATAGCAGCCCCTAGTTCTGGTGATACTCTATTTCCAACATACTGAGCTAATATAACTACAACGCCTATTATAATACCTCTAATAAGTACTGATTGCCATGTTCCACCTTGTAATATTCCCTCATTAATATCCCTTGGCTTTTCGCTCATAATATTTTTTTCTGCTGGTTCAAGCCCCAAAGCTATTGCTGGAAGAGAATCATTTATCAAATTTATAAATAATAGTTGCAATGCTGTAAATGGATTTGGCCATCCTACAAATACTGCAAATAGAATAGCTATTATAGCACCTAGATTCCCTGCGAAAAGATAGGTAATAGATTTTTTTATATTACTATATACAGTTCTTCCTACTTCAACAGCTGAAACTATAGTCTTAAAATTATCATCTGTTAATATCATAGCTGCAGCATCCTTAGCTACATCTGTTCCACTTCCCATTCCTATTCCTATATCAGCCTGTTTCAGAGCTGGTGCATCATTTACCCCATCTCCAGTCATAGCTGTTATATAACCTTTTTCTTGCCATGCCTTTACTATTCGAATCTTATTCTCTGGTGAAACTCTTGCATAAACAGTTATACGTTCAAGTTTTTCTTTTAATTCCTCTTCACTTAAAGCATCTAATTCTTGACCAGTTAAAGCTATATCTCCATCTTGCATAATTCCAATTTCTTTTGCTATAGCTGCTGCTGTAGTTTTATGGTCACCAGTTATCATAACTGTTTTTATACCAGCTCCACTTGCTTCAGCTACAGCCCCAAACACTTCTTCTCTAGGTGGATCTATCATTGCCATTAATCCAACTAAAGTCATATCTACCTCATCCTCTAACGCTGGTACAAAGTTCTCGTCTGGTACATCTTTTAAAGCAAAAGCTAATACTCTTAATGCTCTATTAGAAAAATATTCGTTTTGTTTTCTATACTTATCTAATATTTCTTCTGAAATATCTACTTCTTCACCATCATCTAATGCTTTTGTCACACGACTAAATACTACATCCGGTCCACCTTTAGTAAACATTATAGCATTTCCATTTATTGAATTTACAGTAGACATTAACTTTCTATCAGAATCAAAAGGAATTTCACTCAATCTATCATATTTTTCTCTTAACTCTTTATAATCTATCCCTCTTTTATTTGCAAATCTTAAAAGTGCTACCTCAGTTGGATCTCCAAGTTCAACTCCATCTTCTGTAATATCTGCATCGTTACATAACGTAGAACTTAAATTCATGGCTTCAACTTGTTCTGAAGAATCACTTTCTGCTTTAACTTCTTCTTTTGTAATACCATACATAAAGAAATCTACAACTGTCATCTTATTCTGAGTTAATGTTCCTGTTTTATCAGTACAAATAACACTAGTAGATCCTAGGGTTTCAACTGCTGGAAGCTTTCTTATTATAGCTTGCTTCTTTGCCATATCTTTAGTTCCAACAGCTAATACTATAGTTACTATTGAAGATAGAGCTTCAGGAATAGCTGCAACTGCCACAGCAATCGCAAACATAAATGAATCAAAAATTAATGCTTTTAAATCGCTTCCGCTTAAATATCCTCTTATAACTTGAATAGCAAATATAGCTGCTGCTAAAAGCATTATCATTATTCCTAACTTCTTGCCAAAATCATCAAGCTTTTGTTGAAGAGGTGTTTGTTTATTTCCTGCTGTTTCTAAAAGTGATGCAACTTTTCCCATTTCAGTGTTCATACCAGTTTGGGTAACTACTAGCTTGCCTCTTCCATAAACAACAGTAGCACCACTAAATACCATGTTTTTCCTATCACCTATTCCTACTTCTTCCTCTATTTTACCTGTATGCTTTAAGACTGCCTCAGCCTCTCCCGTTAGCATTCCCTCTACTACTTTTAATGTTTGGGCCTCAATAAGTCTACCATCTGCTGGTATATAGTCTCCTGCCTCTAAAAATACAACATCACCAACTACAATCTCTTTTACAGGAATAGTTACCTTTTTTCCATCTCTTAGTACTTTAGCACTTGGTGCTGATAACTTTTTTAAACTATCTAATGAACTTTCTGCTTTCCTTGTTTGAGTAACACCTAACACTGAATTCAATATTACTACTAAAAATATAATAAGCGATTCTACTACTTCACCTAAAAATATCTGTACTATAGCTGCTATAAGTAATACTATAACTAATGGATCTTTAAAACTCTCTAAAAACATTTTCCATATAGGAACTTTAGATCCTTCTCTTAACTCATTGTATCCATCTCTTTCTAGTCTATCTTTGGCTTCGCTACTTGTTATACCTTCAGCATCACTTTTTAATTCTTTTATTACATCAGAATATTCTTTTCTATAATACATATAATTACTCCTTCTATAATTTGTGATGAATTTATAATTATAGTATTATCCTTTAACAATATTTTATTTAATATAATAAGTTTAGCTGTAATATTTATAAAAATTTTATAATACATAGTATTATATTTGTAAATTTTAGGAGGTATTAAAATGTTTAAGAAAATATGTCCTCATTGTAATTATAAATTTTCTACTAAAGATATTTTTATCAGAAAACATTCACAATATATAACTTGTCCTCAATGCAAAAATAAGCTTATCGCATCAATAAAATCTAAATTTATTTTTAGTGTAATAATGCTATTAACCTTTATCTTTTGGGCAATCATAACTGACTCCGCTTATATAAATATCGAATCTTGGATAAAATATCTTTTAGCATTCATTTTATTTTTTATATTATTTTTTATAATAGAACCTTTAACTTATAAGTTTGAAATTTTTGAAGATTTATCAAAAAGCAAAAGATAGGGTAATATTTACAGAATATTTAAGAATTATTTAAGTTTTTATCAATTGCTTTATTTGTAAAATATAGTATCATAATAAAATATATACTAAATTTTTATAATATAGGTGGTTAATATGAAATTAAAGGATAATAAACTAATTAAAATTATTACTTACTGCTTTTTTCCTATTTTTATTGTATTAATTACTGAATTTAATCATATGCAAAGCTTCAATAAACTACTAGGTTTTGTAACTAGTAAATTTCCAGCATTTTTATATAGCGTATTATTAATTTCAGTTCTCTTTTTTGCAATACTCTTTTTTACAAAAAAGAGTCATATAGCAGTAGGAATTCTAAGTATAACCTTGTATATACTTTCCACAGTAGAGTATTTTAAATATACAACTAGTGGAACTCATCTAACTTTAAGTGATTTAGTTATGACTCGAAATATAGGAGACGTAGGAAAGTTTGCAAAACTAAACTTCACTTGGCCTTTAATAATATGCTTAATATTAATTATTGGTTATATAGTATTGTGCAAGAAATATACCTTTAATCTTCCTTTTACTTTCAAAAGAAGATTTTTAACAAGCTTCATTTGCATTTGCACATTACTTTTAGGTATACTTCTTCCTAAACCTTCAACAAATATTTATGCAACTTTTAATTTAGATAACGAAACATCAACAAATATATTTGCTATAAACGAGAGCTTCGAGTCAAACGGTCTTATAGGATTTTTATCTCAAACAACATCTAATAAATTTACTTCGAGATTACGTAAACCTGAAAATTATTCTGAATATCTTGTAAATAACAGTTTATCTGAAATAAATGAAACTTCTGATGATTATAAAAAACCTAATGTAATATTTATTATGTCTGAATCATTTGGTGATTTTAGAAGTCTTGAATCTTCTTTAGATTTATCATCTTACTACGAAAGCTTTGATGAAATTTCAAAAGATAATTTTATAGGTAATTGTGTTGTTCCAACTTTTGGAGGTTACACTCCAAGAACAGAATTTGAATTACTATTTGGACTACCAGTGTATTCTCTTAATACACCATCAATACCTCATAATCTATTAACTGATGATAATCTAACTAACTCTATACCATCTTATTTTAAGGATTTAGGATATAATACAACTTATATTCATCCTTTTAGCGGTTCTTTTTATAGTAGAAACTCTATCTATGGTGGTTATGGATTTAATAATCTTTTCTTTGAAGAAGATATGATTAACGATAGTACTAGATTCAGAAGATATATAGATGATTATTCTGTTTTTGAGAAAATAAAACAACAATTAGAGCAAGATGATAGTCCAAGTTATATATTTACTACTACTATGCAAAATCATCAACCGTATTACGATGATGACAATATTACAGATGGTACATCTGACCTAAATGAACTTAAATACTACCTTGAAGGTATTAAGAAAACTTCTGATGACTTGAAGTCGTTTTTAGAATGGTTAAATAATTTCGAGGAAGATGTAATATTAGTATTTGTTGGGGATCATTATCCATTCTTTACCCCTACATCTGATATATATAGTCAATTTGGAATAGACTCTAGTAACACAGAAAACTTATATAATCAAAAATACCTAATATATAATAATTATGATAAAGATTTTTCATATTTGAATGATACGAAAATATCTACATTTTATCTTCCATATGTAGTTATAGAGTCGTTAGGAACACCTTTAGATAAATTTTCATCAACTATGATAAATCATATGGAAACAACACCAATATACTCTCCTAATATTCAAAGTATTAGTGATAGAGATGCTATATTAGATGTGTTAACCTACGATAGAGTTGAAGGAGAAAGCTACTCTAATAAATAAAGTGCGAGCTAAGGCTCGCAAGTGAAAAGTCGACTTTGTCGAAGTGAAAGGCTACTACGTAGCGTGGAAAAGTTAACTACGTTAAGGGAAAAATGCTACTATAAGTAGCAAAGAAAAGCATTTTATCTCATTAGATATCTTTTCCCTATTGACATAGGCACTATTTTCTCCTCAGCTTTAGCTGACTTTTCCCCTTTGACGAAGTTAAACTTCTCACCAAAGTGCTTCGCACTTTCTTTCAATTAGTATCTCTTAGCATATCCACATCTTTTACAAAGCTCTTCAACGGCTTTTCTATTAGAAAAACCATCATATATATCAATTGCTCTTTTTGATGTTATTATATCTCCTAGTGGAGTTTTGAATATGTTTCCTAACGGAATATTTCCTTCGCTATCTAAACAACAAGGAACTACTGTTCCATCAACTAATATACCAATCTGGTCTCTTAATCCATAACAAAACACTTCAGCTTCTTCATTTACTAGATTTATATTAGGCCACTCAAATTTTTCTGCCATATTTACATATAAATTTTTTCTTACCTTTATTCCTGACTTTTCTTGTAATCTTTCACCTAAACTAAATTCTATATTAAGCTCTTCTTCAAGAATTCTCAATATATTGCTATTTAAGCTATTACAAGCCTTTAACTCTTCAGTATCCATGTTCCATAACCTTATTGAACAGATTATATTGGAATTTTCATTAGCTTCATTTATAAAGCTAGTAATATTAGTTATATATTCTTCTAAAGTCACTTTACTATCATTTGCTTCAAAACTATGAAGTGAAATATTAACTTGTCTTAAAGCTTTGCTTTTTAGTAAAATTTCCTTAACATTATTTATTAAAGTTCCATTAGTCGTAATATTAACCTTTAACTCAGCCTCTTTGCATATTTCTAAAAATTCCTCTAAATTTTTATTCAAAAATGGCTCTCCCATAAGATGAAAATATACATAATCACTATATTGTTTTACATCATCAATTATTTTTTTAAAGCTATCCACTTCCATAAACCTTAACTCTCTACTAGTTTTAGGGCAAAAATTACAACTTAAATTACAAATATTGGTTGTTTCTATATAAACCTTTTTAAATCTTTTCATTAGTCTACCTCTATCAATTAAATCTATAGTTATTACATTACCATAAAAAAATGAATTTATACAATAGAACATTTCCCTATACTTCCTCATATATTAATAAAGTTTTAAATTCCTATACTTTTTATTAATTATTAAGAATATATAATACTATAACTTTAATGGAGGTTATTATTTTATGAGGAAAATAAGATTTGTAATTTTAACTTTTATTATTATTGTTATAATCATATGTTCTAACGCTCTTTACAGCATTAATAATTATGCTGATCCAATAGTAGCCGAAGATGATACTATAGATACAGAATTACAAGAAGAACTTGACTTAGATGAATTATATACTTTTGATTATGATTATAAAAAGGATTATATACGATATTGCACAGAATATGCCATTTTATATTCTAGAGCTGATTATTTAACTGAAGATGAATTGATAGAATTTGCAAAAAAAATTGATAATGGAATTATAGCTATAGAAAATTATTTGGGGATTAATCTAAATTCTGATCACTATATTAATTCTAGAGTTTTTGTTAGTATAGATTGGTCTATGGACGATCCTGAGTTTAACAATGAAAATATTAATATAGAACATACTGCTTTAATATCAGTAGATAATGTAATGGAAAACACTAGCTCCTATATCCATGAATTAACTCATATAATAGCTTGGGATTGTAGTTCCTTATGGATTAAAGAAGGTTTGGCTGTATATTTAAATGATAAACTTAATGGAGATCCTACTTATCCTAATAATGGCTGTGACATTGATAAACTCTCTCTTGAATTTTATAATAGTGGAACGTTAGAAAGTTTAACAGCTTTTGATTTAGTTGGAAAAAATGGTGTACCTAATTATATTGATTATAATAGTGAACCAATCTTTTATATCTACTCTGCATCCTTTGTTAAGTATTTAGAATATTCTATTGGCAAAGATAATCTAATTAAAATCTATAAATCATTAAATACAAAAGAAGCTTTAAAAGATATTACAGGAAAAGATATAAATATCTTGAAGAATGATTGGATAAATTCTATAACTACAGTAATCGAATAAATTAATTTAATAAATATAAAAAAAGTACGAAATGTCTTTAAATACATCTTTCCGTACTTTTTTATATTTTAATAAATGCAATTTAATAAATGCAATTTTCCGAAAACATTTTCACATATTCCATCACAAGGTCCTCTTAAAACCTAAATTTTAATTCCTTAATTCATTTACTGTATCAAATATTACTTCTAAAATAATTAAAGACGAAGTTGCTCCTGGATCTTGATGTCCAATGCTCTTATCCCCTAAATAAAGTGCTCTTCCTTTACTAGCAACTATAAACTTAGTATATTCAACACCATTTCTAGCTGCTTCAACTGAATTCTTAAGCGTATTTAATACAGATAATTTATTTTCTATTCCATAATTAATTTCTTCATAAGCTGGAATTAATGCATCTAGCATAGTCTTATCTCCTTTTTCACTTTTTCCCCGCATCTTAATTCCATCTATTGAAACCTTTAATATATCTCTAAAATCTTCAATATTAATTTCAACTTTTTCTTTTCCAATCATAGATGCTTTCATAAATGCAGTTCCATACAGTGGTCCTGACGCTCCTCCAACATTAGACAAAATAGCCATACCTACTGTTCTAAATATATCTCCCCAATCTTTAAACTCTTTATCTTTAACTTTTTCTTTTGCAACTTTAAATCCCTTGCTTAAATTTGTTCCATGATCTCCATCTCCAATAATAGCATCAAGCTCATTTAAAAACTGTTTATAATAAGTAATTTTCTTTTCTATTTTCTCAAATGTATAAAGTACCTCTTTTAATGTTAATCCCATAATGTTTACTCAACTCCTTAACCCCTATTACTTTCCCACTCTAATTAACTATTTACTATATTAAATAATATTGTTTTTTTTCATAGTTAATACCTAAATCTAATATTTTTAAACATTTACACCCTGTATTTAAAGTGAATTTAAAAAGAAGATTGCACAACATTTATTAACTGATTAGCTAAATATAAAATAGAAAAGAGTAAACTCTTACTAAAAAACTCCACTAAATATATAATTTAGCAGAGTTTTTATTCTATATATAATACTTAACTAATTAAAAGTTCTCTTTTTATGCACATGAATATTTATTTATGATTATCACCTAAATCAATAAGATTTAATAACTTAAGTACTTCAACGGCAATCTTTCGTTCTTTACCTTTATATGGATATGAGTGGATATGAATTGCAGGGTTAAAGTTTAATTCTATTATTGCATATGGTGAATTTTCTTCTTTATAATCTTCTATCATCATATCTACTCCACATATTTTTGCCTTTACTGCCTTAGCCGCCTTTACTGCTATATCTTTGAATTTTTGCGGAATATCATCAGTATAATCTATACTATCTCCGCCTGTGCTTATATTAGAATTTTCTCTTAAATAAACTATCTCATCACATTTAGGAATATAATTAAAATCTAGTCCTCTTTGTTTTAAGAAAAGTTCTGCATTTTTATCAAGTATAATCTTTTCTAACGGTGTTTTATATCCTTTTCCTCTTAAAGAATCTTGATTTTTAATTTCTACAAGTTCTGCTATAGTGCTCTTTCCATCACCTATAACATTAGCTGGTACTCTATGAAGTATTCCGGCAACCTTGTCTCCTATAACTAAAAATCTATACTCTTTTCCTTTTATAAATTCTTCAATTAAAACAGTTTTATCATTCTCAAAAGCTATTTCAAAGGCTTTTATCATATCATCTTTACTTGCACCTTCAGTGAATATACTAATACCTATGCCAAAATTTGTTGACTTAGGTTTAATTACTATTGGTTTTCCTATAAATTTATCACTCTTAACCTTTGCTTCTTCTATAGAAGTATATTCTTCACCTTTAGGTACTCTAATATTATTATCTTCTAAAACTTTCTTTGTAACTACCTTATTTTCCATAATTAGTATAGTTGCATAATTATCTTTAGAAGTTTTTGTTGCTTGAACCACATACTCTTTTTTATCACATTTCTTTAATGATATAAAATTTTCACTTCTATCTAATACATCAACTTTTATACCTCTTTTAATAGCTTCTTTCATTAAAATTTGAGTTGATAATTCTAAGTCTTCATATCCTTCAAGCTTAAATCTATTTTTATATGCACTTTCTTTATATTTCTTAGCTAAGCTTAAATTTGCCTCTACAAAACCTTCTGATTTTACTTTTTTAAGCATCTTATAAGCATAAGTAATCTTAAAGTCTTTAATTTTATCAATCATCTCTAAAATAATTTCATTGGATACTAAATTTAATTCATCATTAATATTTTTAATATATCTTAATAATTCTAATCCCCATTCTTCTTTAGAAATATTTTTCCCATCTCTCTTTAAATTTACATTGCTTAATCCTTGCTCTGCAATTAGCTTTTGATTATCTAATGCTTCCTCTTGCCACTTTTCATAATCACTTTCTTCTTTAACCAATAAGAAAATATTAAATACTTCTAAGAATTTTAAATCATTTAAAGAGATTCCTCCTTTTTCAAAAGGATTGATATCTAAGCTCCTATATTCTAAATACTTTATTCCATCTTTCTCTAAAGATTCTAAAAAATTATCTATATCTGCTGCTTTTAATCTTACTTGACTATATAATTCTTTATGACTTTCTAAAACCTTATCCTTAACAAAATTGTTCATACTATCTACATAAGCTTTAACAGAGTCATAATTTGGATAAAGATCTATATTATTTTTATAACCATATTGACTGTTTCTATAAGATAAAGCACTTTCATTATGATATGTATCTTCATTTATCTTATTTAAGCTTTCTATGTATTCTTTTTCAAAACTATCATGAATAACATTTGAACCACATAAAAGATATATTATAAGCCATCTATATCTTAAATAATTTCTTACAAGTTTTAAATAAACATTATCCTTAAACTCCCTAAATGACGTTCCTTCACCTACCTTTTTATGAAGCTCCTTTAAAAAGTCATCTTGAAATGAAAAATTATAATGAATTCCAGATATTAATTGTCTCTTGCCTCCATATTTTTTCATTAATTGCTCTCTATACCTTCTTGCATTTATTCCCATAGGACACTCGCAGAATTCAGCTATTGGAATATCCTTATCTTCTGGTAAGATACAGGGCATTGAAATTGGCCATAAGTATTCATCTCCAATTTCTTGAGCTACAATATCATAAAGTACATTTGTAAAATTATAACATTCTTCTACTGAATTGAATGTTGGTGTAATTACCTCAATTTGGCTTTCTGAAAAATCTGTTGTTATATACGGATTGCATATCTTTTTCTCAAAAACCTTTGGATGAGGCGTTAAGGCTAGCTTTCCTTCATTAGTTACTCTTAGTCCTTCCCTTTCAATACCATAACTACCTATTGATTTATTATTTATAATTATATCTTTAATTTTATCTAACATATTTTATACTCCTTGCTTACCTTCAATTTATATATTAAATAAGCTGCTACTCCTTTTAAAACACTTGATATGGCAATGCTCCACCATATCCCATTTATTCCATAATACTTAATAAGTACTAATGCCATTGGAATTCTTAATACAGTAAATATTATACTTATAGTCGCAGGTATTTTGGGCTTTCCCAGTCCTGTAAAAAGTCCATTAGATACCATTTCTATTGTACTAAAAGCTTGTGAATAAGCTACTGCTTGTAAATATCCATAAGCTATTAAACTTGTATCTACATCTCTTATAAATAATTTTATTATTGGTTCCTTAAAAAATATAAATATTAAGGACATTAATATAGAATACGATATTCCAATTGCTAGTGCAGTATTATATCCATCATTAATTCTTTTAAACTTCTTGGCCCCAAAATTTTGTCCTGTAAAGCTTGATATAGCTCCATTTAAACCGCCTATAACCATATATGTTATAGATTCAATCTGTAATCCTATCTTTTGAGCTGCAATAGCATTGGTACCAAAAATTGCAATAATTCTTGCTAGAACTATATTTACCAGAGTAAATAACACTCTTTGAAATGCCATAGGAAACCCTAACTTAGCTACTTCTTTTACTTTTTCGTAATTTACATTTAAACTTCTATCATACTTTAATAAACCTTTAGATTTCATCTTATACAATACATACATTATTACATTAGCTATCAATGTAGCTAATGCTGCTCCAATAACTCCAAATTTAAAGATATAAATGAATATAGGGTCTAAAATTATATTTACTGCTATCCCTATCGCATTAATCTTTAAAGCATCGCTATTATTTCCAAAGCTTCCAAAAATCCTTGAATAAAGAAAATTAAAAAACGAAAAATACAATATTGGTCCATTTATTGCAAGATAATAATATGAATCCCTTTCTACTATAGGATTACCTAGATTTAAAAATCCTATAAAATTCTTTCCTAAAAAAATAAGAATTAGAGCATATACAATTGCTATAAAAAAGTTGATAGCTATTCCTGTATTTATATACTCTTTTACATTATTATTATCTTTTCCACCTATAGCATGAGATATCTTTATTCCTGCTCCTATAACAACTAAAGAATTTATTGAATATCCTAATCCAATAAAAAAACTTGATGAACCAACGCTTGCTACCGCATCACTCCCTAGCCCCCCAACCCAAAGCATATCAACAAGGTTATATGTAAATTGTAATAAAGAACTTCCCATTATAGGTACTGCTAAAGCTGTAAGCACTGTTAAAACTTTACCTTTAGTTAAATCAACTTTTTTCATTTTTCCTCCATGATTAATTTTTATATATTTATTTACTACCTGTAACTACATATTACTCTCTCTCTGGATATATTATTTCATTCAAAAAATCAACTAATTCTTTAGCATTTTCTTCTACTAAACTATAATGGTTCCAAGTGCCTTCTTTCCTTGAAGTAACTAATTCACAGTCGATTAATACTTTCATATGATGTGATAATGTTGGTTGAGTGAAATTAAAATAATTTAATAGCTCACAAGCACATCTTTCACCATCTGATAATATATGAATAATCTTCAATCTATTCTGATCGCTAAGAGCTTTAAATATTTTTGCATTTACTTCATATTTATCTTTCATCTTTCCTCCTATATAGATACTTATCTATGTATTCAATATAGTTTACATCTTTTTCATTGTCAATATACAAAGTGACTCTAAGTATTTTTTCTTCTTTTAAATATAATTTAATATATTCTACTTTCTAATCATTCTGATCTTCCATTATTTATAAACTTAATTAAACTACAGTAATAATTAATAAAATAAAAGGAGGCATATTAAATGCCTCCCATAAATTATTATTAACTATTATTATTTAAATATTTATCTTTTATTCTTAATTTACTTTACTTCTTGAACTCCAGTAACTGTGCTCTTATCATCCATTTCAAATGAATCTTTATATTCTTGTTTTGAGAAATACACATTACCTTCAATCTTAGCATTTTCAAGTTCAAATCCTTCAGCTTCTACATATATATCTCCAATTATTGTTCCACCTTCTATTTTTGTATCCTTACTCTTAACAGTAATTTTGGGTGTTGTTAATGTATAAGATTTAGTTGTATTATTATCATCATTTTCATAAAGAGCTATTGTACGACCAGCAGGAACCATCTTTGAAGAATCATTTTTATCCGGTTTAGTAAAGTCTCCTTCTACTACTAAATCTTTACTTGTAGTTATATCATTCTTTAATAATACTATCCAACTATCTTTTAAAGCTTTTTTAAGTGTTTCTTCATCACTTGCTAAAGATGCTGAACTTACTACATCTGCATCTCCAGGATTATTTGTATTTGTATTTTCTTTTTCTTCAGTAGTTGCTCCTTTATTAGTTGTATCATTTGTAGTACCATTATTGCCACAACCAACTAATAAGGCTACTCCTAAAAATAACGCTAATACTAATGACTTTGTTTTCATATTTTATCCTCCTAAAGTCTAATTTTTAAATTTTGTAATATTTATTACAACCGCTAATTTTATTATTTCACTAAATACTTTAATTATTACAAAATATAAATAACACTCTAATTAATAATAAATATGTAATAGAAGTAATAGATACAAAAAAGGTTGTATCAAAATTTGATACAACCTATAATAACTAACAGTTTCTACAGTTTCTACAGTTTCTACCGTTTCTAATGTTTCTACAATTGTTACAGCTTTCTAATACTTTCTTTATAACGCAATCTCTACCTCTTCTAAAGCCTTCATTAAACCCAGCTCTGAATCCTTCTCTAAATCCTTGTCTTACTCCTGCCTCTCTACCTTCTTGACGTCCTACTTCTCTTCCTTCTTCAAAACCATTTCTAAATCCTTGACGTTTTCCGGCTTCACAGCCTTCTCTAAAGCCAACTCTTCTTCCTTCTTCGAATCCTTTTCTGAATCCAGCTCTAAAACCTTCTCTTCTACCTTCTCGTAAGCCAACAGCTCTACCTTGTCTAAATCCTTGCTCTTTTCCAGCACAAAAAGCTGCATTAATGGCATTAATACATTGTCCACTTCTAGAATTACAATTACTATTTTCTATGCCTTCTGTAAAAGTATCTTCATCAAATTCGCTTACAAAATTTTCATCACATTCTCTTTCTCTACGAAATCTATCTCTGTCACATTCTATATTTTCTTCATCATCAAGGTCAAATTCATCCAAATCAAATTCATTCAAATCAAAATCATCAAAATCATCAAAATCATTAAAACATCTTTTGTCCATAATTCCTATCTCCTTTGTATAGTTAATTTTATACTACATTATATGCATTATGGATGAATATGTTAAATGTTTGTATATTAATTTTGGCTATTTTTTATCTTCATAAAGGCGTAATCTATAGTGGCTTCTAAATTATTTGATTTTTTCCCTCCACCTTGAGCTAAAAATTTACTTCCTCCACCTCTACCATCAATTAAGGTAATTGCATCCTTTAATAACTCATTCATAGATATATCATTGTCTTTTGACGATGCAAAGATTAGATTTGACTTATCATCATATTTTACAGCAAACAACGCTATTGTTTTTTTATTTTCTACTAACTTTTCTGCAAGCTTCCCAATATGCTTTAAATCCGACTTTTCATAAATCTTCTTAATAATAGATATATCTCCAATCTTATCTGCAGATTCTATCATTTCCTTTATCTCATATTTACTTAGTTCTAATTTTAACATTCTATTTTCATTTTGATATTCTCTAATTTCCTCTGCTGATTTACTTATTATGTTCAGTATTTCACTTTCTCCACATTTCATTGACTTACAAATAGTCGCAATTATACTATCTCTCCTTAAGCTATCATCTATAGCTCTTTTCCCTGCTAAAAATTCTACTCTAGTTGCTCCTTTATGTTTTTCCCATCTTTTAATCTTAATCATTCTTAAATCTAAAGTTGATTTAGGATGCACTCCACAACAAGCATTTATATCAAGATCTCCTATTTTTACTATAGTAATCGCATCATCAGTTTTCGGTAAAGCTCTTCTTATTTTTATCTTTTTAAGCTCTGATTTACTTGGCGTAAAAAATTCAACTTCTATATTTTGATTAATTATTTCATTTGCAAATCTTTCAGCTTCTCTTATTTTATCTTCCTCTAAGAATCCCTCAATATCTACAGTACTACTTTCACTTCCCATATGGAAGCTTACAGTATTAGCATTAAACAATGAGTAAAAGCACCCTGATAAGACATGCTGTCCTAAATGTTGTTGCATTCCATCATATCTTTTTTCCCAATCAATTTTACATTTTACTCTATGTATTTTTAATGGTTTCTTTTCAAGAACATGATAAACTACTCCATTATCTTCATATACATCTATTACTTTACTACTTTCAATAAATCCAGTATCTCCAGGTTGACCACCTCCACCTGGGAAAAATGCACTTTTATCTAAAGCTACATGATACATTCCATCTATCTCTTTAACCTCTACAACCTCAGCTGTAAACTCCTTAATATATCTATCTAAATAGTATAACTTTTCCATTTACTTTTTCCTCCATTATATTGTCATAAGACAAACTTTCTCATAAGTAATTATAATACACTTATATTTTCAAAATTAGAAATCCACATATTTAATAATTTATCTATAAAAAGTATCTATATATACCTAACTTAAACACTCTCATGGACCCAAGTAATAACATAACTAACATTTTTAGGTGTATCTGTTATCTCTGGATTACATTTAATAAACCTTCCTTCTAATCCTAATTCCTTGCATGTTAAATCGAAATGACACATAGCTATTCCCATATCAATTCTATGAATATCAAATGTTAACTTATCATTTTTCTTCTTAGATGAGTTAATATAGAAATGAAATTTATTACCATCTTTAACTATTCTCCAAGGTTGCTTATTAAGTGCCGATGGAGCCAATCTAACATTTTCAAGTACCTCTTTAAAGTAACCTAAATTAATTACTGGTGTCAATGGTACAGAAAAATCTCTTAAGAAAAAAATTTCGTACCATTCTTTTCTCTTTTTTGATTTAGTCAAAAACTTCATAGTCTTTTCTATAAAACGCTTATTCTCTCCACTCTTACCAAAAGGAGTTACTATAGGTAAAAGCTCATCTTCCTTTAATTCCATAGACTTCGAAAACTCTCCCTTATTAAAGGTACCTCCAATCCAACAAGTTCCTAATCCAAGAGAGGTTATATAAAGAATTACTTTTTCCATTTCATACCCAACTTCTTCTAATGCCATTTCACCATTTTCATATGCAACTGCAATAAAATTATTAGCACCTTTTATAATTCCATAAGTACCTATCTTTTCTCCCTTTAAAGGTTCCTTTGAGTTTATTAACTTAAATCTTACTTTTTCATTAAAGGGCCCCTTCAAATTATTAATATACTCTTCAATTTTTACTATCTTATCTTCATCAATTTCACATTCTTCATATGTCCTTACTGAGGTTCTTTCCTTAATTATTTCAGATATTGTTTTATTTATACTACTTGTATTACTCATTATTATTCTCCTAAATATATATTCATGTTATTCTTATCTTTATATAACAAAATATATGCACTATAACCATTATATCATTACTGTGTATTTTTTACATATATTCCTTTTGCTAGAGTAAATTTGCATCTTCTTATGTTTATGTTATATACTAGATATGTAACCATTAGATACTAGGAGGTATATTTTGAATAAAGAATTAAAATTAATAGCTAGCGCTTTAGCACTATGTGTTACTTTTAATGTTTCTTTTCCTGTAATGGCAGCTCCTGAAAATACATCTATTGATCAACATAAAGTTAAGTACCAAGAACTTAACACGGAAATTAAACAAATAAATGAAAAGATCTCTAGCTTAGATGTAGAAATTGAAGAAATAAATCAAAATCTAGAGGAAAATAACAGAAAAATTGAAGATACAAAAATAGAGATAGAAAACACTAAAAACCTATTAATCCAAAATGAAAAAGAAATGGATGAAGCACAAAATAAACTTAATATTAGAGTTCGTTCCCTGTATAAAAGCAACCTTACTTCTAATATTATATTATTTGTTCTTAATTCAGAAAGTTTTTCAGATTTATTTAACAGAATACATTCTGTATCAAAAATAATATCTCTTGATAAAGAACTTATGAAGGATATAGATGAAAAGAAAGAAAAACTTGAACAAACTTCTGAATCACTAAAAAAGAATGAAGATGAATTGAATTCACTAAATGAAGAAATATCTAAAGATTTAGCTGAAGTTGAAAGTAAGAAGTCTGAACAGCAATCAGCTTTAAATGAACTTAACGAACAAAAAAATGAGGTTTTTGCAATAATTGAAGCTAATGAAAAAACTCTTGTTGAGCACCCATTATCAATTATTAACTCTTCTACCTCTTCAATATCACAAATTCAAGATGCAGTTAATACACTTGAAGGATTACTCCCTCAATTAACTAGCTCTTATGTAATTGGACTAGCTCAAGATGGAATTTATCAAGGTAATGTTATAATTGAAGAGGCAAACACTCCACCTGTTGCCCCTCCATCATTAGATGAAGATGGTAAAGCAACATATCAAATGGAATCAACAGCTTATACTGGTGGTGGCATAACAGCTATTGGGCTAAAGCCAATCCATAATCCAAATGGAATAAGTACCGTTGCAGTTGATCCAAATGTTATTCCTTTAGGTTCAAAGGTTCATGTATCAGGTTATGGAGTTGCAATAGCATCAGATACAGGTGGTGCTATAAAAGGAAACATAGTAGATGTATATTTTAACACACATAGTGAGTGTGTTAGCTGGGGACGTAGACAAGTAGAAGTTACTATTCTTGCCTATCCAGGAGAATGGTAAACTAGGTTTGTATTTATGGCAAATGAATCATATTTAACTTAGTTTAATATAAAGATGCCTTATGGCAGATATAAAGTTAAAAGCTTGGACATTTTATGTCCAAGCTTTTCTTAATTAACAATAAAATATTATATTTTTAGTTGATTCTACATTTGAAAATGTGTTTAATATTATATAAATATATATATTTAATTATACTTGTGGCTTCATTAACCATTCATATACTTTATAAAAAATTTCAACTTCATTATCTATATACTCATCCATACTATCATAATCTTTAGTTATTAATGAATTATTAACTTTATCTACTAATATTTTTACCTCATCAACTATTGCTAGGACATCAATATACTTATCTTTATCTAATCCGTTAAATAATTCATATACCTCTTCTACTAATTCATCTGGAATTAATTCTACAGACTCTAAATTTTCTCCCTCAACTCTAATTGACTGTATATTATTTATAAGTAATATTATATTGCTTATTTTATCAGGAAACCCCCTATCAACTAAATCAGTATATATTTTCACATCATCACTCATAGAATCAACATCTGCTAAAGATATTTCAGCATCAACTATTCTATAATTATATGAATATCCCATTTGATCAGTTATATTTTCAAACTTTATAGTTCCTATAATTTCTACTGGTAGGTCTGTAAATTCTATTTGTTTACCTTTCTTAGGATATACCGCCATAGTATTCATAAGTTGATTTGTATTAGGTAGACAATATGCACAATTCTGATAAGGCATATTCATTAAATACGCCATTGATCCATCTAACGGAGAGCTCTGTGCAAAGAATCCAACCATTTTTATCTTCTTTCCATCTAACTTTTCTAATTCCTTTATATCTATCATATCTTTAAATTTTACTTCTGTTATTTCATTATTATCTTTTTCACCTGATGCCACACATCCAATCATTATCATAGGTATTATAAATAATATAAAAACTAGCTTTTTCATTACTACTTCTCCTTTTTTACTCTAATGTAAGAATATATAAGGGTTGATACTATAATAACTCCAACATATATGAATACAATATAAAACTCTGTTGGATATACCTTTGTTAAGTCAAGTACTATTCCTAAAGATGATGATATATTATTTACTAGACTTAAAGCTACCCTATTAATTAATAAAGAAATAGTTATACTTACAGCTATTAATATTATTACTTGTCCTAAAACGTAGCTATATATTTTACTCTTATTCATTCCTAAAAACTTAAGTAACTTAATATCATTCTTAGAATTAACAAGCATTAAAAAGCTCATTACACAAGTTAATAGTGATGCTAACACTACTATTATTCCACAAAGCAATAAAGCAACCTGCTTACTCATATCAATATTACCAACTAGCTTTCTTAATATCTTTGTAGTGTTTACAGCTTGTACATCAACATCTTCACTTAAAGAAGTTTCTATTTTATTTGCTGTTGCCAAACTTCCTGTTTTAACAAGTATAGATGTATAACCCATATTATGATCATCCCCTTCATGAGAATGCTCTTCTTCTTCTGAATGAATGTGTTCTTCATCGTGTGCATTCCATACACTATTTATACTTGTAAAAAGAGTGTTATCATATGATGTATTAGTCTTATCTAAGATACCAACTAAAATATATGGTGAACTTGTGTGTTCTTCTGCATAGTTACTTGTCCCATGAGATGTAGTAATTTCATCTCCTATAGAAAGATTATAGCTAGTAGCAATGTTATATCCTACAACAACTTCATAATCTTCTTTAAATAATTCTCCTGATTTCAAGCTATAATCATTTAGCAAATCAGTTGTAGTTCCTACTATTCTATTTCCTTTATATGAATCAGCCATAGCTAATGGAACTATAGTAGTTACCTCATATTCATCCATTATATTATCTAAATAATCCGTATCTATAGTTCCTAATGGGTCATCTGAGAAAAACAAACTAGACATTACTAATTGAGTACTACTACCTTTAGGTCCAACTATAATATCGTATTTTTTATCTACCTGATAAAATCCTTCATCTATTTGTGAACTAATATTTATAGATAACATACTTATAGAAATTGCTATACATATTGATATAATAAATAATATACTTACTGTTTTCTTGCTTAATAAAGATTTTATTGAATATCTAAACATTAATTAGCACCTCCAATATTCATCTTTATAAAGTCATCGTATTTTATTACACAATCAAAGTTCTCTATTAATCTATCATCATGAGTAACTACTATTAACATATTTTTATTTTTCTTATGAACATCTATTAAAGATTTTATAATGTCGTTAGCTAAAGCTTGATTTAATGAACCAGTTGGCTCATCACATAAAAGTATCTTTCCTTCTTGAAGCAATGCTCTTGCTATACAAACTCTTTGCTTTTCTCCTCCAGACAAAGTTTTTACTTTCTGATTTACTTTATTTTTTAAACTTACAACATCTAAAGCTTCCTCTATAGATATCCTCTTCCCTTTAACTTTTTCAATTAACTTTAAATTATCTTTAACCGTAAAATCATTAAAAAGATTAAATTCTTGAGATACATAACTTATATTATCTCGTCTATATTTTTGAAGTTCTTCACTTGATAATTTTTCTAAATTATATATAGAATTATCAATATCTATAGTAATAGTTCCTCCATCAGCTTTTATATTTCCACTAATAATATTTAGTAATGTCGACTTACCACATCCAGAAGGTCCTAATATAACATATGATTTATTATCTTCAAATTTTATATTGCTAAAATTAATTCTCTCATTTGAAAACTCTTTATAAACGTCTCTTATTTCTATCATTATAATCTCCTTTTAATGTATTAAATATTTAAAATGATTATCTAGAGATTTAAATATCAAGCCTCACCTTCAAACTAATTAATGTGATACTATTAAGAAAATATTTAGTTTTTCTTACAAGATATTGGATAAAATCTAATCCTATAGATTTCATAAGAGAGAAGATTATAAGTGCTGATCCAAAATGCTGCAAATTTTCTGCACTCTTTTCAATATTAATACAAATTTCACAGTGACCTCTTAAGCAATTGTGATTTTCATTTAATATTGAGTACTGTATATTGGTAAAAATATTAATAATCAAATAAAAAGCCAATAGCAACGCTATTATCTTTTTATTAAATCTAAAAAAACTTATAATTTCTCACCTCCTACCCCTAAAAAACTCTACATTTTATTCTACTATAAAAATTCCTATTTTCAACTATATACACAATAATTTTAAACATACTCCACATTTAACCAAAACTAAAGGAGTTGTCTCAAAACAACTCCTTATTACTATATTAATATATCTTTTTTACTAAAATTAATATGTGCTATTAAATATGCAACTAATGTTGTTACTATCATTACTATTACTCCATTTGTTACTGTCATATTTGGATTTTGCATCATCATAGCACTGCTTCCTGTGAATACACTTATTGAGTCCCCAAAGTTTAAAAATACTAAATGTGCAATTTTTCTTAATGCTGACAGGTTATAACTTCCTATAGTTAAGAATACTGTAACTACTACTGAAATCGCCATAGTTATCATACTACTTTTTATTAATGTAGAAATCATAAAGATAACTGCACACGCTGTTATTATAAATAAGGCTTGGAATAACATAGCTTTTGTAAATAACTCTAAGTTTGTTCCCATATGTCCTGAACCTACAACTTTTGATAATATAGTTGTTCCATCAGCATTTATTATCTTTTCATAAACTGTTCCAATACTTACTGGGTATGCAGAATTATTAACTCCACTAGTTATATTAACAAATAAGAATCCTACAATTTCTGCTCCTAAAATCATCGTAAGAACAGTTATAGTAACTGCTATAAATTTTGATAATAACACTTTTCCTCTAGTTACAGGCTGAATTAGTAAAAACTTTAATGTTGCAGGAGTACATTCTCCTGATACTATATCACTCATAAATACAGCTATACCAGCTACTAATATAGCCATTCCTAAAAACTGCATTAGTGAACTCATATAATTATATGCATCATATTCCCATCCATAAAGTGGTTGAATATTATTATCTCTAAGATACGTTAATTGCTCTAATCTTTCTTTTGATTCCATAGCGTACTGCTTTGACCATTCATCATCATACTTCTCATATCTTATTATAGATTCTTTGGCATATTCTATTTCTTCATCTAATTGCTTTTTCCATTCATCTTCATTTACACCATTTTTAATTATATCTTCATAACTCTTTATCTGCTCTTTAGAATATTCTATTGATTCCTCCAAAGATGCTATATACTCTGGATTTACATCAGAATTTTTATTTAATTCAAGCTCCTCTTTGTAGTAATCTAAGTTCTCTTTTGCCATCTCCAATTGTTTCTCTGGAGACTGCCACATCCTCATATTCTTATCTGAGCTATATTGCCCAAAGATTGTAATTCCTATAAACAAAGCAAACAGCGCAAATACTATCCATGTCTTTCCCTTTTTTAATAATTTAATAAGTTCATTTTTAATAAGTGTAAGTAACATTATCTTATACCTCCCTCTACTAGTTCCATATATCTCTGCTCTAGTCCTTTTCTTTCTTTATAAATTTCTTCAATACTAAAGTTATTCATAGCTAAATGTTTAACTAGTTTAGGAGTGGAGTTACATTCCATTATTATCTTTAATCCTTTATCACTTTCATTACATGATGAAATATAAGATAACTTGCTTATTTCCTTAACTAAAATATTGTTATCATCATTAGAAACTAAACATACTACATCACTATCTGTTTCCATTGTATTGCTTTCTTTATTAATATCCTCTACAGCTTTAATCACACCATCATTAATAAAAGCAACCTTATCACAAAGATTCTGAACTTCAGATAAAATATGAGAAGATACAAATACAGCCATATCTCTTTCTCTAGCAGCCTTTTGAACTACCTCTCTAAAATCTAATATTCCTGAAGGGTCTAATCCATTTGTAGGCTCATCTAAAATTAGAAGCTTAGGTCTTGATAAAAGTGAAGCTGCTAATCCTAATCTTTGCTTCATACCTAATGAATACTTTCTTACTTTATCATCTATCCTATTTTCAAGTCCAACAAGTTTTATAGTTTCCTCTACTTGCTCCTTAGATATTTTTCTTATTCTTGCTATCTGCATTAAATTTTCTCTTCCTGATAAATATTTATATAACTCAGGATTTTCAACTACAGCTCCAACTTCTTTTAATGCCTTGCTTGTATCCCTTTTTAAATCATGTCCACATATTTTAATTTCTCCATCTGTAGGTTTAATTAAACCTACAAGCATTCTTATTGTAGTAGTCTTACCAGCCCCATTAGGACCTAAGAAGCCAAAAATTTCTCCTGAATTTATTTCAAAGCTTACACCTTTAATGATTTCTCTCTTGCCAATGGTCTTTTTTAAATTATTTACCTCTAAAACCTTCATTACTTTTCCTCCATTTTTCATGATAATAATGATTATAAATATAAAATCTTAAATATAAGCTATAGAAATTCTTAAAATTTCCTTAAAATAACATACCCCAATGATACGTACTTTTTTGCATATCATTGGGATATAATTTTTTAGTTAATATTTAAATTTTTATTATTATATTTTAAAAACTTTTAGATTTTATATCGTAGCTATTAATTTTACTACTTAGCCTAAATCCTTCTTATTATAAATTATATAAGTTCCAACAATACTCACTAATATTAAAACAGTTGCTACAATTACATATCTAAGTTCAAATCCATCTTTAAATATCTTAGCTGGTATAAAATAATCTGTAGGAGAAAAATATATTAGCCATTCAAAAGACTCCTTTAACTTTCCTAATACACCTACAAAGTAACTTGCAAAAAACACTCCTAAAGCTACTGCTGTAACATTAGTTCTTGCTTTTATTATCATTGATAATAAAAATCCTATTGCCATAAATGTATAAGAAAGCATAGCCATTCCAATATACATAATCTTAATATCCATCAATAAATCTATAGTCTTTATATCCTCTGGTTTTACTATTATACCTATTGCCATCGTTACTAATCCAATTATAAAAATGAATATAAAGATAATTACTATAGATGCTAAAAGCTTTGAGGTAACTATTTTATTTCTAGTTATAGGTTTTGAATAAAGGAATTCTATTGTCCCATCTTTTTCTTCCTTACTTAAAGCTGATGCTCCTAATATTAACCCATATATTCCTGCTGCCATCACTATATATTGAAGACAATACCCCATATAATCTTTAATATTTGAAAAATCCATCATTTCATCTATATTAAAAGCTTCCAATAGAGTAGAAGGCATCGCACCTAGCTTATCTCCGACAAGTTCTTGCATTCCCATATCCTTCATACTAGGAAAAAGAGCCATAAACATTATAACTAATGCACTACATACAATAGACCAAATTATAAGAGATTTAAATTGCCTCTTAAATTCAAATTTAAAAATATTCATGGTTATTTTCCCCCTTTATTTTCATAATAGTTCATAAAAGTATCTTCAAGACTTTGTTCATGAATTAAAATCTTATTTATATAAAATTTTGATAAGGCTTTTATAAGATCATCTGCACCATTTGAATAATTAAATATAAATTCAGTACCTTTTAAAGATATAACTTCTCCTCCTAAGCTTTCTATATCTTCTCTCTTTATTTCTTTCGCTTCTATAGTAACTTTCAATCCTAGATTTTTAGTTAGCTTATCTATCTCAATAGTATCAATAATTCTACCTTCTTTAATAACTGCAACTCGGTGACAGAAGTTTTCAACCTCTACTAAATTATGAGAAGATAAAAATACTGTAGTTCCCTTCTTATTTTGTTCTAATAAAATTTCAAATAGCTTTTTTTGAATAAGTGGATCTAATCCATTTGTTGGTTCATCTAGTATAAGTAATTTAGGGTTATGAATAAGAGCTTGTACTATAGCAACCTTCTTTTTATTGCCTAAACTTAACTCTCCCATTTTCTTTTCAACTTCTACCTCAAGATTTTCACAAAGCCTAGTTATTTCTTCCTTACTACAAGAATTATAAAAGCTTGATGAGTACTTTATTATATCTTTAACCTTTATATCGTCATAAAACTTAACTTCACTAGGTACATATCCTAGAATCTTTTTTATTTCTGAACTTTCCTTTACAATATCTTTCCCTAAAATTTTACCTTCTCCTGATGTTGGAAAGATAAAATTTAATAATGTTCTTATAGTAGTAGATTTACCCGCTCCATTAGGTCCTACAAATCCAAAAATTTCTCCTTCTTTAACTTTTAAATTAACATCTACTATACCTCTACTTTTCCCATAACTTTTTGTTAAACTTTTCGTTTCAATAGCATACATCTAATTTCCCTCACCTTCATTACTTTTTTTTAATTCCTTATATACCTTCAACCTTTCATTAAATCTTTCACCAGTAAGCTTTGTATAAATGTAAATAGAGCCAGCTGTTATTATAAAGCATACAGTAAAAATACTAACTGCTATAATGATATTATTTAAATCATTTAAATTAAACCAATTAAAAACTTTTGCGAATCCATATCCTAATCCTATTAATATAAGATAATGAATTAATACTTTAACTTCCCTTTTTACCTTATTCATAAAATTAAAAGTATATAATACATATTGCAGCATAGTTAACAATATTGATATTGCAGCCATTTGCCATATAAGAGAAAACGATATACTATCAACACCAATAAATGGTCCTATTAAAGCATACATTATAACTTCACCTGCAAAAAACAAACAGCATAACTTCTTTATCTCATAACTATTAATGAAGAATGTTCTCATAATAATACACCTCCTTAAAAATTAAGCTTTCTCTTTAATAAAGGCACATATTGCCTTGATACTACTAATTTTTCGTTATTTTCCAAAATAACTTCTAGCTTTCCTCCAAATACAGGAGTAATAACTTTTATTTTAGAAAGATTTATAATAGTTGATTTAGAGGCTCTAAAGAAATCCGAATTGGCAAACTTATCCTCCAATTCATATAATCTTAAACTACTCTCATAAACATCTTTATGAAGATAAATAAAAGTCTTTTTATCAACTGATTCAAAATAGTAAATGTGATCTACATCTAAAATGAATAACTTCCCATCCTTTGTTCCAGTTATCTTTCTATCGAAGGCTCTAATTGTAGCTATCATTTTAAGCAAATTTTCATCTACTCTCTTACAATTAACTACTATTTCTAATTCCTCTATATCTTCCGATTCATTTATAATTATTCTCATTTAAAGCCCCCTCTATAATTTTTCCATATTTTAAGTATATGACTTCTATTATTACACTACAATGCTTTTATACTAAGTTGCATATATTTCATACTAAGATGTAAATATGTTATATAACATTGAAATGAGAAAATTAAAAACTTCAGATAATTTAAAGTATATTGATTCTAAAAATGAAGTTTCTGTAGGCTAAATTTAATTTTAATGGGTATGTATCAAAAATTATTTTGATACATACCCATCTATATTTTATCTATGCAACTTTTCTATATATATTTCTAATAACATTCTCATTCTCCATAGATACATTAAGAACTAACGGTACTATAGTTGATAGAGACATTAATGTTAATAACATGACTACTCCTAATGCCCCAATAGTTAACGCAATGTAAATATTGTAAATTACAGGTACATACATAACTATAGTAAACATAGTAGCTATTAATAACATATTTTGATTTTTAAATTTCTTAGTTAAAATTATAGAGATAAGAGTAATAATTACTGGCCATAAGAACAAGTAGCTTCCCCCTGGAAGGGCTATCATAAATATTACTAATAAAAACTCATTAAACCAAAGTCCCCCAAACAGCATAGACTCTAAATCTTCTCTATTTTTAGCTAATTTCTTTGATAATAGTACCACTAAAATAGAAGTTAAAATTACAGCCATTAAAACAATGAAATCTGAACCTGTAATTCTAGGCATATACGTTATTTTAAATTCAATACCACTTACCATTGAAATTATGTAAGATATTGCTATACCTATTGCTGTACTAGCTAATGCTAATCCTGTCCAAACAGCTATCCATTTTACTACCATCTTAGCGTTTACTTTTAAGTTTCTCATAATAACTACTAAGGCTATTAATGAAATTACCGCAAGTATAGTAGCTATAAGTGAAGTATAATTTATAAATACATTTGGTAATAAGGTAAAGAACACACTATTTTGATTAGATTGAAAATAATCAGCTTGTCCATATTTTGCGTTGTATACATATTCTTGTACTATAGGTAGTACTTGTTCTCCATAATGTTGGATAGATGTATCACTTATATTATCGTAATTATCATTCTTTGTATGATAATAATCTAAGTCATTCAATACAGCAAAATTTATTCCAGGTAAACCTGCATTTTTAAACTCTGTAAAGTCTGAACCGTTAGGCATCTTATTATATACATCAGCAGCTAAAGAGTATGATACTGGTAAATTAGCCTTCTTGTATAAATCTATAACCTTTTTATTATTGTTACTAGTTTCAAACATCAAAGCTGGTCCTTTAATTCCACGTGCTTCTAAATTAACTACAAAGTTAACATTCTCATATAGGTCAAAGTTATTATTCATCTCTTCCTTTGCCCCCATAAGCCCCATTTCTTCACCATCAGTAATTAATATCTTTATACCATTTTCTAATTCTTGTCCACTTTCTTTTATAATTCTAACTATTTCTAAGATAGTAGATACACCATATCCGGCATCTGCTGCTCCTTTTGACTCTCCATCCTCTCCTGACCTCTTCTTAGGCGATGAATCATAGTGAGATGCTAGCATAATATAACTTCCATCTTCTCCATTTTTTCCATCAATTTTAGCATATATATTATTTATGTCATATATACCACCTTTAGAACTTTCTACACCTTCATATGTAAATACTTCTGGTTCTAATCCCAATTCTTTTAACTCATTTAATATATACTCTCTAACTCTTCCTAGGGCCTCTGGTTCTTGTATACTATGAACTTCCTTCGAAATCTCTTTTATATGCTCCTTTGCAATTTCTGTAGAAAATCCACTGTCTTCACTTTTAGGTCTTGGAGTATATAACGAAGTAACTCCTAAGACAATTGATAAAATAATTGATAAAAATAAAATAATTCCTTTGTTTCTCATCTTTTTTACCACCCTTCAATATAAGTAACCCCATTAATGAGGTTCTTTATAGCTTATGTAAAAATTACAATACAGATATAATATCAGAATTTATTTTGATAATCAAATATTTTATTTCTAAAAATAAAAAGTTATCTTGAACTAATAAGATAACTTTTTAAATATCATATTTAGAGTGTTTTAAATCACATTAAATTATTATTTGTAGCTTTTTAGCTTAATCGCTCATTTATTCTCCGTAACTTATCTTCTCACATTCATAACTTTTCTGTTTTACTTTAATATTCTTTAATATACTGTGAAAAATCATTGTCAATATTGGAAACACTGCAGCTAAAAGTATAGCTACTCTTAATCCAAATTGTTCAGAATTAATTGAATAACTAGCAGAAGATGTCCAATTACTAGTTGTAAAATCAGTAACTCTACCAATAAGCCAAGGCCCTATAGCTGCTCCAACATCTCCTGCTGCAGCAAGTAATGCAAACATGGAAGCTCCAGCTAATGGTAACCTGCTTGATGCCACTACTAATGTTCCTGGCCATAATAAACTTACAAATATTCCACAAATTCCACAGGCTATAATAGATAACCAATTATACGGTGATATAGCTACTACTAAATAACATATCGCTGCTCCTAGCGATCCCCAAATCATCACCTTATTTATATTTATTCTAGAACCATATACTCCATATATAGCTCTACCTATTCCTAACATAATTGCAAAGAAGCACATACCTAACATATCTCCTACAAACTTAGGTATTAAAAGTCCTCTTTCCATATAAGTCGCTGCCCACTGATTCATACTAACTTCTGATGCAGCACCTAACATTATTGCAAAAAAAGCAACTATAAAAATAGGATTTTTTATAAGTTCTCTTATCTTCATAATTTTAGATTCGTGTAATTTTTGAGTTAATGGCACTCTCATAAATATAAAGAAATTTACTATAGGAACTATTGCCCAAATCATCATAATAATCCACCATTTTTCTTTTCCAAAAGAAAATAAAAAAATAGATGTTATAACAACAACCGTTACTTGTCCCCATGCATAGAATGAATGTAACAAACTCATTGCCGTTGCCTTATCATCTGATGGTATAGAATCAATAATCGGACTAATAACTAGTTCTAAAAGTCCTCCCCCTCCTGAAAATATTATAGTAGAAAGCACAAAGCCTGCGAAAATATTTTCACTAAATACCCTTGGAGTTATAGAAAATAATATTAACCCTAATGCACATATTCCATGAGCAACTACAACAAATGGTCTAAACCCATATTTATCAACAGGCCTACTAAATACTACATCAAATATTACTTGGGTAACAAAATTTATAAGTACTAACGCACCTAACTGAGAATAAGATAACCCATAACCTTCTCTTAACGTTACAAACAATATTGGTACTAAATTTATTACTGTAGCTTGTACAAAATATCCTATATAACAAGCTATAATTGTCCATTTATAAGATTTTTCACTTCTCATATCTTTCTCCTTTTGAGTTCTTATCCTGTAAATTATACCACATAACCTTAATATTGTTTGTTTTTTATTTAATTTTCCATTACTGAAATTATATTGCAATATATAATAAATTATTGTATATCTAGTAATTCATATTTTTCAAATTATATTCACAGAATTAAATATACTATTTATATTTACCTTATTCTAATGTTATTATATATATGGTTATTTTCATTATATAAACAGTAGAAAAACTACTATTACGAAAGGAAATACTATGATAGAACAGGATTACGAAAGATTATTAAATATCGAAACAAAGAAAGAACAAAAGAATTTTCACCAATCACTTCACTATAATAGATACGAGGCAACACCATATTCAGCACTTGAACTTTTATTTAAAGAGTATAAAGTATGTGACTCTGATTATATTGTTGATTATGGTTGTGGAAAAGGCAGATTATTATTTTATATAAATCATTTTTTTAATTCTAATGTTACAGGTGTAGAAATGGATAAGAATTTCTATAATGATTGTTTATCAAATACAAACTCTTATTTACTTAATCACAAAAAATCTATAGGTAAAATTAATTTTGTAAATGATTTTGCTGAAAACTATATAGTGTCTGAAAAAGATAATAAATTTTACTTCTTTAACCCTTTTTCAATACAAATATTTATGAAAATAGTTGATAATATTTTAGAGTCTATTGAAAAATGTAATAGAGTAGTAGATATAGTTTTATATTATCCTTCTGATGATTACATATATTACTTAGAAAGCTGTACAGCTTTCACACTTATTAAAGAAGTTAAAATAGATGAACTTTTTATTAAGGACTCTAGAGAAAGATTTTTAGTCTATAGACTTAGTTTATTTTAAAATATTCCTTCATAAAAATAAAAAATATGACTTCTGCATTTATTCGTAATCTTTGCATAAGTCATATTTCTTTGTAGTAATCTTATTCATAAAAAACTTATTTATTTATATAAATTAATTCTTTAATATAAATACTCTAATTTATACATCTCCATTTAACATTTTCTGAACATATCCATGTAAAATCATCATAATCTCTTATATCATGTATATCAAAACTTTTACTATCAGCCCAATATATTTCCCCTTCAAAAATATCCATGAATGAATCTAAAATTATACAATCATATCTTTCATTTACAGGTGCCAAATTTAGCTTGCTTATTTTCTCAAAAACAACCTCAATTTCTGATGGGTTACTTAATTGTCTCTGAAATACTACAGTAACATTGCGCCTTTTATTTATAGGATTCATCTCTAAATTTTCATTTACATAAGCTCCACTAACATAATGTATTTCCTTTATACAGCTATCATGAAAGTTTCCAAACACATTCATTAACTTATATATATCATCCTTTGTCTTAATATTATTCCATTCCATATAAAACCTCCAAGTAAATCCTCTCTATAATAATTATTCCTTAAAACATCAAATTAAATCATATTAATCTAAATTAATGAGCTTAAGTGTAGTAAATATCTTAAATATTCTTTAACATTATTTACATTACGTATATAAATTAAAAATAGAGGTTTTTTAAACCTCTAAATTACTTCTGCTCATTGCTGTTGCTATAAGAACTAGAAGTGTCGAAAAAAATGCTCTATATGCTTTATTTATTTCCTTGCAATTTCTTTCTTCACCTTGTACTGAATTTAAGTTTTCATAATTACTATAATTAATTTCTAAAAAAATTGCTGTTGCATACAGAAACATCGCATTAGTTATTCTTGGTAACTTTGTACCATCTATCAACAAATCTGCGTATTTAGTATTATTAAGCGTATCTAAAGCTTGTGTTCTAGTATAATAAACATAATATATATTTAACAATATAGCTGTTAATATAATTAATAATGTATCAAATGATAAGTTTAATTGATTTATTTGTGCAATTAACTCTTCATAATTCACTTTACTTTCTGTAGAACTTGATGTGGTGTCACTACTAGAAGATTTTTCTTTACTGTAATCATTCTTTTCATTAGCTAATTTTCTATTTAAATTTCTACTATCTTTACAATTATTTTTAACTCTTTTAGACTTTTTCATATAATAGTTCCTAAAATAATTAATCTTATATATTATATGTGTTTTATATTATTTTGTTTTTATTGCAATCCTAAACCACAGTATAATGATAAAATTATATTATAATTAAAGCCAATAAAACTCCTAAAAATTCTATTGGCTTCATTTTATATATTTTTAATTTTTAAATATATAGCTGGAATATCATTTGAAAGATATATATCATCACTTGCTTTATAAAATTTCACTCCATCTTTATATGCTTCCCTAGCATTTATTTCTAAAACTATATGAGTTTTATTCTTTCTACGTCTCGCTACCATAATAGCTGTTTCTACTGTAGATGATAAGTGTACGTATTGTCTTTTTTGATGCTTTAATCCTTCTTTTGAAATAAATTCATTATATACTTCTAAAGTTGTTCCATGATATAAAATATCTGGTGGAATAATCTCATTATAAATAATTTTTCTTTCAAATGAATGTCCATAAACAGCTCTTATTTTATTTTCTATTAATTCAAATCTTCCCTTAGGATCATTTTCAACAACATATTTAATATCTAAAATAGTAATGTCATCATAATAAAGCTTTAGACTATTTAATAAATCATTCACTTCGCAAAAACCATTTTCATCTAATTCTAAGTTAAATCTCCACGGCTCATGTCGCAAAGCATAACATATAGTATAACTTAGATTTGCTTCATGCTCTTTATCCATATACTCCAACTCTTTCTAAAAATATTATCATTATATAATATGACTATCTCTCTACTTAGAGTACTATATTTATTTTATATCAAAACATTCTATTTAGCATAACCACGAAGTATCTATTACTTATTTATAAGTTTTTGAATAAATTATCCTATATTGATTAACGATAATAATTGTTAACATATTAATATGGAGGCCTTACAAATGATAAAGTCGTTTAAAAAAACTTTTTTACTCTTCATATCTTTTCTATTTTCTTTTACACTATTTACATATTCTCCTACTGTTATGTCAGATGTCAATATTATAGAAGATTCGGTAAATACAAAAATACTTCCAAGAAACTTCCGTAAAACTAGTGATATAAGTTATATTGAAAATATTAAATATTTAAATTTAGATAGCTTAAGTAATTTAAATATTTCTGGTAATAATTTTTTTAATGATTCAATTACTGATACTTATATTAAAAATTATAAAATGCCTAAATACCTTTATGTTATATCTGAAGATAATATGACGAATGAAGAAAAGACCATGATTGCAACACTTCAAGGTCTTATATCCAATAAATCTGAAAAACAAATTTACATTCTTAGTCCAAGTGAACCTGATTACGAAATTTGGCTAAAAGATTTAAAGACTATATATAATGTAAAATATAAAACTATCAAGGATCCATGGAAATTAATAGATATATTTAACTCTTATATTGATGGATATGTACTTTATAGTAATGTAAAATCCCCATCAATAAATAACGCTTGTACACTAGCCTCGCTAAAAAATTCTGTTGCTATTGAAGAATCTATTGAGTCTATTATTAATAAACACGGAATAACCAATTTAATACAAGATTGTATAAATACAGATAAGTATTGGGCATATAATAATTTATGGAATTCAGGTTTAAATCATTCTATCGTAATAGAACTTCCATCCGATAAATTTACATCTTTAAGAGATTATGCTATTATGTCAAAATCCCTCATTTTTTATGAGGATAATTTAAGTGATACATCATTAAGAGAAACTATCTTTAATTCTATGGATGATGGTGGTCATATCTTAGGATGGGGCCCTGATGAATACACCAATGTATCAATTGCATCAAAGTATGGAGTAGATATTATAGCTGCAGACTGGTCTTACAACCTTTCTGTTCTAAGTTCTTATCCTTCCACTCCTAAAACTCAAAAATCAAATACTGAGTTTATTGATGAAGATGGTGTTCACTATGTTACATTCATTATGTCTGATGGTGATAATCAACAATGGCTACTTGGTAGCAATTATAGTGTAAAGAATTGGTTCGGCTCTCCATATAGAGGTAATTTCAATTTAGGATGGTCAATTAGTCCTTCAATTTATTATTTAGCTCCTACAGTTTTTGATAAATATTATAAATCTGCTAGTCATTCAAAGTATTCCGATAATTTTGTTGTTCCTGCTTCTGGTAATGGCTACATGTACCCTAGTAAATTTCCTTTTGAAAAACTTGGTGATTATACAAAAAGATTAAACGAGTATATGGCTATAGTCGATCAACATTATATTCTAATACTTGATGATGACGCTTTTTACAAGAAAGATTTATGGGATAAATATACAAATAACTCTAATATAAATGGACTTTTATACCTTAATTATTATAAGAACAATAGTTATGAAGGAAAAATAGTCTGGTCAAATAATAAACCTGTAGTCTCTTGTCGTGATTTACTTTGGGGAGGTTTAGAAGATGAAACTGAACTTATTAATAACATTAATACACGAGTAAATTTAGGATATACCGATATTAAAAACCCTAATTCATATACTTTTGTTTACGTACATGTTTGGAGTAATACTATGGATAATGTTAATGATGTAATAACCAAATTAAACAAAAATCCTAAAGTGAGAATTGTTACCCCTGACGTTTTTATGAGATTAATTGAAAAAAATATACCTCATATAGATTCTTAGTCTATGTGAGTATAAATATGTAATTTATATTTATCTATGATATTAATTTTTTAAATTCACTTTTATAATAGTTAAAATCAGTGCCTGAATCTTATATCTATTCAGGCACTTATAACCTACTATTATAAACCATACTTTTACAGTAGCAAATTTATATATTCCTCTGCACTTATGACATTTTGATTTTTATTTAATCTATAAGAAGTTTCTTATTACTTTCAGTTTTAAAACTATATATGCAATTATACTTCCTAGTAAGGAACTTGTAGTAAATGGAACTATATATACAAACATAGCTACTTCCTTACCAAGTACAAAAGCTGCTAAAGGATATGCTACTAATGCACCAATTACTCCTGTACCAATAACCTCTCCAATTACTGCCAACTCACTTTTGTGATATTTTTTATATAAAGTTCCAGCTAAAAATGCACCTATCATACTTCCAGGAAAAGCCAGAACACTTCCTGTACCTAATATATTTCTTAATAGTGATGAAATAAAAGCACATCCCATTCCATATGCAGGTCCTAATGTTATTCCAGTAACTACATTTATAAAGTGCTGCACCGGTGATGCTTTAGCTCCCAAAATTGGTATGGAAAAAGTTCCAAGAACTGTAGCTAAAGAAACTAATATTCCACTTAAAACAATCTTTTTAGTTGTACTTAAACTTGATTTTGTTATCTCCATACACACTTCTCCTATCTTATGTCTTATATCTTTCATCCCTAATTTAACTCTAAGTACTAATTGCATCTATCCATTTTTCACATTCAGTGTTTATATCTTCTGCTTTAAGAATTGCAGATACAACTGCATAGCCATCGATATTACATTGCTTAAGCATTTCTATATTATTTAAGTTTAAGCCACCTATTGCAACTATAGGTAGATTAACATTTTCTTTTATCTCCATTAATTTTTCTATAGAAACAGCCTTTGCATCAAGTTTAGTTGTTGTAGTAAACATTGCACCTACCCCTAAATAATCAGCCCCATTTTCTTTTGCTGTTCTTGCTTCCTCTACCGTTCTTGCTGAAACTCCAATGATTTTATTAGGACCTAAAAGCTGCCTTACTTTATCTGCTGGAATATCACTTTGTCCAACATGTACTCCATCTGCATCACAAAGCATTGCTATATCGACTCTATCATTAATAATAAATTTAACATCATATTTTCTAGTTAATTCTCTAAGCCTTACAGCTTTCTTTAAAAACTCTTTTCCAGAAGCATTTTTCTCTCTAAGCTGAAGCATGGTAACTCCGCCTTTAAGTGCAGCTTCTATAGATTTGTAAAAATCTCTATCTCTTAAGATATCTGAATCTGTTACAAGATATAATTTTAATTCTTTCATTAATTTACTCCTCCCCGGTATTATATATTGCTCCTTCTATTACGCAGCCTTACTATCTTTTGCAATCTGCTTCTTAAATCTTTCTAGCGGAATAAGTGCAATTACAACTATCGATAATATTCCTTCTATTCCTGCTGTTGTAAAGTTGTACAAGAATGAATATAAAACTACCCCCATACCGGCTGGTGCAAATTCCCCAAAGAATACTACCCCAGATAAAAAGCTTATAAACACTGAAACAGTAACAGCAAATGCTGATCCTAATATAACTTTAACTTTATTATCATTTCCAAAGATACCTGCTAGTCCAAGTACCATCCTTGCCAAAATATAATCTAATAAAAATTGAACTGGATGAACTACATATACACCATTAAGCATTGATAATAATCCAAATATAATTCCTCCTGTAAGCCCTGCAGTTCTTCCATAAAGCAATGAAAGAACCATGACAGGCATCATTGAGCATAGTGATATTCCACCATCTTGAGGATATTTAATAAACTGTATTAAACTTAAGATAAATGATATTGCACTTACCATTGCAATTATAACCATCTGCTTAGTATTAATAGGATTCTTTTTTAAATCTAAAAAATATAGTATAAATGTAATAACTGCTGCTATTCCTATAATAATTGTCATATTTATTCCTCCATAAATAAATTATCCTTCATAAGCCATATTCCAAAATTCCATCTCATAAAGGCTTGATTTTATAAATATATCCTTTAAATCTTCCTTCTCACTTTCAGATATATTTTCACATAAATAATCAATATAATTTATCCATGCATCAGCACATCCTTTAAATTCTTCAGATGAATATTCTTCAATCCACGGCTTATAGAAATTATCTTCTAATGTATCTTTATATCTATCATAAAGGTTTTTTCCTATATAATAATAGCTCCAAGTACAGGGCATTATAGTCATAGCTATCTCCTTTGAACCTCCTTTAGATGCAATAGCTAACATATAACTTGTATAGCTTGCTGTTGTAAGTTCACATCTATACTTTTCTACTGCTTCATCACTTAATCCGAAATATCTTAAGTAGTTAGTGTGCACTTGTGTTTCATCTTCTAAAGTACCTCTAATTGAATCACTATAAAACTTCATTTCTTTCATAGTCTTTGCTTTAACTAATCCAAGAGCAAAAACTTTTGCATAATCCTTTAAATATAAATAATCTTGTATAAGATACTTTTTAAATTTCTCTTTATCCAAGGTTCCTTCTCCAATTCCTTTTACAAAAGGATGCTCTAAATACCTATCCCATAGCTCCTTAACTTCTTCAAATAATTCATCCGTAAACTTCATATTATTCAACTCTCCCAAATTCCTTTAGTTTATCTACATTTAGTTCATATACATTATTCATTAATTTTTCCTTGAAACTTCCTATAGCTATGTTGTTTACGTCCGCAAGTTCTCCACTTAATCCCATAGTAAGTACCCCCATAGCTACAGCTTCAACTTTCTTATCTTTAAGTACTTGTCCTAATTTCATTAAAGTATCAAATGTACCTAAGTAACTACCTATTAAGCTTCCTGTCATACAGCCAGTACCTGTAATACTTTTAAGCTTTGTAGTACCATTATTTATTTTTATAACTCTATATCCATCGCTTATAAAATCAACCTTGCCTGTTGCAACAACAATAGTATCTAATTTTTTAGCAACCTTTTTTATAACCTCTGAGATATCCTCGCCGTCATCAAAAGAATCTACCCCTTGCCCTCTTACATCAAGTCCACCAATAGATTTAATTTCAGCGATATTCCCTTTAACTACATCAAACTTTATTTCATTTAAAAGATTATTTGTAAAATCTGTTCGTGTTTTTGTAGCAAACACTCCTACTGGATCTAAAACTACTGGCTTATTATATTTATTAGCAGCCTTTCCAGCCTTTATAAACAAATCTAATCTAGATGAATTCATTGTTCCAATATTTATTACTACAGCACTTGCAATACTTACTATCTCTTCTACCTCTTCATCCGAATAACTCATTAACGGACTTGCCCCTATTGCTAAAGTTATATTGGCACAATCATTTATAGTTACTTCATTTGTGTAGTGTAATACTAACGGATTTACTTCTTTTACTTTATTAATTAATTCATACATTGCCTATTCCTCACTAATCCTCAAATTTATAAAAATGATTTACTGGCCCTACTCCTTTGCCTATATCAAAGCTGTGTCTTATTGCTTCAGTTATATACTCCTTGCTTAATCTAACAGCTTCTTTTATGTCATATCCTAAGGCTAAGTGAGATGTTATTGCAGATGATAAAGTACAACCTGTACCATGAGTATTTTTTCTATCTAATCTCTCTTGCTTAAAAATTTCAAAAGTGTCTTTACCTATTAGTACATCAACAGCATCTCCTTCTAAGTGTCCACCTTTCATAAGAACATACTTAGGTCCTAGTTCTAATATTTTTTCTCCTACTTCTCTCATATCATCTACTGTTTCTATATTCATCCCAGATATTTCTTCAGCCTCAAGGGTATTTGGTGTTATTATATATGCCATTGGAATAAGCTCTTCTATTAAGCTCTTTTTAGCCTCTGGTTTAAGTAAATAATATCCACTCTTAGATATCATAACTGGGTCAACTACTAAATATTTCGGATTATACCTCTTTAAAGTTTCTACTATAGAAGAGATTATCACTGGACTAGATACCATTCCTATTTTTACAGCAGCTGGCTCAATATCTTCAAACACAACTTCTATCTGCTTTCTTATAACTTCTTCACTTAAATCCTCCACAAGAAATACTCCTTGTGTATTTTGAGCAGTTATTGCTGTTATAACGCTCATTCCATAAGTCCCTATTGCACTAAATGTCTTTAAATCAGCTTGTACACCTGCACCTCCTGATGAATCTGAACCTGCAATAGTTAGTGTAGGTATTTTGTAATTTCTCATTTTTGTTCCTCCTAGTTTTAATATTGTAAATATCAAACTTCCCTGATACCATAATGGATTCTTTGAATAAAAAAATAGCCATATTCCAACAGAATATGGCTATGCTTATATATAAAAATACTATTAGTTATTTAAATACATTACGATGCTTTCCTCCGCTGGTATTATCCAGATCAGGTACAAGGGTTAATAGCAAGCTATCTCTCAGCCAAAAGGCACCCCTAGCAATTTTCTATTTACTTTATAATCTATATTACATACCTTGTAATATACTGTCAATTCACTTTTGTAAATATTTTTCTGAAATATTCATATCATTTTTATCTAAAGCTTCGTTTCTCTAAATATTTCATATGGTCTACTTGAATATACCCTATAAACTATTTCGCCATTAAACTTTAACATATCTTCAGCTCTATCAAGTAACCACGGTTCAGTTATCATATTTAAAACCTTATCTTTTTCAAACCAACCTACTTCAACACTCTCTTCGCTACACTTTAAAGCTCCACCTTCTGCAGTTGCTAAAAAGTCAAAAATAACTTTAGTAGGCACTATTGTCTCATTATCCCACCCTAGATACGATTTAGTATTAGAATATACCCCTACAAGATTATCTACCTTAATAATAATTCCTGATTCCTCAAAAACCTCTCTAGTAACACCTTCTATTAAATCTTCTCCATTTTCAATTTGTCCTCCTGGAAACTCCCATCCTCTATAAGGATTCTTTACAAGTAAAACTTCTCCTCTCTCATTAGTAACCAAAGCCCCTGCAGCTACAATATGCATCGGAAATTCCATCTCTTTCTCTCCTTTCTATCCCTTTATCACCATCCATATTATACCATTTATTTATATAAACATATATTAGGATAGCTTTAGATTAGAAACGCGATTTTTATTTACTCCTATACTTTCTTCATTTATTACTTCATACTTTAATAATTATCAATATAATAACTCATAATATTTAATAATTTACTATTTCATCAAAAAATTACATTTTTCATTGACAGTATTATTTACTTATAATAAAATTTCATTATACAATTTTACGAATAATAATTTTGTTTTTATTTATTTTATACGACTTATTATCGAAAGGATGTGAAGATTTTTCAATAATATTTCAGTTTTACGAATGTTTATTGAATAATAATATTATGATTAAAGATTTACTTTATACAATACCTAAAACTAAACACTCTGTTGAAGATTTAAAAAATATCTTAAATCTTAATCCACAAATAAAATTTGTATCACTTGTAGGAGTAGATCTTTCTGGAAATGATACTGATGAAAAAATTCCTGTAAGTCTTTTCTTAGAAGATATTAATACTTTTTTAAATGGAGTAGCTGTTCAAACTGATGGTTCTTCAGTTGTACTTCCTGGTATAGCAACTTTAAACAACGCAAAGGTAGATATGGTTGCCGATTTAAACTGTAATTGGTTTGTTGATTATAACTATGATTTTATTGATCCAATCTCAAATAAACCTGTAGGAACTTTAAGAATTCCTTGCTTCTTATTACACAATGACGTTGCTGTTGATTCAAGAAATATCCTAAAATCAGCAATTACTACTTTTAAAGAAAATTTATGGACTATCTTTAATTCTACTCCTGAAATATTAACTAGTTATAAAATCTCAAAAGATGATATCGAAGATATTGTTATAACTTCTGCTACTGAATTAGAATTCTGGGTTAAGACTCCAAACAACATAGCTGAAATTGAAGAATTACATACATCTCAAGCTCTTCACGAACAATATTGGACAAGAACTAAAGGTGCTGTTCGTACTGCTATGGAAGAATGCTTACTTTTAATGGATGAATATGGTTTTGAACCTGAAATGGGTCATAAAGAAGTTGGTGGAGTTAAAGCAAAACTTGATGCTTCTGGTAACTTTAATCATATAATGGAACAACTTGAAATAGACTGGAAATTTTCAGATGCTGTACAAGCTGCAGATAACGAATTATTCATAAGAATATTAATACAAGAGACATTTAGAAGAAATGGATTAGAAGTTACTTTTTCTGCTAAACCACTTGAAGGTGTTGCTGGATCTGGTATGCACACTCACTTAGGAGTAAGCTTAAAGCTTAAGAGTGGCAAAAGAGTTAACCTATTCCACACTGATGAAAATCACTTCTTATCTATTATAGGATATGGGGCTTTAATGGGAGTTCTTAAGAATTATGAAGTTATGAATCCATTTATATCTTCAACTAATACTTCATTTAAGAGATTAAAACCAGGCTTTGAAGCACCAGTGTGTATAGTTACTTCATTAGGTTTAAGTCCTGATAATCCATCAAGAAATAGAACTATACTTATTGGATTAATAAGAGATTTAGCAAACCCACTTGCAACAAGATTTGAGCTTCGTTCACCAAATCCACACTCAAATACTTATATAACTATGGCTGTTTCTTATATGGCTATGCTTGATGGTATACTTTATGCAGTTAATAATAATAAAACTCAAGATGAATTATTAGCTGAATTATCAAAAAATGCTGGTGATGAAGCTGACTACTTAGAAAAAGATAGAGCTTATAGAACTGAAGAGGATGTATTTGAACATTTCTCTGACGAAGAAATAGTTAAATTCTTTGGTAATCCACCAAGAACAGTTATTGAAAATATTTCTGCTTTAGATTTATATCCAGAAAAGTTAAACATCTTAAAAAGAAATGATGTTATGAACGATAAGCTTATAAACAGCTTTAGAATAGCTATGACTGAAAGATGGATGACTGAAATTGGAAATAGAACTATAAACAGATACATGGATGAAGTTAGAGCGTGTAAGTGCCTACATTCTTTAGATAGAGCTCTTGACTTAGATGTTTCTAACTGGATGAAAATAAATGATTTAAGACATTATATAATGAAAGATACTTATACAACAAAAAGTTTATTTACAAGAATTAAAACTGCACTTGCTACAAATAATCTTCAAGTTGCATCAGACCTTTCTCTAGAATTAGATGAAAAGATGAGCCTTTTAAGAAATCTTTACTCTAACTATAAGAAAAATCTTTTAGATATTTAATAGTCTTATGTTAATAGAATAGTTTAACTTTATCAAAGATAAATAACTACTGCTTTACAAAACACTTGATTTATACCTACAGTACATTATTGCTGTAGGTTATTTTTTACACTATAATTTAAATAAATAATTTATAACTCTTAAATTATTTATAGGGAGGTTTTTATAATGAGTTGGATTGAGGATATAAAAAAGTATGTTCCATACAACGAACAAGAAGCTAAAGATAAAGAACTTATTTTAGGAGCTATTTCTAATTTTAACAACTTACTAACTAGAGAAAATGTAGTAATGCATATAACTAGCTCTGGTTATGTTATAAACAAAAATAGAGATAAAGTCCTTATGATTTATCATAAAATATATAATTCATGGGCTTGGACTGGCGGGCACGCTGATGGTGATAGTGATTTACTTTATGTTGCTATAAAGGAAGCTAAAGAGGAAACCGGTATTAAAAATGTAGTTCCAGTTATTAATGATATTTTTTCTTTAGATGTAATAACTGTTAATGGACATATTAAAAGAGGCTCTTATGTATCAAGTCACCTTCATCTTAATGTTACTTATCTTCTAGAAGCTGATGAAAACGAAGAATTGGTAGTTAACGAAGAAGAAACCGAAGGAGTTAAATGGTTACCAATAGATAAACTTTCAGATTTCTGTACTGAAGAATATATAATTAACAATATTTATAATAAGCTTAATAAAAAGATAAAATCTTTAAAATAATAAATATAGATAAGGAGGAACACTTCCCCCCCTTATCTATTATTTTATAAAATACTTCACTAATATATAATTAAATATCACAAAAGAATTACATAAATAACAATTACTCTTATTACTATAAATTTAATTTTAATTAATTATCTATCACCTTTCTTTAGTTAATGAACAAATCTGTAGTAATAAAATCAACACCATATTTTATTACCTTTGATTTTGTTTTAATATCATCAATAGTCCACGTGTTAACTTTTACCCCCTTTGAATGTGCATAACTAACTAATTGTCTTCTTAAAGCTTTATATGATGTGTCAATATCAAAATTATTTTTTTTACAGTAATTAATGTTATCTATCGTTATATCTAATATAGCTTGTATATTAATCTTTTTATTTATGCTTCTTATATTTTCTAATAACTTTCTATTAAATGATATAATAATACATTTATCTTCTAATCCATATTTCTTTATTAAATCAATAAATGTACGCGGATTACTAATACTTTTTATCTCTATAACAGGTATCATATTATATTCATTACATACAATAAAAAATTCCTCTAATGTCGGAACCCTTAACATTGGATATTCTGATATATTAGCTCCAAAATCAACTGTTAGTTCTTTTATCTGAGTTAATGTCAACTCTGATACTAATCCTGTACCTGTTGTAGTTCTATCAACAGTTTCATCATGCATTAATATATAGTAACCATCTTTTGTCTCATATACATCAGCTTCTGCTCCATAGAATCCATATTCACCTGCCATTTTATAAGCAGGTATAGTATTTTCTGGAGCTATATTTGAGTATCCCCTATGAGCTATTATTCTATAAGAACTATTTCTGATTATAGTATCTAAATCAACTTCTTTTTCAAAATACTTATTTAATAATAGCTGTTTTTCATCTCCATTTGTCTTCTCATTTTCTTTATACTCTACATTTACACATCTGCTCATATCTAAATCAATCATAGATTCTAAAGTAATATTTATCATAATTACTATTGTTATAATTAATAATAATTTTATTATGTACCTCATTATTTTCTCCCAAAATTTTATTAGCATTTATTAATTAAATATTATAATGCTCAAATAATTATAGAATCATACAAAACCTTTATTGATAATTTAATTTCATATAATATAAAGAAATTCTTAACAAATCTTTATAAAAACAAATAAAAAATAGAGTGATATAAAATCACTCTATTTTAAAATACACTTATCTTCGTTTGTTCTTTGCTTTAACTTCTCTTCTTGCTTTTTTCATCTTTGATATGCTACCAAACATATTATTGATTTTTTCTTTTTCTAAAGATTTTGAATTTAGCTCTTGATATTTAAGTTCTTTATTAATTTTTTTATAGCTTTGTAATCTTTCTTCATCAAGCTCACCATTTTCTATAGCTTTTCTTACTGCACATCCTGGTTCACTTTCATGCTTACAGTCTGAAAATTTACAATCTCTTGCTAAACTATCAATATCAGCAAATGATTTATCTAAATCTGCTGTAATCAATTGTAGTTCCCTCATTCCTGGAGTATCTATAACTACTCCACCATCTGGTAAAATTAAAAGCTGCCTAAATGTAGTAGTATGTCTTCCTTTATCATAATTGCTTATTCCTCCAGTTTCAAGAAGTTCTTCTCCCATTAATTTATTAATAAGAGTTGATTTTCCTACTCCTGATGCTCCTATAAATGCTACTGTTTTATCTCTTCCTATATATCGCTTTATTAATTCATAACCTTCTCCACTCATTGAGCTTGTTACAATAACTTCTATACCTATGGCAACTGATTCAACTTCTAATTGCTTCTCTAATATATCATCGCAAAGGTCTGACTTAGTTAATACAATTACAGGAGTAGCCATACTATCCCAAGCTACTGAAATATATCTTTCTAGTCTACGAATATTAAAATCATTATTAAGAGCCATACATATAAAAACAGTATCTATATTAGCTGCTACCACCTGTACATCTCTTCTAAAACCTGCAACCTTTCTTTCAAATGCGCTCTTTCTTCTTAACACCTTATGAATTATAGCATTGCCAGTTAAATCATTTAATCTATCAACCATTACCCAATCGCCAACAGCTGGAAAACTTTCTGTACCTAAAGCTTCATATTTAAACCTTCCTGAAACTTCAGCCCATACTTCTCCTTCTTCGGTAATTACTTTATACTTATCCTTATGCTGAACTGATACTCTTGCTAAATATAAGTTCTCATACATAGTAGCTTCTTGCTTAAATCTTTCTGTTAATCCTATATTATATAAATTTATTTTATTCAATTTTCTTTTCCTCCTACATAAATACAAATAAAAATCCTATGTGAGGAGGTATTAAGTTTTACATATGCGTAAGGTTATTTAATACCAGCCTCACCATTTAATACAATATCTAAATAAGTTCTTTTATTCATCATAAAACATCACTCCTTTTTTATTATCGAGCTTACTCTCTACTAAATAAATGTGTAACTACGTTACTTTCTCAAAAAATACTATCTATCATGGCCACTATGATTATACACCATTTATATATCCAATAAAATATATTTTATCAATTATTTAACATATATCTTTTGAATACTAAACTATTTTTGCTAACTATGATAATACTTTAAGTTCCTTTAATAATTCTTCATATTGTTTTTCATACATACTCTTTTTTTCACTATTACTTTCTATAGATATTAATGAAATAATCTCTGCTATTTTATTTCTTACTATAATTAATCTTTCTTCTTTTAACTTATCAACTTTAATTAAAATCATAAAAAAATCCCTCCTTCTTTTTTGGAGAGATAATCACTTACTTAATAACCTTTTTTATATAACTAATCAAACTATACAAAAGCATAGTTAAATAAAACCACTATCTTCTATTAATGAGTTAATTAAAATAGCTAAATTTATATCTGACATTCAGATAAACTTTAATTAAAGGTATATCAATTTAACAGTAATGTATCTCTCAACTTTAAACAACACAAATAAAACCTCAGTAAAAATAATTTTTTACTATTCGGCCTATTTTAAAATTTAGTTGTCATATAAATCGAAAATACATTACATTCTCATCAGCTTAATACCTTTACCTTTCTATAATTTAACTTACTTATATTATTATATTACTTTTCCTAAAATTGTCTATTACTTTTATATAACTCTTTATATTCGATATACGCTCTACACTTCTTCAATCGTACATATACCTTCTGATTTTCTTAATATTTCAATAACATGATCATATGATGTCATCTTTGGAGATGTTATCGTAAATATACCACCTACAATCGGTTCATTTATATTGTTTGACTTTATGAGTTCCATATCACTTACCTTAAGACCATTAATTTTAATAGACTTTATAAACTTTCCAATATCAGTAATAGATGAAAATTCAACATACAAAGTTATCTCCTTTGTTTTATACATTAAATTCTTTTCCAATCCATGTAAAAGTTCCATAGCAACAAAAATCATTAAGCATCCAACTATAGCTCCTGAATAATAACCTATTCCTATAGTTAACCCGATACAAGCAGATGCCCATAATCCAGCTGCTGTAGTAAGTCCTTTAACTCTATTTCTACCTGTAACTATTATTGTACCAGCACCTAAAAAACCAATTCCACTAATAACTTGTGCACCCATTCTTGATGGATCTCCACCATATTTTGTTGTTATATATTCATTTGTAATCATAACAATAGCTGATGCTACGCATACAAGCATATAAGTTCGAAATCCTGCAGGCCTATTTTTTCTTCCCCTATCTATTCCAAGAATTCCTCCACATATTAATGCTAATAACAATTTAAAAAAGGTATCTACTATTCCTAATTCACTTATTAACTCACTCATTGCGCACCAACTTTCTATTACATAATACACCTTTAGTATTCCTAACATATTTTATATCTACTATATTTATATTACCTTTAATATATTATTGTTACTTAATATTCTATAAAATACACTGACACTTTTCAATTTACTATTTTACTTAATAAATATTCATATTAAATATTAGGTAGTTATCTTTACTTCATTTAAATATTGAAATATTATAATAAATTTTACATTTTCCGTAATATTTAGATGCTAATTTTATAAAAAATAATAGCCTAATCTTATCGATTAAGCCACTATTTTTACTATTTCATCATAAACCCTATCACATATATCTTTAAACTTTTTAGTTAAGATTTTAGATATTTTTTCTGAAGCATCTATACTAGATATTTCTATTCCTATAAAATATCCTAAAACATCTCTTTTTTTCTCTCTTACTAGACTTAATAAACTTTCCTCCTGTGGCAAATTATCATAAGTTATATACTCATCACATTCATCTAATTTTTTAATAGTTATTGTGCCTGGCCTGGTCATGAAATATGTTGAATCTATTATTATAACCTCATCATTATCTTCTATTTTACTTATACAATATGATAAATCTGTTTCTCCAATGATTACTTCTATATTATCTCCTAAAGCTTCTATCTTCTCCTTTAGAACTTCTGCCACTCTAATTCCTATTCCTTCATCACAAAGATGTACATCTCCCAAACCAAAAACCTTAATCATAACTACTCCCCCTAATAATATTCCCTTAATATTATTAATGATTTTAGAAAGTATTTTATGACACAGATAAATCAATAATTATCTCATTAATTATTGTCAAATTCTAAGTTAGATTAATATACTATTATATATAGTATTATTTAAAGTGATGATATGCGAATATATATTGAATTAGAAAGTTGTAAACTTCTTGGAAGTGGTGCTGAAGGTTCCGTATACTTAAGTCCTGAAGGCTATGTACTTAAAAGCTTTAAAAGTAAAAAAGCAGCTGATAAAGAAGCTTTTATACTTAACTGTGCTAAAAACAGTAGATTTTTTCCTAATGTAATCCTTCAAGTAAGTACATTAATAATTAGAGATTATGTCGGTGGAGAAAATCTTTACGAGTATCTATCAGTCCATGGCTTATCTTATAAAGTTTCTACAGAAATTATTGATTTCATAGAAGATTTAAAAATACTTAAATTTAAAAGATTAAATATTAGAAATGCACATATTTTTATAAATGAAAAAGAAGAACTAATGGTTATTGATCCTAGAAAATCTTTTTCCAAAAACACACCCTACCCAAAAGATATAGTTAAAATATTTCTTAAGCTTCACCTATTTGATAAATTTTTAGAGGATCTAACATCCTATAAACCTGATTTACTCTCTTACTGGATTGATGCATATGAATATACAGCTAAGTTTAATAAAGTATCAAGATACGGCTAACTTATTTACTCAATAATAAAAATAAGTCGTAACTCCAATTGTTTACGACTTATTTTTTGCTAGTTAGCTAATTCAGAACTTTCAGTTATTATCTTATTAACTATTCCATAATTAATAGCATCATTAGCACTTAGCCAATAGTTTCTATCTGTATCTCTTTCAACCTTTTCTAAACTTTGACCAGTAGCTTCACTAATTATTGTATTAATTCTTTTACGCATTCTTAATATTTCTTCTGCTTCTATTCCTATATCTGTAGCCTGCCCATTAAATCCTCCTAATGGTTGGTGGATCATATATCTAGTATTTGGAAGAGAATATCTATTTTCTTTATCAGCAGCAAGATAAATTGTTATACCAGCACTTGCTACCCATCCTGTTCCTATTATTATAACCTTTGGCTTTACAAACTTTATCATATCATGTATTGTATCACCTGCTTCAACATGACCACCTTGACTATTTATGAATATCTTAATTGGTTCATCTCCCATTTCTTCGAGAATTAATAATTGTGCAATAACTCTTTCAGCTAAAGCTTGATTTATCTCTCCTGAAATAATTATAGTTCTAGATTTTAGTAATTTCTCCATAACTACATTAGGAGTTTCCTTTGTTTTTTCGTTTTTTTCATCTTTTTCAGAATCACACCCATAAATTCTCATAAAATCCTCCTTATAGAAAAAAAGTATATAAATACATTATATACTTTTATAAATTTTAAATACAATTAAATTTTACCATATTTAATTAATTATTTGTACTCATCAGTAGAAGTTGGTAATCCCTTACTCTTCAATCTTAATTCTACAGTTTCTTTAATTAGCGAATATACTACTGCAAATATTGGTACTCCTACTATCATTCCTACAAAACCTAATAATTTTGAGAATATTAAAAGTGAGAATAGTATCCAAAATGCTGATATTCCTATTGAGTCTCCAAGTATCTTTGGTCCTATAATATTTCCATCAATTTGTTGAATTATAAATACTATAAGTATAAGCCATAAAGCTTTAGTTGGTGACACAAATAATACTATAATTACTGATGGTATCGCTCCAAAAAACGGTCCGAAAAATGGTATTATATTAGTTATCCCTATAATTACTGATATCAGTAATGTATACGGCATTTTACATATAGATAAAATACAGAAAGTTAATACTCCTATTATAAGAGAATCTATAATTTTCCCTACAAGAAATTTACCAAAAGTATCATTACTTATTCTAGCGATTCTTAAAATAAATTTAGCTCTTTCATTTGGAGAAAATGCAAAAATTATTTTTCTAGATAAAGCCAAAAGTTTTTCTTTATCAATTAGCATATAGATAGATACGATAACTCCAATGAATATTGAGAATAAACTTGAGCTAAGTCCTAATAGCATATTTCCTATAACAGGCACCATGTTAGTTATAAACGCAATTATAGCATTTATTAAGTCATTCCACTGCTTCATTAATAACTCTATAAACTGTGGCTCTAAGTCTACTTTACTTAGTAAATCATTAGTAAAATTGCTAAGATCTTTTACATATTGAGGAATACTATTTGCCAATCCTAATATACTATCAACTAATTGCGGCAATACAAATTGTAAAAATAAGTATACCATAATCATTGCAGATAAATATGTAAGTATTAATCCAACTGATCTTTTAACCTTTTTTGACTGCTTATTAAATTTATCCCATTTAGATAAGAGATTTTCATAAAACTTTAACATAAAGTTTAGTAAGTAAGCAATAGCCCCACCTATTATAAACGGTCTAAGCGTTACTATCATCCCATCAACCTTACTTGAAAACTCGTCTATATTAGACATAATCATGTATAGAAGTATGCTACAGGCTATAACAACAAAAGAATATATTGCTATAGTCGTATATCTTTTATTCCATTCTACTTTCATTTTAACCCCCGACTTTAGTACTTTTCTTTAATTATAGCATGATATTCTATAATTACATTAATATTTACAAAAAATTAAGTTACTTAATAAAAAAATAAGAGCTGATATATCAGCTCTACTATTTCATATCATTTTTAACTATTTTATCTATAATCTCTACTCTTTCATCACCTAAATATTTAGATATATTAACATTCATATTTTTTTCTTTATATACTCTATCTCTATTAGCTTCAACTATTGCAAGTATCTTGCTTTCCATAGTTTCATATGTCATAAGATCCTCTAAATATACATCAACTATATCCTTTAAACATGTAGCTAATTCTCTAGGATTTCTATAAACTTTTCTCATAATAACTCCTTGTTAATTCTTATCTTAATTTTTCATCTATATTATATATCAATAATTTTATTATGTATAGTAAGTGAAGCTCTAAATCTTTGATTTAGTTATCTGAATTTACTCCTACGAACCTAGGTGAGTATTGAATTTCCTTTAAAAGTTTCTAACTCTTTTATTTAGTTAACTAAACTTAAGCGAATAATTAAAACAGTTATGATAAAAATACTATTATATCAATATGTTTGGAGGTAATCATTTTGAACAATTTAACTAGAAAATATATTTTAAAAATAACATTATTAGCTATATCACTATTTTTTACTGCATCTATTTTTGCTTCTGCATCTATGGACAATCCCCCAGATATTACAGAAGATTCCACCAAAAAAATTGTATATTTAACTTTTGATGATGGTCCTAGTGAAAATACAACTAAAATATTAGACATATTAAAGGAAAATGATGTTAAAGCTACATTTTTTATAATATCACCTTATATACCTAGTCATAATGAAATAGTTAAAAGGATTTATGATGAAGGTCACTCTTTAGGTAATCATACTGCTGATCATGAATTTAATAAAATATATACTTCTGAAGAAGCTTTTATGAAAAGTTTTAATAAACAACAAGAATTTATAAAATCATTAACTGGTTCTGAATGTAGAATCTTCAGATTTCCAGGCGGTTCTAAAAACACATTAGTTAGAAATGCTCATGGAAAAGACTTTACAAAAAATATAATTATTAAATTAGAACAAGAAGGTTTTCACTGTTATGATTGGAATGTTGATTCAGGTGACTCTCATGCGAGTAGCGTTCCTGTAGGTACTATTTGCAATAACATTTTAAAAGAAATGAAAGATAAGGAAGGAAATTTCAAAAACCCCGCAATAGTGCTTATGCATGATTGTCTAACTAAAAAAACTACAGTTCAAGCGTTGCCTGAAATTATTAAAATTTTTAAAGATAATGGTTATGAATTCGATACCCTAAAATAAAGTGCGAAGCCTCCTTCGCACTTTTTTAAATCTCGTCTAAAGCTCCCACAATCACTTTTTTCAAAAACACCTCAAAAAGCTTTCTTAATAAATTTAACTATATTCTATTATTATCAAATAATTTATATCTTTGGCTAAATATTGAAATTTAGACTTTCTTAGTCTATAATTTCTATTAAGATTTAATATGAAAGGAGATTCTTATGCCTAGTTTAGTTTTAGAGGGTGGTACCTTTAGACCAATTTTTAGTGCTGGAGTTATGGATGCTCTTTTAGATAACGATATTATGTTTCCTTATTGCATTGGTGTTTCTGCTGGAATTACTAATGGTGTTTCTTATATCTCCAAACAAAAAGGAAGAAATTTAGAAGTAATAGAAAATTATCGTAATGATAAAAGGTATTTTGGAGTAAGTAACTTTTTTAAATGCAAAAGTATATTTGGATTAGATTTCACCTTTGACGAAGTTCCTAATAAACTTAATATTTTTGATATGGATACATACAAAAGTTATGAAGGTAAAGTCCTAGTAGGAGTTACTAATGCTAAAACAGGTAAAGCGGAATATTTAGATGGTAAAGAACTTGATAATACAGCTCAAATGCTTAGAGCCACTTGTGCTATTCCAATATTCTTTCCTGTAATAAAAATTAATGATAAGGAATATTATGATGGCGGTCTCTGTGACCCTATTCCTATTAAAAAAGCTATTGAAGATGGTAATGAGAAACATCTAATTATTCTTACAAGACCAAAAGGATATATTAAGAAGCTTAGTAAAAATAATAGAATAGTTGCACGAATGTTGCGTAAAAAATATCCTAACCTTGAACATATTCTACTGACTAGACATGATTTATATAATGAGACAGTTAGATTCTGTGAAGAATTAGAACATCAAGGAAAAGCTATAATAATAAGACCCACTGCTGAAGGTGCAATAGATAGCTTTGAAAAAGATACAACTAAACTTCGCGCTGCTTATAACCATGGTTATAATATGGCTATTGAAAATCTAGATAAAATCAAAGCATTATTCACGTAGGTTTTATCAACAAAATATATTTACCTCCATTACTACACATTTCTAATTTAAATTATAAATTTAACTAAAGACAAAAACATTTTATTTATCTATAATTAAATAAACATAAGAAAACTTAATTAATGAAAGGATGTATTAATATGAATTTAAATGATAAAGTAGCTTTAGTTACTTCTGCAACGAGAGGTATAGGTTTTGCAAGTGCTTTAAAACTAGCTGAAAATGGTGCTACAGTTTATATGGGAGTAAGAAGATTAGAAGCAACTCAAGAGATTGTAGATAAATACCCTAATCTTAAAATGATTCCTGTATTCTTTGATGCTTATAAAGTTGAAAGCTATAAAGAAATGGTTCAAACCGTTATTGAAAAAGAAGGTAAAATTGATATATTAGTAAATAACTTTGGAACTGGAAGACCTGAAAAAGATTTCGATCTTGTTAATGGTGACGAGGATGCCTTCTTTGAAATAATCGAAAGTAACCTAGGAAGTGTTTATAGAATATCTAAATTAGTAGTACCTCATATGATTAATACTGGTGGTGGAAGTATTGTTAATATATCTTCTATTGGAGGAAGTGTTCCTGATATTTCTAGAATAGGTTATGGTGTATCTAAAGCTGCTGTAAACAATATAACTCAACAAATAGCTATGCAATACGCAAGAAATAATATAAGATGTAATGCTGTATTACCTGGATTAACGGCTACAGATGCTGCCATAGACAATATGCCTGAAGACTTTAGAAAATCATTCTTATCACATGTTCCTTTAAACAGAATGGGAACTCCTGAAGATATGGCTAATGCTGTATTATTCTTTGCAAGTGATATGTCATCATATGTTACAGGTCATATAATGGAAGTTTCAGGGGGATATCATTTAGGAACTCCTCAATATGCTGATTTTGTTGGCCGAAAAATGGTAGAACAATAATTTAATTATTAAAGGGTACTTTAACTAGTTCTTAATACTAATATAAAAAACTCATTACTTAGCATTTCTATTTTTATTAGAAATTACTATGTAATGAGTTTTTAAATTTTTTATACTTTTCTATACTATATTTGATTTGTCTAAATTTAAACTAGTCATATCTCTATTCTTTAAATATTCAAGTTCAACCGGTTCACTTAAATAAAATCCTTGTATAAGCTTATACCCATATTCTTTTAACATATCTAACTGGCTTTTATTTTCTACGCCTTCTACTACTATACCAATATTTAGTTCTTTTGATAAATTCAATATATGTTTAAGAATAACTCTCGCTCTGCTGCTATCCTCTAATTGTGATGTTATACATCTATCAATTTTTACACAATCTGCATTAAATTCAATTATTCTATCTATATTTGAATATTCTCTTCCAAAGTCGTCAATAGCTATTTCTATTCCTATCTTAGATAATTCATTTAATACTTTCTTTGATTCTTCTAAATCTTTAACATTTGAGTTTTCTATAACCTCTATACATATCCTATTAGGTGAAATATTATATTTATCTAATATCGCCTTTGTATTTTTTACAAAGTTACATCTTTTTAAGTGCAGTAAAGATACATTAATGCATACTTTCCCAAAGTTAATATTATCATCAGTCAACATTTTCACAGCTTTACAAGCTTCTTCAAAGACTATATCACTAATCCTATATAATAAATTATACTCTTCTGCTATTGGAATAAATATATTGGGCTGTATTATTCCAAATTTATTATCTTTTAATCTTATTAATAATTCTATCTTTTCCATTATTCCTGTTTCTATATTATAAATTGGCTGATATACAAACGTAAAACTATTATTTCTTATAGCAGTCTTAATAATTTGTACAATTTTAATTTCACTTAAATTATTCATTAAATCGCCACCTTCAAATATTATGATTACTACTTACATTGCTAAATAGTTTTAAATCTTACTTAATGGTTTTTTCAGTATTTTCCATTACTATCTTTGTTTCAAATATATAATTATCATGCTTTCTAGTAACTACACCATTATATTCATCAACAATTTTATTTATCTGTGCAATACCTCTGCCTAACAATCCTTTTCTTTTACTACTAAAATATTCGTTATCTATTAACTCTATATTTCCACTCATAGAATTTTTAATTAATATTATTAAATTTTTTTTTACAGTAATAATTTTTATATTTATAAACCTATTTGATTTAGTTCTCTCACAAGCTTCAATAGCATTATCTAAAAGATTACCTAATAATCCACATAAATCTATATCATCTATATGTATAGGCTCTGTTATGTTAACACTTGTTTTTACATCTATATTTTTATCAACTGCAACAATTATTTTAGAATTAATTATTGCATTTAAAACATTATTATTAGTTGTTATAAAGCTCTTGTATTTTCTATCATAATTAATACTATTTGATATTTCACCTAAGTATTTGCCTGCTTCCTCGTATCTTTTTTCTTTTAACATATACATAGCTACATTTATATGATTCTGCCAATCATGCTTCCATTGAGTCATTTCGTTATATATTGTTCTGATTTCTTTGTTATATTTACTATCAGCTTCAAGCTTATTCAAGTTGCATTCAGTAATAATTAGCTTTTTAGATTTTTCGTAAGATAAATTTAAAATTCTTATTAATAAAAAATGAGAAATTAATATTGCTATTGCTACAAAAGCACTTTCATTCCCTATACTTTTCCCAACATAGATAAATCTGTTCATTAATATGTTATCCGCGCTAGCCATAATAATATTACTTATTGTTATTACAGGTAACACACTATTGTCCTTAAGCTTTATATATTTAAATATTCTAGAGAAAATGATTAAACTAATAAGATATATAATAATTTTTGCAGTTACGATATATTTTTTAACAAAATCTATATTTATCGCTAATGTAGTAGGTATACCTTTCACTGTTAAATATATATAAAAAAATAATATATTCATAGTTGCTATTAAGATTATATATGTAGATACTAAGTATAACTTCTCCCAAATTGAGCCTTTTTTATAAATAAACAAATAAATAATACTTGGTACTAAAGTAATCAGTTCAGTGACCATTATTGTGTTATATTTTTCTAGCCATACTGACATTAGAACTGTAGTTAGTATAATAACTATTAAAGTTCCTATAATTATGTTTATTTTACTAATTTTTTTCTTAAACTCTAATTTTCTTCCTAAAAACCAATTCATTACGATTGAATAAATTAATAATTTGAATAAATCCGAAGCATAATTACTATTAAACGTCATTGCAATTTCTCCTTTAAAACCAATCACTCAGTTTTTGCAAAGTAATTAATAAAGGTATTATATGTATTATCCATTCTTGTTTTACTTATAGGAATTTTAATATCATCCTCTAATAGCAAGCTGTTCTTGTTTATATTTTTAACATACTTAATATTTACAATATAAGACCTATGACATCTAACAAAATTTTCTTTAGGCAATAGCTCCTCTAATTGACTAATTTTCCTATTAAAAGTATATATTTCATTCTTACTATGAATATCAATGTAATGATCAAAAGCGATAATATAGAATATATCATCATAGTCTATCTTAAATATATTTTTACCTTTTGATAAAAGTAAAAATTGTTTAGCATTTTTATCTTTTTCTAATTTTTCTTTTACTCTATCTAAAACATTAAAAATTTTCTCATCATTAATTGGTTTTAGTAGATAGTTAAATGCTGCTACGTTATATCCATCAAACACATAATCATCTATTCCACTAATAAAAATAATTATTACATCACTATCCTTTAATCTTATATTTCTAGCTAACTCCATGCCAGACATACTTTTCATTCGAATATCTAGAATGATAACATCGTATACCTCTTCATATTGCCAACTAAATAGAAATTTTTCTGCAGATTCAAATATATCTATTTTATATTCAATATTATTCTTATCTGCCCATCTTTTTATATAATCTTGATTAATCTCTGCCTGAATTATTTCATCTTCACAAATTGCAAATTTTATCATACCAGACCCCTTCAGTTAAAAATAAAATTTTTCTATATCATTGATATTAATTTAAAATACATCCGTCATAAATTTATGTTTTTTTACATTTTCGCTTAATCTATGATAAAGTATCTTAAATAAATTAATCTATTTTCTTCGTGTAATAATTATTTTTATTCGCAAATTTTTATTCATATTATAAATCTAACAAAATAAATTCATTAAATTTGCACAGTCATTATATTAGTTTTTCCATCTCAGCAATAAAAATACTCAAGAGTTCTTATTACAAAAAAAAATAGATAGCAAGTCGCTATCTATTAATGTAAAATTTCTATTTCAAATTTAATCTTAATATTATGGCAGTTGATTACCTGCTGCTCTATATAATTCATACCATTCTTGTCTTGTTAATTCAACTTCTGAGGCTTTACATATATCTCTTAAACGTTCAGTATTAGTAGTACCAACTATTGTTTGTATTTTTGCTGGATGTCTTAATATCCAAGCAGTAGCTATAGCTGAATTTGTCACATTTTTCTTTTCTGCAATTTCATTTATCTTTGCATTTAACTCTGGGAACTTATCATTATTTAAGAATACACCTTCAAAGAATCCATATTGGAATGGAGACCAAGCCTGGATAGTTATATCCTTAAGTCTGCAATATTCTAATATACTTCCATCTCTATCTATTGAAGGCTCTACCTTCATATTTACGTTTATTCCGGAATCTATTATTCCAGTATGCATTAAGCTAAATTGTAATTGATTTATCATTATCTTATTTTTCAAATACTTATTTAAAAGCTCAATCTGCATTGGATTATGATTGCTTACACCAAACTCTCTTACCTTTCCTGCTTTAAATAATTCTTCAAATGCTTCTGAAACTTCTTCAGGTTCCATCAAAGTATCTGGACGGTGTAATAATAATATATCAAGATAATCTGTTTTTAACCTCTTTAATATTCCATCAACAGAACTTATTATATGCTCTTTTGAGTAATCGTAAAATCCTGGTCTTATTGAACACTTACTTTGAATTATCATTTTTTCTCTTAAGCTTGAATTCATTCCTATAGCTTCTGAAAAAATCTCCTCTGATCTTCCTTTGCCATAAATATCTGCATGATCAAAGAAATTAATCCCTTCCTCTAACGCTATATTAATTAACTTATTTACATCTTCCTTTTCCATATCTGCAATTCTCATACATCCTAAGCCTATGCTAGAAGCTTTAATATCAGTTGTACCTAAAATTATATTTTTCATAATATTTTCCTCTCACTTTCTACTCCCTATTTTTTATTAACTCTTTCTTACGTACTACAAGTGTTTCACATTTATCCTAGTCAAACATTTTATCATTTCCTAACATGATATTTTTACATCATTTCTATAGTACTACTTCTATCCTATCATCTAAACATTTTCATAGTCAAATATTAATTGTTAATATAAATTAAATTTAATCTATTAACCTTAACTTTTATTCTCTTTCGTTATATAATATTTTACATAATAAGTAATATAAATTTAATTAGGTGAACGGAGAAAATTTATGAGTAAAGAAAAAAATAAAATTCCATCGATAAGTATTATTTTAATAATTATTTCTTTTTTTATTATGACTGTAAGCAAAGCTGTTGGAATAGTATTAATTACTGCAATAATACTATTTAATATTTTAAAGCAAAAATACCTTATTAATGTTATAAAAGGTAATAGAGCTTATACAGCTAAGGATTACGCTACAGCAATTGAGGAATATAAAAAAGCTGTTTCTTCTAAGTATGCAAATGCAGGAATTATTAGAGGCTACATCTTAATCGAGCTAAAACATGGGAATCCTGATAGAGCTAAAGAAGTTTTAGATAAACTTTTAGCAGAAAGAAAATTCAAAGACCATGAAATGCTTAATTTAAATGTATCTAAAGCTTTAATACTCTGGAAAACTGGTAATCTTGAAGTTGCTATTAATAAGCTTAAAGATTTATTATCAAAAGAAAAAAGTTCTTATATTTACGAGACTTTAACGTCTTTATTACTTATAGCTGGCCGTGTTGAGGAATCTCTTGAATTACTAAAAGAAGGCCTAGAGTATGATGACAGCAATAATATATTAAAATCAAATTTTGGTGAAGCTAACTTTAAGCTTGGAAATACTGAAGTTGCTGAAGAAACTTTTGCCTCATTATTAGAAGAGAATATTTTATTTATTGAACCTTACTACTTCTACGCATTAATACTTAAACAAAAAGGTGAAACTGAAAAAGCTATTGAATTATTAGAAAAAGCATTAGATACTAATGATTCATTGCTAACAACTGTTTCAAAAGATTCTGCAGAGAAAGTTTTATATGAATTAACACCAAATATATAAAGTGTGAGCTATTGCTCACACTTTTTTTCCCATCCTGAGTCTGAATAATACTCTGGATTATTTTCTAGATAATATCTTATTAATTCAATCTCATCTTTGGAAAGCGCCTTAAATAATTCTATAGGCTCATCTCCCCAGAAACATTGTCCTAAAACTTCTATCAAATCTTCTAAGCTGTGTATTTCTTGTTTTACTATAGCTATTTTATCTGAAATAAATCTACAGCTTTTTATTTCATCTATCAAATCTCTTAATTTTTCATCATTCATTGGCTCATTATCTATAAATACATTTTCTATAAAATCATCCTGTATTTCAAAACTTAAAAATATATTTTCTATATTTCCTTCTGCTAATGCCTCTTCAAGCCTAGGATATATATCTATACAAGTTTTTTTAATATACTCTATCACTTCATTACTCTTTATATTTAATTTATCACAAACTTTTTTTGCTCCATCAGCAAGTGCTTCTTTAGTCTGCTTTTTTGATAACCCTTTGAAAAAGAGTAATAACCTTTCTCTCTGAAATTTTGAAATATCTAATCCTAATATATCTTCTTCTAAAATAGAAAGTCCTAAAGTATTAATAACAACTGGCTCAAATATATTAATTAATAAACCTTTATAATCAGAACAATGGCTATTTAAAATATTAATTATATTTTCTCTACTAAATTTACTACAAAACTTATTTTCAATTAAAATTGTCTTTAAATACTTATTAATATACTCTATTCCTTGCAATTCTTCTGATATTGGATTTGAAAGCTGATAATCTATACTACAGTCTATCTGATGTGCAAAAAATCTATAATCATACCTCTTAAAGAATTGTTCTATTTCCCTAATAGTATCTTCATAAGAGATATTTCCTATATGAATTGATGTTTCTATTACTTCCTTTAACAAAACTTTTCCTTCATCTATCATAGCCTCTATTTTAGCCCATGATTCTTTAAGTAGCTTCATCATATCATCATTTATTAATCTTTCTACAAAATCACTAGAATCCCTTAACTCTATACCTATCGAAAAAGAAATCGACTTAAGTAACTCTTCTGCTATTTCAATAGGAACAGAAGTACTATCCCCCATTGTATATCGTTCAGTCCACTTTCCTAATAGGTTCCACATCTTAATTTCAATTAGCTCTCTATTTTCATTACTAATATTATTCTCTAATTGTATCTCATCTGAAAACTTCAACAAACTGTTGTTATTCTCCATAATACCTCCTAAAATTGATGTCCATATATATCAGTATCATCAACTTTAAATCCGTATCTTGTATTTCTACAAAGCTCCTCTAAAGTTGTTCCACTTAAATACTCTAAAGAGCCTTGGCATTTCCCATCAAAATGTCTTTTCATAAACTCAATTAGCTCATCATCTGAAATTTGATCCATAGCTTCACTTTTAAAAAAGTAAAATGCATCTTGAAGCTCTAATAAGGTATCTTCATAATTTTGCTGCATAATATAAGGTGAATCACAAAAGGCTTCAATTATCTTTGTTAAAATACCTTCAGAAAATTCTATTCTTCCTGTATTTTTCAACGCATCAAAACGTCTTTCAACTAATGCCTTAACTTCATCATCATTTAAATGCAAACCATATTTAATTGTAAGCTCATTACACTTTTTAATCTCTGCTATAGCTTGTTTTTTCTGCATATCCTGAAGAACTAAACTAAATTTTTCATTCATTTCGATCACCTCTCAATACACTTTACTCCTTACCTCAGAGCAGTACAAGACTTGAAATTTTCGTAATTTTATGGTAATATATAATCAGAAAATATAAAAAAAATTCTCAGATAGATTATTCTAACTGGGAATTTTTTTATTATTAATCAATTTTATTTCTTTTTTGTTTTATAGGTAATATGATAACAAACTTACTTCCCTTACCTACTTCGCTTTCTACATATATTTCACCTTCATGAAGTTCTATAATCTTTTTAGTTATAGTTAAGCCTAATCCGCTTCCACCTTTAACTTCAGCATTTTTATCTACAACTTGATTAAATCTATTAAATATTAACTCATGATGATCTTTATCTATTCCTATTCCATCATCTATAATTTCTATTTTTACATGGTTATTAAGATCCTTTATAGTGACCTCAATATTCCCCCCTATATTAGTAAACTTTGCTGCATTGCTCACTATATTAACTATACAGCGTTCTATCTCATTCTCATCTACTTCAATTATCTTTTCTTCTATTTCAGGATCTATAATTAAATTAATACCTTTATCTTCAATATACTCCCTTAAAGAAAGTGCTGCTTCTTCTACTAAATAAACTATATCCACTTCTTTTATGTCTATTCTATAGCTTCCATGTTCAATCTTTGAAGAGTCTATTAAATCATTAATTATTTTCAATAATCTCTTAGTATTATTTCTCATAATTCCCATATACTTATTTAACTTATCTTTTTCTATCCCTAAATCACCTTTGTTTAACTCTCTTATTAATTGTTCCGTTGAATAAATAACATTTAATGGTGTTCTTAGTTCATGAGACATATTTATCAAATAATTATTTTTGCTTTTTTCTAAATCAATTACCTTCTTAAATAAGTCATTATTTCTTTTCATTTCTTCGCTTAAAGCATTAGTTCTTTGGTCTACTAGTTCATCTAGTTTTTTAACTTTATATTTATGATTTAAAAAAGTAATTATTACTATAAAAATGTACAGAAACACAGAGTATTTGCTAGCCCAAAATGGTGGCGATATTGTAAATGCTACACTTGTACTTTCACTAATAACTCCATTATTATTTCTTGCTCTAATATTAAATACATAATCGCCAGGAGAAAGATTACTTAAAGTAATTGAATTTGTTTCCATCGCTGTCCAGTCATCATTAGCACCTTCTAATAAATAATAATATTGTATTGCCTTTGGATTTATGTAATTAGGTAAAAATGCTTCTATAAATATATTATTTTCATCATATTTTAATTTTTTTGAATCAAGGCTATCTATATTTACTCCATTTACCTTAAATTCATCAAATGTTATACCATATGTATATTGAGTTTCTTTAATATCTTCTGGATTAAATATATTAAATCCATTTATTCCCCCAAAAATAAATTCATCTTTTTTATTTTTAAAATAAGCTTTTCCGTTAAATTCATTACTTTGAAGTCCATCAGTTATGTCTAAGTTAATAACTTTTCCATTGCTTCTATTTATCTTGGATATTCCCATATTAGTACTCACCCAAGGGTTACCATATTTATCAACTAATATACCATAAATATTAGCATTTGCTATACCATCTTTAGTTGTGTATCTCTCAAATTCCTCAGTATCCTTATTAAATTTATTTAGCCCTAAGCTAGTTCCTATCCAAATTTCTCCTCTAAACCCTTCTGCTATTGTTCTCACTGAGTTATTGCTTAAAGAGTTCTTATTTTTTTCTTCATTCCTATAAGCCTTTATTTCTTTTGTTCTAGGGTTTATTCTAATTAATCCACCTTGAACAAAAGTTGCTATAAAATACTCACCATCACTATCTTTATATATATCTCCAATATACTGGTCTGATGGAGAATATTCTTTTATAATTTCTGTAATATCTATTATCTCATCTGTCTCTAAATTTAAAATAGATAGGCCTGTTGGTGTTCCTATCCAAAGATATCCTAAACTATCATAATAAATGCTTTTTACTACATTATTAGTCAACCCATTATTTTCGTCATACATCTTACTAGTTTTAGATTCTTTATCAATTATAGCAACTCCTTTATCAGTAGCTATGCATATTTTATTTCCATTCCCAGTTATATCGTATATACAATCACTTGGTATTATATCAATAAGATCATTTTTTCTTAAATTATCAATTCTATCAGTTTCCCTGTTAAGTAAGTCTATCCCCTTATTTTTGCTTCCAATCCATAATAATCCTTGTTCATCCTCATAAAGAGCAGTAACCATATTATCACTTATAGTTTTACTATCAAAAGGATCATTCTTATAATGTGATATCTTTCTATCAGGGTTAAAAATACTAATTCCTGAATAAGTACCTAACCATATAAGGCCTGTCCTATCTTGTATTATAGAAAATATATTATCATCTATTAAAGAGTCTTTGTCGTATAGTTTATTCTTATATGTAGTAAAACTTCCATCATTATTTAACTTTGATAAGCCTCCATCAGTACATACCCATATATGGCCTTTAGAATCCTTCAAAAAGTTTTTAACAAAATTCCCACCTATTGATTTATCATCTTGTTTACAATAATATCTAGTTATTTCATCAGTATTAATATCTATCTTACATGCCCCACTATCATATGTTCCTGCCCATATATATCCATCAGTATCATAGTAAACTTTATATATATTATTTTCACTTATAGTATTTTCATCATTACTGTCATATAGAAAATTCTTTGAGCTACCAGTTTCTAAATTAATTTTACTTATACCATTTTCTGTAGCTATCCATATATTCTTTTGACTATCTTCAACTAATGAATTTATATACTGTTCAGTTAACTTATCACCTTCAAATATTCTTTTAAAGCTATCTGTATCTTCATCATATATATTTAATCCATCTGCAGTTCCTATTAATATTTTATCATCACTAGTTATAAGTATTGATGCAACATTTGCATGCGATAAATTCCCTTTTTCTGCATCATCTAAATAATTAGTTATCTTTTGTCCATCATTATGTATTTTACTCAATCCATTTGCAGTAGCTACCCATATGTTTCCGTACTTGTCCTCTTTTATATCTAAAATATAATTGTTTACCAAACTATTTTTATTATCTTCTTCTACTCTATAAACTTTAAATTGATATCCATTATATCTATTTAGTCCATCGTTGGTACCAATCCATATATATCCTTTACTGTCTTGAAATAGTGCTTCTACTGTCCCTTGTGTTAACCCTTCTTCTATGGTTATATTCTTAAAATTCATCTGTTCTTTTGCTTTTACTTCATAATTATAATTTAATAATATCAAATTAATGGTAATTATTAAGAAAGCCGTCTTCAGTAATCTATTCTTTCTCATATTTCTCTTCCTTTAATAATTAAGAATTAACAACTAAGGCACTATTTTGTAATTATATGCTTAATTGTTAATTCTTGAATTTAAAATTATACTTTTTTTTACACTAAATATAATTTTATCATTATATATATGCAAATACAAGCAACATAAATTTTATATTTCTTCTATTTAGTTCCATTCTTGTGGTAATTATATATATAAAAAGGAATTCCTAATAGCATTAAAATAAATCCCCACATAACGGTTTCTGCACCTGATCCATATATAGTCCAAAGAGTGTATATAAATGCTAATAAAGGTATTATGGACTTACCTATAAACTTTCCTATACTTATCTCCTTTTCATCTCTAAACATTATCATAATCTCAGCAGATACAGATAATAAATATACAGGTAAATATGAAAGAGTTGCTAATATTGTTATAAAAGAAAATGCTGAAACCATACTTTTTTGATAGTTTGTTAATAACAAAATATTTACTAAAATACCACTTATAATTAATGAGTAAACAGGCGTATTGTATTTACTACTTACCTTACCAAATATTTTAGGAAATACTCCATCCTGTCCTGCTGCATAAGCCACTCTTGCTGTAGCTAAAATCCATCCTATAGTTGTTCCTAAAATTGATACTACTACTATAGCTGATATAATTATGCCTACTGAATTTCCTAAATATCTAGTTAAGATATCTGTTAATGGTGCTGTGCTTTTTGCCAATACTTCATTTGGCATAGCTCCCATACTTGCAATACTAATTAATAAATAAATTACTGCCGAAATTATTAACCCATATATAGTGCTTCTTTTTACATTCTTTTCAGGATTTCTTATCTCTCCAGCTGCTACCGTAGCACTCTCTAAACCTATAAATGCCCAAAGCGTAGTAGTAGCTGCTAACGATATTGTTTCTAACCCTTTATTTTTAGGTAGTAACGGAAGCAAATTATTTTTATCAAAATTTAAAAAAGCAATTATTATAAATAAAGCAAAAAAAACTATTTTAAATACGGTTGTAAAGCTTTGGATTTTCCCTGCTTGCTTTACGCCAACTATATTTAATATAGTAACTGCCCAAAGTACTAAACTAGAATAAATTATTGAATAAAGAGGCTTATTTAAAACTGGAAATATAGCCGCTGAATAGCTTGTTAGTGTTACTAAAATAGCTGTATTTCCAATCCATGATCCATTCCAATATAACCATGCACTTAAAAATCCTGCAAACTCTCCAAATGCTTCTTTCACATATTGATATGCACCTCCTGTTTCAGGAAACTTTGAACCTAAATTTGCAAAAGATATAGCTACTAATATAGATCCTATAGTAGTCAATATCCATGCTAAAATTGTTGCAAGAGGACCTGAAACCTCAGCTAATGTAGCTGGTATCATAAATACCCCTGAACCTATCATATTACCACATACCAACATTGTGGCCATAAATAATCCTATATCCTTTTTCAAATTCTTATTTTCCATAAATACACCCTTTACAAATTAAAGTTAAGAATTTATCTAATAAAATCACATCAAGTCTAAGTATTCAAAACTCTCTATTTTTTAATTAGAAATTCTTTTTTTATTTATACTTAATTTGCCCAACCTTTTCCCATTTATCCAACTACAAATAAACTATAAAGATTAAAAATTTAAATTAAGTTAATAATAAATAAGAGGTATTGATTAATAAAAATCAATTCCCTAAGAGAATATGAAAGGAGCGATTTTATGAAAAAAACTTGGACCATTGTCATTGCTATAGTTGTTGTATTAGCAATACTTATTGTACCTATAGTAACTACCTATAATGATCTAGTTTCCTTAGAGCAAAATGTAAATATTGCTGAATCCAATATCGATACACAGCTCCAAAGAAGATCTGATTTAATTCCTAATTTAGTAAATACAGTTAAGGGATATGCTTCTCAAGAAAAAGATATTTTTTCTGATATTGCTAATGCAAGAAGCAAGCTTGCAGGTGCTACCAATGTAACTGAACAAGCTAATGCTGATAATGAATTATCAAGTGCACTTTCTAGATTATTAGTAGTTGTTGAAAACTATCCTGATTTAAAATCTAATCAAAATTTTCAGGATCTTTCTATCCAACTAGAAGGAACAGAAAATAGAATTGCTATAGCTAGACAAGATTATAATACTGCTGCAACGACATATAATACAAAGAGAAAGAGCTTTCCTGCTAATATAGTAGCTTCCATATTTGGATTTCAAGAAAAATCTCTTTATAAGGCTAGTGAAGGTGCCCAAGAAGTCCCTTCAGTAGATTTCTCTAGTTAATATGAATAGAAAATTAAATTTTTTTATTAAATTTACTTTTTCTCTTTTAATATTTAGCTTATTATTTAGTCTTAATGTATTTTGTAGTGAGACTTTTCCTGATCCCACTAACCTAAAGTATTTTAATGACTATACAAATACAATAGATTATTCTACAGCTAAACAAATAGTTTCTATAGGAAAAGAGCTAGAAGATAAAACTTCTGCGCAAGCCATTATAGTAGTTATCAATTCTACAAATGGTGCTCCTATAGAAGATTATGCAAACAAACTATTTAGAACTTGGGGAATTGGTAAAAAAACTAAAGATAATGGTCTTTTAATCCTTTTAGCTATTAATGATAAATCTTGGCGTATCGAAGTTGGACGAGGTCTAGAAGGTGCTATACCAGATGCTTTAACTAACAGAATTATGCAGACCACTGCAAAACCTTGCTTTATTAATGGTAATTATAGTGAAGGTTTACTAAATTCTTATAGTATTTTTTCTGACTATATCGCTTCAGAATACGACGTTACATTAGAAAAATCTTTAAATATTACCTTACCCAATGAAGGTACACAATCTGGAGAAAAAGAGGTAAAAATAGCTGTAAGTCTATTTTTAATTTTAATCTTTGCAGATATTTTTCTTAATAGAGGTAGAGTATCTTCTTCTATTTTACATTTACTATTTTGGAATAACTTTTTTAATGGAAATGGTCGTGGTGGCCCAGGTGGCTTTGGTGGTGGTTCATCAGGCGGTGGTGGTTTTGGTAACTTTGGTGGTGGTTCTTCTAATGGTGGTGGTTCCTCCGGAAATTGGTAGGAACAATTACAAGTTTCAATTGCCAAGCGACAAATGATTTTATAACTGTAAATTGTAAAATATATATCAGACCGTTTTTATATAACTTTTCTAAATAATAAAAAATAGAACGTATTAATTAATATGTTCTATTTTTATGTATTTAATTGTATAGTTTTTGTAAACTTTTCTCAAAATTTACATGGATAATAAGTTATAAATCATAATTATTTATTAATATATTATATATAGTTATTTGCCCCAAATAAGTAATGCTCTAATTTTTAACTTATACCTATTTTGCTTATATCAAAATTTAATTAAAATCATATATTATTTTTTGATTGAATTTTTTTACAATAACTGTATAATATTTTATAGAATTTCTAATAATTGTCATGGAGATGTTAATATGAAGGATTTATTTAAAAAAATATTTTCGCACCCAATTTATAGTTGTATTTTTACTGCAATATTTATTAACCTCATAATTGAAATTTTAAGTAGGAAAACTTTTTCAGATTTTTTTAGCTATGTATTTAAAACTCCTATAGTATTTCTTTATAACGCTTTAATTATAATGTTTACCCTGTCTTTTAGTTTTCTATTTAGAAGGCGTAAATTTGTATTTTTAATAATATCAGTAGTTTGGCTTGGTTTCGGTATTACAAATGGAATTATATTAAATTGTAGAGTCACCCCTTTTACTGCTACCGATTTTAGAATGATAAAAAATGGGCTAGAAATTGCTTCGTCATATATATCTCCATTTTTTATGGTAGTAATCGGTATTGGTTTAATGGCTTTAGCCATAGCATTAACATTGATATACATTCGTGGACAAAAAATAAAATCATCAATTAACTACAAAAAAAATGTACTAGCTGTAATTAGTCTTGGCTTATTACTTTTTATAAGTACTAAAACACTAATTTCCACTAATATACTAGCTGACTATTTTGGTAATATAGCCTTTGCTTATTTAGACTATGGTTTTCCTTATTGCTTCTCAAATACTTTGTTAAATACAGGCATAAAGAAACCCACTAATTACTCTAAAGAAACTATAGCTAATATTCTAAATACAGAAATAACAGAAAAAGATTCAATTTTATTAGCATCAAATAACACTGTACTTACTCCTAAATCTAATGTAGATTTACCTAATATTATAATGATACAATTAGAATCTTTTTTTGATCCAACATTAGTAAAAGGCTTGAATTTTTCACAAGATCCTATTCCTTATTTTAGAGAGTTAAGTAACAATTATTCCTCAGGTTATTTAAATGTACCCTCTGTAGGGGCTGGAACTGCAAATACTGAATTTGAAGTAATTTCAGGTATGAGTTTAGATTTCTTTGGACCTGGTGAATATCCTTATAAAACTATTTTAAAAGATACAACTTGCGAAAGCGTTAATTATACCTTAAAAGACAACAACTATAGTACTCATGCTATTCATAATAATACTGGTACATTTTACGATAGAGACTTTGTTTTTTCACAACTAGGATTCGATACCTTTACCTCTTTAGAGTATATGGAGAAATTAGATACTACCCCTACCGGTTGGTCTAAAGATTATGTTTTAACTAATGAAATATTAAAGACCTTAAACTCTACAGATAATAAGGATTTCATCTACACAATATCTGTTCAAGGTCATGGTCACTATCCAAGTGAACCTTTACTAGAAAATCCTAAAATTACTGTAACTGGACTTGAAAGTGAAGAAGATACAAATGCTTTTACTTACTATGTAAATCAACTTTATGAAATGGACAATTTTATACAGAATTTAATAGATGAATTATCAAAGCTAGACGAAAAGGTTGTTTTAGTAATGTACGGGGATCATCTTCCAACATTAGGTCTTGAAGATGAAGATTTACTAAATAATTCAGTATTTCAAACTGAATATGTAATATGGGATAATTTCAATATGGCAAAAGAAGATAAAACATTAGAAGCCTTCCAATTAACTTCATCTGTATTAAATAGAGTTGGTATAGATAATGGAATTTTAAATAGATATCATAACAATTCTAGTAATTTATCAAATTATATGGAAGATCTTGAATTACTTCAATACGACATGCTATATGGTGAAAAATACATCTACAATGGTAATAATCCATTTATAGCAACTGAGCTTAAAATGGGTATAGATACAATCTCAGTTAGCAACGTTTTTGACGAAAATGAACAAGTTTTTGTATGCGGAGAAAATTTTACCATATTTAGTAAAGTATATATAAATGATCGTAAATATGAAACTATCTATATCAGCCCAACTCTTCTTAGAGTAGATGATTTATCTTTAGAATCCAATGATTCTGTAACAGTTCATCAAGTTACAAAAGGTGGCACCAGTTTAAGTTCTTCAAATGAATTTATAGTTAACTAAACATTAATTTATAAAAATCACATGTGTAACTTTTGTAAATCCACATGTGATTTTTATATTATTCCCACTTATTTTTGTTAATTTATATACAACTTGTGTGTTTAAATTTCTTTCTTATAAAATTTATATATAAAATAAAGATACAGAAATATCAAACTATTTCTGTATCTCCTTTTAGGGGATATTAATTTACCTTATAATATACTTTTTAAAGTTATTATAAAATAAATCAATATTTATTTTGTTAAATTATTAGCTAATTAAATATTAACACATTGTTTTTAATTTAACAATATATTTTTGAAATTTCCCTCTAATTTCTTATTAAATGCTCTTCTTTTACTAATATTATTTATTAATTATCTTATTTCTTTCAAATTTAATTTTAATAGTATACAAAAAAGAGTTGTCTGCTAGACAACTCTTTTATGTATATTATGCGTTTAAAGCGTTCTTAGATAATACTACTAAATCAGCGAATGCTTTTGCATCGTTGATAGCTATTTCAGATAACATCTTTCTGTTCATATCAACACCAGCAACTTTTAATCCGTTCATGAATCTAGAATAAGACATTCCGTTCATTCTAGCAGCTGCATTGATTCTTACGATCCAAAGTCTTCTGTAATCTCTCTTCTTTAATCTTCTTCCAACGTAAGCATTTCTTAATGCTCTGATTACTGATTCGTTAGCAGTCTTGAATAATCTGCTCTTTCCACCGTAGTAACCTTTAGCAAGCTTTAATACTTTTTTATGATTTTTACGCGAATTTACCGCTCTTTTAACTCTAGCCATTGTTTAAATCCTCCTAAACCTCTATCTTATAGGTATGGTAATAATTTCTTCATTGCTTTTTCTTGAGTAGTTGAAACATAAGAAGCTTTTCTTAAGTTTCTCTTTCTCTTAGCGCTCTTCTTAGTTAATATATGGCTCTTGAAAGCCTTAGCTCTTTTTAATTTTCCTGTTCCAGTCTTTCTGAATCTCTTAGCTGCACCTTTGTGCGTTTTCATTTTTGGCATAACAAATACTCCTCTCAGTCTATGCTTTTTTTGGGGCTAAAACCATAGTCATATTTCTACCTTCGTTTTTAGCTGGCTTTTCAACCACACAAACATCTTCAAGTAATGCAACAAACTTATCAAGGATTCTATTTCCTAAATGAGCAAGTGTTGCTTCTCTACCTTTGAATCTGATAGTAATTTTAACTTTGTCCCCATCTAATAAGAATTTTCTAGCATTTTTAGCTTTTATTGCAATGTCATTGTCTTCTATTGTAAGACTACATCTTACTTCCTTTAAAACAGTAACCTTTTGCTTTTTCTTAGCTTCTTTTTCTTTTTTAGATTGCTCATAGATGTATTTCCCTAAGTCCATTATCTTACAAACCGGTGGGTTAGCAGTAGGAGAAATCATTACTAAATCTAATTCCTTCTCGTCTGCGATTCTTTGAGCTTCTTGAGTTGAGATAACTCCTAACTGACTTCCATCAGCGGCGATAACTCTAACTTCTTTCTCTCTTATGCTTTCGTTACAAATGTAGTTTTTACTTATATCATTCACCTCCAATAAGTTTCGATGAAAAAAACACATATAATAAAAGGACGGCATAATGCCGTCCTCTATTATCTATCACATTCTAGATATGCAAATCTAGATATAATTCGAATAATCTAACCCTACTAAGCTTTGCCGTAAGGTGAGAAACGGCGGTTTCTTCTTGACACAAGTTATTCTATCATTTATTACTTATCTTGTCAACAATTAATTTAATCATTATGTTATATTCATTTCACAACAATAATTAAATAATATGCTTCACATCTTTCTATGCTATTATACTTTTTTTAAATATCTTTGTAAAATGTAATTTATAGTATAACAGAATTTATTTTCATTAAAAACTTCTAATTTACAGCTTTATTTTTTATCTGCATCACTTTTATAGTCTTAATAGCATCTAGAACTAATGCAATAACAAATAAATACCACGTATTGCCCCAATAACCCTTTATAGAACTATACACCCTATCTACTATTCCAATTTGAATATATCTAACTGCTATAAATGATAAAACTGTCCAAATAAGAGAAAATTCTAAACAGATTATTCCTTTATAATTATACTTCACCTCTGAATAATCCCAATAATCCTTTTTAAAATATTCTCTCATTATAAGACCAGTAACAAATTCTACAAATGTTGGAATTATCAAACATAAGGTAGCAAGAGTATAAGTATCAATACTTTTAGACTTTGAACATAAAACTAAAACTGACATAGCTATTGCGTACATAGGTTTAAAAGGACTATATAAAAACCCATCCTTTTGTACATGACCAGTTTTAAAGTAACAAAATCCATTTTCTAGTATCCATCCAATAAAACCATAAATAAAAAAATTAAATAAAAAATATAATAATAAATCCATAAATATCTCTCCTAGTAAAATTTCTTCATATGCTCTCAAATTTATATACCCTGTATCAATTCAAGTTAGCAAACTTTTATTTTCACTTAGTATTGTTTGGAATATTTATGGATTTATTCTAAAAACGATAAATTATTTTCGATTAAATTTCACTTATTACTTTTCCCTCTTCTAAAGACTTAGGTACATTAATAACTCTTTGATTTTCTGAACCTCTATATTTAAGATTAAGATTTCTCTGAGCTACTATAAATCTACCATCTACAAGCACATCGATACATTCTAAAATCTCTTTCTTTTTTTCATCTTGAATTATACTTTCATATGTAAAACCAGACCAAAGCCAAATACTCTTTCCTGTTTCTTTTTTAATTCTTCTTAATAAATCTACTAAAGAAGAATCCATTGTCTGCTCCATAGGCTCACCACCTAATATGCTTACCCCAACAACATTGGGACTTTTTACATAAGATAAAAAACTTTCTTCAGTTTCTCTATCCCACTTTTGACCATAATTAAAATCTTGTTGCTCTTTATTAAAACATTCTGGACAGTTATTAGTACATCCACTTACAAAAAGAGTTGTACGAATTCCAGGACCATTTGTAACATCAAATTTTCTAATTTGAGAATAATTCACCTGTATCACTCCTCAAAAAAATTGTTTAAAAGCCAGCTTTATGCTGGCTTTTTTCATTAATTATTAACTTTTAATTATTAAATTTTAACTATTATAAATGAAGAACTCTATCTCCAATTTCTGCCGTTCTTCCCTTATTCCAGAAATTTGTTCCTATATATCCACAAGTTCTTCTCATAACTTGCATTTTTTCTTCATCCTTGTTTCCACAAGAAGGACAGAACCAAGTTAAGCTTTCTTTATCTAATTGAATTTCACCAGTATATCCACATTCATAGCATACATCAGGTTTAGTATTTATTTCAGCATATTGAATATTATGATAAATAAAATTAATTACAGCCTCAACTGCTTCTAAATTCTTACTCATATCTGGTACTTCAACATATGAAATACATCCACCATTACTTATTGAATGGAATTGAGATTCAAATTTTAATTTACTAAATGCATCTATATTCTCACAAACATGAACATGATATGAGTTTGTATAATATAATCTATCAGTTACATTAGGAATTTCTCCATATCTCGCTCTATCTAATCTACAGAATCTATAAATTAAACTTTCTGCTGGAGTTCCATATAACCCAAATCCTAGTCCTGTTTCTTTCTTCCATTCATCACACTTATTCTTCATGTGAGTCATAACCTCAAGGGCAAACTTTTCACCTTCTGGTGTAGTATGAGAAACTCCTATCATTGCTTGAACCATTTCATGAATTCCAACATAACCTAATGATAATGTTGAATAGCCATTTTTAAGAAGCTTGTCTATTTTTTCCCCTTTTTCAAGTCTTCCAATAGCTCCATGTTGCCAGTGGATAGGTGATGTATCAGACGAAGTTCCAAGTAACATATTATGTCTAATCATTAGAGCTTCTTTACACATCTCTAATCTTTGATCTAACATCTCCCAGAATAACTCCATATCTTTTTCAGCAACTATAGCTATTTGTGGTAAATTTAAAGAAATAACACCTTGGTTAAATCTGCCATACCATTTGTAATTTCCATTCTCATCTTTCCATGGACTTAAATGTGATCTACAACCCATTGGTGGGAAAGTATTCCCTTCATAGTTCTCTCTCATTATCTTTGCAGATTGATAATCTGGAACTAATCTTTTAGCAGTACATTCCGCTGCAAGCTTTGTTATGTAATCATATTTACCACCTTCAAGACAATTATGATCATCTAGAAGATAAACTAACTTAGGGAATGCTTCTCCAATTACTTGACCTTTGTAATTCTTCATCCCTTCTAATCTTTGTTTTATCATTTCTTCGCATATTAAAGCCATTTCCTCTTCATATGGATGACCTACTTCGATCTCTAAATAAATTGTACTAAACGGTGCTTGCCCATTAGTAGTTTGAAGTGTACTTAATTGATATCTTATTGTTTGAACACCATCTCTTAAATCCTTCATCTTCATATCTTTAGCAAGAGATTTTGCTAACTCTTCATTTTTATATTTATCTATATAAAACTTATAAGCTTTATCTTCTGTAACTTTTAAATACTTAGCTAAATGCTTTATTGTAATACTTTGACCACCATATTGATTAGATGAAACTTGAGCTATTATTTGTGTAGCTACTGTACAAGCTGTTCCAAAAGATTTTGGCGTTTCAACTAACTTATCATTTATTACAGTACCATTTTCAAACATATCCTCTAAATTGACTAAACAACAGTTAAATATAGGAGATAATGTATAGTCCATATCATGCCAGTGAATTGCCCCTTCATCATGCGCTTGAACTAAATGTGCTGGTATAAGCTTTCTTCTTGAAATATCTTTAGATACCTCACCAGCTATTAAATCTCTTTGTGTAGCTGCTACAACAGGATTTTTATTTGAATTCTCCTTCATTACATCTTCATTGTTTCTATCTAGAAGATTTAAAATACTTTCATCTGTAGTATTTGTATTTCTCTTAAATTCCTGAACTGCTCTATATCCTTCATAAGCTCTAGCAGTTACTGATTGTCCATAATGTACTAATCTATCATAAACATAAGTTTCTATCTTATAAATAGTAGCCATTTCCTTTTCTTTGCTAAAGTGCTTCTCTGCATCATTTGCTATTAGTCTAGCTATATCTGGCATAACAATACCACTACCATTTTTCATAGATTTCATTATAGCTTCACGAATCTTAGATTTATCGAACTCAACGATGCTACCATCTCTTTTCATTATATCCATGCTTTATGTATCCCCCTAAACCCATTTTCTCATCTTCTTACTTTTTAAAAATTTAATAATTATCACTTAAATTATTATACTCCAACTACTAAATTTCTGCATATTTGTCCAATCCCAATTTCAACGAATTTTTCATTAAAAATCTTTAATTTCCTATCTAAAATCTTCGTTTTATACACTATATATATGTTTTTTTATCATCAGATATACAACATATAGATAAACGCTCTATTTCACTAACTTACAGTCATTTATTAAACTTCCTATGATTTTACGACATTAAAATATCATTTTTATCAAGTATTTTCATAAAAATTTGTTATGCATTTTACCTATAAAATAAAAACACTTTTCCAGCTATTTATCCTCTAATTACTTCTTCCCATTTACAAAGTCAATTTTTAATTTCACCTAAGCATATCTTTCATCTTTACATATAATTAAACTAACATTGTATCGATACACTTGCATTATTCCATCTTTATCCTATGATAGTATTATGATTTAAATTATACGTAATAAATAAGGGGGATTTAATTTTATGACTACTAATTCTAAACAAAAATTTAATGCAAAAGAAATAGCTATGTACGGATTGTTTATCGCCTTGGTTTATGTAGCTACTAGATTTATTAATATTCCTGGACCTACAAGTGGAGGTTTATTTCATTTAGGAAATGTTATGTTCTTTACTATAGCAATGGTTTTTGGTAAAAAGGCCGGGGCAATTTCTGGTGGTATAGGAATGGCATTATTTGATTTAACAAGTGCTTGGGTAGTTTGGGCACCATTTACATTAATTATTAGATTTATTATGGGGTACGCTATTGGTACTTGGTCTTTTAAAGAAGCTAATAGCAAAAAACAAAGTATTTTTTACACTGGTATAGGACTAGCACTAGCCTTTATTACTATGATTTTAGGTTACTATATAACTGAAGGAATCTTATATGGTAACTGGATAGTTCCTCTTCAATCAATATGGGGCAATACAATGCAATGTATCGTAGGAACAGTAATTGCAGTGCCAGTTTCAGTCGCTCTTAAAGCTGGATTTAAAGTAAGACATATCAAAACAGAGATTTAGGGAGGTTAAAAGCTATGGATAAATTAATAATGACACCAGGACCAACGTTTATAAGAGAAAATGTCAGAGAAGCTATGGGAAAACCGATAACAAATCCTGACTTAGATATTGAATTTTATGATTTTTATAAAAACACCTGTGAAAAACTTCAAAATATAATGCATACAAAAAACCAAGTTCTAATCTTAGATGGTGAAGGAATACTTGGCCTTGAAGCTGCTTGTGCTTCACTAATAGAAGAAGGTGATAAAGTCCTTTGTATTGAAAATGGTATCTTTGGATATGGTTTTAAAGATTTTGCAGAAATGTATGGTGGAACAGTAACATTTTTCAGTGGTGAAAGAGATCGTGGAATAGACATAGGAAAATTAGAAGAATTCTTAAAAGAAAATCATGACTTTAAAGTTGCAACTGTAGTTCACTGTGAGACTCCATCTGGTATAACAAATCCAATAAAAGATATCTGTCCTCTATTAAAGAAATATAATATATTATCAATAGTTGATTCAGTTTCAAGTATCGGCGGAGAAGAAATACAAGTTGATGAATGGAATATCGATATAGCTCTAGGAGGCTCTCAAAAATGTCTTTCAGCTCCTCCTGGATTAACTTTCCTAAGCATTAGCGAAGATGCTATAGAGGCTATGAATAGCCGTGAAACACCTATAAGAAGTTTCTATGCTAACCTTACAATTTGGAATGATTGGTATGAAAATAAATGGTTTCCATATACTCAACCTATAAGCGATATTTATGCCTTTGATAAAGCACTAGATAATTTCCTAGGAGATAAAGATGTACTTCAAAGACATAAACGTTATGCTGAAGCTTGTAGATATGCTGTTAAAGAATGTGGCTTAGAATTATTATCTAAAGACTGTCACTCTAATACAGTTTCTACAGTATTAGTTCCTGAAGGAATTAACTATAAAGATTTATTTAATAAATTATATTCTGAACATAACATTATAATTGCTGGAGGATTTGACTTCTTACAAGATAAAATCTTTAGAATAGGTCATATGGGTGAAAATTGCTATGAAGAAAAGCTTTATATAACTCTAAAAGCTATAAATACAGTTCTTAAAGAGCTAGAATTCAACCTTAAAGGTGACCTTCATAAGGAATTTGTAAATTATCTTAACTAGTAATTTTATTTCTTTTCTCAAAAGAAATAAGTTTTCCATAATAGAATATGATTTCTTTCATAGATAACTTTTCTAAATAATAAGCAATAAAAATAGGCTGTGCAATTTTAGATACAGCCTATTTTTTTAATGAACTCTTTTATCTAAATCACTAAATAACCCGTGACATTTAGGTTAAGCTTTAGCTTTTCACTATTGAAGTGAATTTTTTTGTTGTTGTTTTTTGTAATTTTCAATATTTTGGTCTATTTGTGCACTGCTTTGCATTTGTCCTTGGTTTTGATTTCCCATAGCATTGCTCTGCATAGAATTTTGTTGTCCTTGTTGTTTACTTTGATTTGCATATTTGTTCATAAATTTTTCTCCTTAATTATATGATACCTTTATCTTATGGAAATTCAGGAACATAATACGCTACAATTAATGCCTCAATTGGTATAATATATATATATTAATGATACGTTAATAAAGAAATAAAGAGTTTATCCCATCTTTACTTAAATACACTTCTACGAATTATCTTTTCATATATAAAAAGGTAAAAACCATTTTTCTCAGCAACTGTTTCTGCTACCTTTTTATAACCTAATTTTTCATAAAAATGCTGATCTCTATAATTTTTATAGGGAGTATCTAATTCCCATACTTCTGCATCCTTATGAGTTTCCTCTAAAAACTCTATGGCCTTTGTGCCTATCCCCTTATTTTGATGCTCTGTATCAATAAAAATAGCTCCAAGTCTATATCGTCCTCCACCTAGATTAAATATAATCATTCCACCAATTATCTCATTATCAATAACAGCCTTGTAACATGTTAAATTGCTTAAATAATATTTTAATTTATTTTTATCTTCATAATATTCAGGTCCACTGCCGTAATTTTTCTTATCCTCATCAAAAGCATTCCTTATAACCTTATAAAGCTTGTCTAAATCTTTCTCACTAGCCCTTAAAAATTCTACCATATCTATACTTCCCTCTCCTTAAAGTAGTCTAAAATTGTTTATACACCGCCAATACAAAAATACAGTGTAAATTACTATACAATATTCTACCTTTTAATTAAATCTCTCTATAATTATATCTAATATAATCCAAGCTTTATATGAATATTTTTGAAACTATCTAAAAATCTCTATAAAAAAAGGATTGTCACTAATAGACAATCCTTTAAATACAATTATTTAATTATGTAGAAATATGCAAGAACTATTATACCAAGTACGATTCTATACCATCCAAATACTTTAAAATCATGCTTCTTGATATATGTCATTAAGAATTTAATTGCTAATACTGATACTACAAAAGCAACAACTAACCCTACAACTAATAACATAAGTTCATTTCCTGTGAAGCTAAATCCAAACTTAAGTAGCTTTAATGCACTTGCACCAAACATAACTGGTATAGCAAGGAAGAATGTAAATTCAGCTGCTACAGTTCTAGATACCCCAATTAATAATGCTCCTACTATAGTTGCTCCTGAACGTGAAGTTCCTGGAAATACTGCCGCTATAAGTTGCCATATTCCAATAATTATAGCTGTAGTATACGTAATATCTGCTAAACTGTTAATTGTTGGTCTCTTACCTTTATTATAGTTTTCAACAACTATAAATAAAATACCAAATAAAATTAACATTATTGCAACTGTTGTTGGATTATAGAATAATGCATTAAGGTAGTCATCAAATAAAAGTCCAACTACTGCAGCTGGTAAACAAGCAACTATTATTTTAAACCACATAGAGAAAGTTTCTTTTTCTATATGCATCCCCTTTTTATCAAATGTAAACGGGAAAATCTTCTTCCAATATAAAATAACAACTGCCATAATAGCACCAAGCTGGATAACTACTAAAAACATCTCCATAAACTCTGGTGATACATTTAGTTTTAAAAACTCATCTACTAATATCATATGTCCTGTACTACTAACAGGTAGCCATTCTGTAATACCTTCTACAATTCCTAGTATTATGGCTTTTATAATTTCTAAAAATTCCATTTAATTACCTCCAAATAAGAAATATCTAATTAACCCCTTAACTATTATATATTAATTTTCCAATTTATAATAGTAAAATTACATAATCTTAATTATTAATTAAGATTTAAATTCAACTATAATCACCTATTAAATATTGCTAAATAATAAGTTGTTATCCAACTTAAACAAATTACTACTACAATAATAATTGATAAAATATTTTTCTTAGTCCTTAGCTTAACTACCTTCTCTTTCTTATTATTTTTCTCTTTCATAAGTAAATAGTTTATTCCTATCCCGCATAAAATTACTAAGATAAATCCATATTGAACGTATGCATCTGATATAAAACCTGCCAGAAATAAAACATTAATCACAGTGCTGCTAAGCATTAATATCATTTCTGCTATATATATATTATCTATTAATCTCATCTTCTATCCCCTCTTTACTTATCCCATAAAAACACCTTTTGACCACTACATCAGTGATATTACTATCTTATACCTTACGATTATATATCTTCTTAACGTACTCTCTTCCTCTATACATTACAAAAATTACTGCAAATATGTTGAATATAGAAAAAATTACAGTTACAGATCTTTCACTAATAAACTCTGCCATTCCTCCACCTAAAAGTTGTCCTAATATTCCTCCAGCTGCACATATCATATTAAATATTCCATTAAATCTTCCTCTCTTGTCATCTCGAACATAACTTTGTGTTGCTGAAATTCTTATATTATATGAAGTAACTCCCATTATTCCAGTTATAAAGAAACATAACATCATAATCTTTACTGGTAAGAATAACTGAATTGCTTCGATTATAGAAATAGACATATATACTGTAATAGCTATCATAAACTTTTTACTTGTAGGATATTTAAACTTATAATGTATCATTCCTCCAATAAGCCTACCTATTACCCCACAACCTGTTACAAAAGTAAATAAAGTAACAACATCTATAGTACTTTTTGTAAACAACTGAGGGTTATTCTTAAAGAAAGGTAATAAAACTGTTTGTGTTGCATTGCCTGCAAACATTGTTAAACAGAAATAGACAGTTATAACAAGAAGCCCTTTTTCGGCCCATATATAAGATAAACCTTCCTTAAAGTCATCCCTATATCCTTTAAAATCGAAGCCTTTTTGCTCTTCTTTTGACATATGAGTTTCTTTATATTTGATAGTAGCCTCAAAGCATGCTGCAATAAAAAATGATATAGCATTAAATAAGAAAAGGTATGCTGCTGTACCCATAGAATTATATATAAATGACGCAACTGGAACCATAAATGCTGATAATGGATAAATCATACTTGAAATAGAATATGCCTTTGAGAAATTTCCTTCAGAAATTAAATTAGGATAAAAACTGTCATAAGCCACCATATAAATTCCATCTATTAAACCTATAAAAAGACTTACAATTATTAATATTCCATAGCTGAAATTACCACTATTAATAAAGAAAAATATTCCCGTATAAATTGCTGCAGATAAAAAATCTAAAGTATAAATCACCTTTTTCCTGGAAAATCTATCTAAATATGGTCCTGCAAATAACGGTACTACAATTTTAGGTAGATTATATACAACCATAAATAATGCGTATAAGAAAGTAGAATTTGTGTAGTCAAGAACTACTAAACCAATAGCAAATCCTGATACTGCATTCCCTAGCATTGATATAATTGATCCAATAGTAATAATGGTGAAATCCCTTGTCCATAGTTTATTTTTAGTTAATGTTTTTTCATTCATAGCCTTTGCCCCCTTCAGCTAATTATTTTAATAACTTTGTTAATTATACCATTTAATTACATACATATGCTATTTTTTCTATTTTTAAGAGTAAAGTAATATCTCCTAAAACTTTTCATCATATAATTAGTTTTTAAAATTTAACAAAGATATTTACTAAATAACTCTCATATAATCATATTAAGATAAATATATTTGTTCACAATAATAAAGGGGATGGAAAAGGTATGAAGAAATTTTTAATAATCTGCATATTAGGAATATCAGTATCATCATTGGTTTCTTGTGGTACTACAGAAGTTAATCAAGATAATATCCCTAATAAATATCCTATTGATGAATATCTAGAGAAAGGTGCTACATTTCAGGAATATACTAAAAGTGGTGATGCTCTTATGGTTGACTCAGAAGGTCAAAAGTTCCTTGCAGCTTATAATAGTACTTATAAGCCTCTATTAACTGATGATGGAGTTTTAATGCCGTTAGTAATAGTTAAGAATACTCCTTATTACTTTGATTATAAAGAAGTTGAAACTGCTCTACCTGACGGTTATAAAAAGGCTAGAATCTCTTTTTTCAGTGGAAACAGTGAAAAGCTTATAGGTGAAAGCGACATATATAAATTCACAAATTCAACAACAGCTTACTATAATAAAGATGACACAGACACTATATACGTAAAGCTTGAAGGCAAAAATGGCTATCAGCTTTGGAAGACTTATGATACTCTAGCTACTGATTAACGATATACTTACTTAAATATAATTCACATAAAAAAGGAGCATCTCTCTTTTTAGATGCTCTTTTTAATTAAACTTATAATCTTATTTTCTTATTAACTTTTTGTATGTAATGTTCCTATATAATTATTAATTTTTACATAGAAAAAGTACAATCTCAGTAAAAAAAATTGTACTAAGTATTATCATTTATTTTTGTTATAATAATCAATTAACTCTATTTCTATTTTATTTCCAAATTGATAATATTCACAAGGCTCATGATGAATTTGTTTTACAACATATTTTTCTTTATCATCAGTTACTAAATATGAATACCCACCTTTTCCTTTACCTAATAAATTAATAACTTTAAACCCTTTCTAATTAACTTTTATTATCTCCATAAACTAGCCTTTCCTTAAATCTCTTATAAAGTGTCTTCTATATATCAAGTAACTACCATACTTATTTTACAAACTATTATCTTTATTAAATTCTATTAAAAATTCCTATTTTTATTAGTCTATAATTTAACTCACCTAATATTAAAATTATTCCGTATATTATATCTCTAAATATATAATTTCCTAAAGAAAAAAAGATTTAGTCAGATTTATAAATCTGACTAAATCCCTTATCTTTTCATTCAGCAAAGATTATTATTCCATTGCTTCTTCAATCTTTTTCTTATCGAAACCTACAATTATTTCTCCATCAATATCTATAACTGGAACTGTTCTTTGTCCTGAAACTCTCATTACTTCTTCTCTATCTTCATGTTTATCAGCAACATTTATTTCTTCGTACTCCCAACCCTTCATCTCAAAGAATCTCTTTGCCTTTACACAAGATGGGCACCATGATGTTGAATATATTTTTATCATTATTTTTCTCTCCTCTTATCTACTATATACTTTTCTGCCGCTAATGCAGCTATTGTTCCATCAGCTACTGCAGTAGTTATTTGTCTAAATTCTTTTTCTCTTACATCGCCTGCAGCAAATACACCTTTGATATTAGTCATCATACTCTCATCTGTAACAATATATCCAGTTCTAGTCATCTTAATAAAATCTCTAACTAAATCTGTCTTAGGTTCAGTTCCTATATATCCAAATACAGCCTCAAGCGCTATTTCTCTTTCTGTATTATCCTTAGTATTTCTTATTATAGCTTTTTCAACAAAATTGCTACCTTCTACATTAACTAAGTCTTCATTAAATAATACTTCTATCTTATGGTTGTTCATAACATCATCAAGAGTAGCTTTTTCACCTTTAAAGTAATCGTATCTTCTTATAATATATACTTTTTCAGCGAATCTGCTTAAGAATGTTGCCTCTTCTAAAGCAGCATTTCCTCCACCAACTACAGCTACAACTTTATCCTTATACATTGCGCCATCACATACAGCACAATAATGCACGCCTTTGCCTTCAAATTTTTTCTCATTAGGAATAGGTAGCTTCTTTGGATTTGCTCCTGTAGCTATAATTACTGCATCAGCATGATAAATATAATCTCCAGTTTCAATTATTTTATCTTCTCCACTAAAGTCAACTCTTTCAATTACATCAAACTCGTCTATAACAGCGCCTACTTCTTCTGCTTGGCTTTGCATGAAATCTGCAAGTTCAGCTCCACTTATCTTCTTAAACCCTGGATAATTTTCTATAGTATAGCTGTTACGCACCTGTCCTCCTAGGATTTTATCTTCTAAAAGCAGCATATCCAAATTAGCTCTTGCTGCATAAATAGCCGCTGTTAATCCTGCGGGTCCACCACCAATGATTATCAAATCTTTTTTCTTAATTGGTTTAGTCAAGTATCCCCAACTCCTCTCAACTATCTTATTTAAATACATTATATATTCATTTGATAAGTTAATCAATAATAATTATTATTTAATATAGTCTATTTTACCTTTTTCTTATTAAAAAGCGATACTATAAAAGCAAAGATTATAGATATAACAGATGCTGATAAAATAGATACCTTTGATGCATTTAACTCTTCTAAAGATCCTTTAAAAGCAAGCTCTGACACAAATATAGACATTGTGAATCCTATACCTGCAAGAACAGAGACCGCAAATACATCAAACCAGCTAGCATTGTTTGGTTTTTTAGTTATTCCAAACAAACTTGCTATATATGTAAATGTCATAATACCAATAGGCTTTCCTATAACTAATCCTAAAACTATGCCTGTCATAAGAGGATATTCCTTAAATAGGTTTATTGAACCGCTTAAATTTACACCTGTATTAGCAAATGCAAATAAAGGTAATATAAAGTAATTTGTTAAAGGTTCAAGTCCATGCTGTACTCTAAGACTTAAATCATTTGACTTATTACCATCTTTAGTTAATGGTAAGCTTAAAGCTAGGATAACTCCTGCTATAGTTGCATGTATTCCACTAAAGTATGTTGCTAGCCATAAACAAAAACCTACTATCATATATGGCCAAAGTCTATTTTTCTTATTTAAAGTCTTTATTAAAAATAATATTACTATAAGAACTATAGCTGCAATAATTGCTGTTATATTAAACTTTGAAGAGTAAAATATACCTATAATAACTATAGAAAGCAGGTCATCTACAACTGCTAAAGTAAGTAAAAATACTTTTAATGATGGATTCAACCTCTTACTTAAAATTGTAAAGATACCTATAGCAAAAGCTATATCTGTAGATAATGGTATTCCTGCACCAATTTCAAATCCACTATTATAATTAAATAAAGTAAATATTATAGCCGGTGCAACCATTCCTCCTATAGCTGCAATAATAGGAAAAGATGCCGCTTTTATATTTGATAACTTTCCAAATACTGCCTCTCTCTTAATCTCGCAACCTACAACTAAGAAGAATATCGCCATTAGAAAATCATTAATCAATACATGAAGATTAAACTCACCAAAGCCTATATCCTTTAAAATGTATTCATAATATTTATCTAATGGAGTATTTGCTAAAATTAAAGCTAATACCGTTGCAATAACTAAAAGAATTCCCGGAAATGCTTCGGAGTGTACAATGCTCTTCTTCTTTTTATTGTTATGCTCTTCTTGATTATTAATGCGCTCTTCCATAACTTAACCTCCAGTTATACTATTTTGTCTTTTGTATAACATTAGTATTATATAAAACAAGCTTTTTTATTTAACAATTTCTACAGAAACTTTATTTAATAATAAGTTGTACTCCATCTATATAATATCTATTAAATTTTCTAAATTGTAACTCTTAACATTTAAAATCATAAACTAGTATTAATACTAATCCTTCCATTGGAGGTACACCTTTTGTCTGAAAGTTCTTTAAAAGAAATTAAATTTAAGATATATGATGTTAATAGTTTTAAATATCCTAAATACTCAATTATTAATGGCATTAAAATCACTAACTTAAAGATATTTTCAAAAATTATATCTAAAAATAATATTTTAGTCTATGGGAATTATGATATAGTTATAAATTATAAAAATATAATATATAGCCACTATACTAGTAAACAATTAATTAAATATAAGAAAGTATTTTTCCATAAACCATTATATTGTAATATTTCTAAATTAGGTTTAGTTAACTCCTTAAATACTAAAATAAATTTATTATCTAGGCCGCTTCCAATATACTCTCTTAAAAAATTTCCTTGTCCTCTTTTCTTAGACGTTAACTTATGTGAAGTAACATTATTTCTATCTATTTCAATAGCAACATATAATGATAACCATCTTTTCAATTATAATGATATTAATTCTAATATCGCTAATGATTACTCAAGTGCTAATAATAATAATAATAATAATAATATAAATTTAAACAGTGATAATTCATCTTTAAACTATGATAAATGCTTAAACATAACTTCATCTCCATCAAATAACCATAACTATTTAGATAATAATATATTTGTACCTAAAGGTAATCCATTAATTATAAATAATAATGCTGAAGACCATCCATCATCATCTATTAATCTTTATCATAATATAAGTAAGCTTTCTATGAGAAAATTAATAGAAACAGACGTTATTTTAGGAAAAGGTCATTCTGAACTTTTCTTAGAAAAAATCATAGATTTATCAGATCCAATAAAACCAATTTGGAAGATTACTAAAGTAATGGCTAAAGCTGATATTACTAAAATAGACATAAGTGGTGAAAAAGCCTTTGCCAATGGATTTGTTTATATAGATATTAATTATAAAACTTATCTTTCATTAGATATGGATGCTATTAATGGAACTATTCAATATATTCACTTATCAATTCCATTTTCACTATGTATCGACTTAGTTACAGAGTATAATGATAAAATTAAAGACTCTGATGACTGTAAAGTAAGCAGCATTTATGTATCTGAAGTTCATAACTTAAGTAGGCCTACTACTCTTGATAATGAAACTATTTATAATGAGTTTAAAGGACAATTTATCGTACAAGTTACTGTTTTAGTTACAAGAACTGTAAATATTTATATATAATTCAAGGGGGGAATAATCAATTCCCCCCTTATTAAATGGTACTAACATTTATCTTCAATTTCAACAGATACGTGTTCCCATCTTACAACCTTTAAATCAATTCTTACACACATTTTTTCATGAAGACTTCCATAAACAAATACTGGTGGGTTAAATGATTCACCATTACCTTGCTTAATTTCTACTTTCTCTAGCTTATCTTCTACATGTCCTATAACTTTAGCTTTTATTACTTCCGCAAAATCTCTACATGGATCAAGCTTTCCACATTTTTTTGTATCTATATTAATACATCCTGCTAATGGAATGGCTTTAGTAATATGATCTACGCCTCCTGTTACAGTTACTCCATCATCTTGTACTGGACTTCCGCTTACAACCTTATAAATAATATTTTTATATACCCATGCATTAAATATAACCTTATCTTCACAAATTACTTTAGTATCATATACATCTACCCAGGTGTCTATAGATTCAATTAAATACAATGGTGTTCCTTGTGGAAAATCAAAATCAGCTTCTAAAAAGAAGTCCTTACAACCTGTTCCTTTTATTACTTTTGTTTGAATTACTTTTACATCATGCTTTTTATCATAGTCATGGTGTTCACACTTTCTATCATCGTAATCATGTTCGCACTTTTTGTCATAATCATGATCATCGCACTTCTTATCATATTCCTTATGGTCATACTTCTTATCATAATCATAGCAGTCTCTATCATATTCTTTATCATCACATTTACAATCATAGTCTTGATGATAACACTCTTTCATATAGTATTCTTCATCACATTCTCTTCCGTAACCTTTAGATTCTTGTATCCTATTTTTATCTGATCCCACTATCTTTCTCCTTGTTATATATTTATTGTTTTTCAAACATTATTTACTACATTGTATGCCTAAATATCTACTAATTGTTACTATTTTCTAGTTATTAACTATCTATTTTACAAATTTTATGCTTTATATAATTGAAAAAATAATTTTATTTAAATATACTCGGAATTCAAATAAAAAAAGGGGCTGTCTCTGAAATGATTTTTAAAATCATTTCAGTAGACGGTCTTTTTATTTTTTATTCATATATTTATATGAAATTATTTCTAAATGAACAAGTTTTTTGACACGACAAATAGGAGGT